>JAFLDX010000001.1 GCA_017302215.1 Lysobacterales bacterium
GTCCGCAGTTCTACTTCCGCACGACGGACGTGACGGGCGCGTGCGAGCTGCCGGAAGGCGTCGAGATGGTGATGCCGGGCGACAACGTGAAGATGGTGGTGACGCTGATCGCGCCGATCGCGATGGATGAAGGCCTGCGCTTCGCGATCCGCGAGGGTGGTCGCACGGTCGGTGCCGGCGTCGTCGCCAAGATCGTCCAGTAAGTTCGAAGAGATCGATCGAGAGGCCGCCACTTTCGTGGTATCCTTTCGAGCTTGGTCGGCGCGGAGACGTGCCGACTGACAGCGAAAGGAGGCACAGGATGTGCTTCGTGTTCGCCGGACAGGGATGCGTGCTCCGATAAAAGCCGTCAACGCCTGTTGACGACTTTGTTCGGCGCGTATTACACTCCTCTGTCTGAGCGAGCCGGGAAACTGGCTCGCTCGGTTTTTTTGGGGATCGGCCAATGAGTCCGATCCCGTCGCTCTTTACATCAGGAATCACGGCAATGGCTGACCAGAAGATTCGCATCAGGCTCAAGGCGTTCGACCATCGCCTGATCGATCGCTCGGCGAGCGAGATCGTCGAGACCGCGAAGCGCACAGGCGCCCAGGTACGCGGACCAATCCCGCTGCCGACGAAGATCGAGCGCTACACCATCCTGGTGTCGCCGCATGCAGACAAGGATGCCCGCGACCAGTACGAAACGCGCGTACACAAGCGCGTGCTGGATATCGTGGATCCCAACGACAAGACCGTGGATGCCCTCATGAAGCTCGACCTGGCCGCCGGTGTGGACGTCCAGATCAAGCTCTATTGACCAGCGGCCCGCGATAGGACACGACGATGAGTATCGGATTGGTTGGCCGCAAATGCGGCATGAGCCGGGTCTTCACTGACGACGGCCGTTCGGTGCCGGTGACGCTGATCGAAGCGACGCCGAACCGGGTGACCCAGGTGAAGACGACGGAGACCGACGGCTACAGTGCCGTCCAGGTGACGGCGGGTTCGAAGCGCGCCGCGCTCGTCAACAAGCCGCAGGCGGGTCACTACGCCAAGGCCAAGGTCGAGGCCGGCCGTGGGCTGTGGGAGTTCCGCGTCGACGCGGCCGAAGCGGCCAAGTTCAGCGTCGGCGGCGAGATCAAGGCCGATGAGGTCTTCAGCGTCGGCCAGGTCGTCGATGTTGCCGGCATCACCAAGGGCAAGGGCTTCCAGGGCACGATCAAGCGCCATCATTTCACGATGGGTGATGCGACGCACGGCAACTCGCTGTCGCACCGCGCGCCGGGCTCGATCGGCCAGCGCCAGACGCCGGGTCGCGTGTTCCCGGGCAAGAAGATGTCGGGCCACATGGGCGCCGTTCGCCGTTCGTCGATGAACCTCGAGGTCGTCCGCATCGACAGCGAGCGCCACCTGATCGCGATCAAGGGTTCGGTGCCCGGAGCACCGGGCGGCGACGTGATCATCCGACCCGCGGTCAAGGCCTGAGGAGCGACGCCATGGAACTCAATGTCATCGGCGCTCAGCCGGTCAGCGTTTCCGAGGCCGTGTTCGGCCAGGAATTCCGCCACGATCTCGTGCATCAGGTCGTCGTTTCGTATCGCAATGCGGGTCGCGCCGGCACCAAGGCGCAGAAGTCGCGTTCCGATCTTTCCGGCACCACGAAGAAGTTCAAGAAGCAGAAGGGTGGCGGCGCACGCCACGGTGACTACCGTGCCCCGATCTTCGTTGGCGGTGGTGTCAGTTTCGCCGCGCGTCCGCGCAGCTTCGCGCAGAAGGTCAACCGCAAGATGTATCGCGGCGCGTTCGCCTCGATCCTGTCGGAGCTGAATCGCCAGGGCCGCCTGCGCCTCGTCGAGTCGTTCGGTATCGAGAAGCCGAAGACGAAGGCGCTGGTGGACAAGCTGGCCGGTTACGAGGCGACGGGTCGCACCGTGCTGGTCGCCGAGAACGCGCCAGAGGCGCTCTACCTGGCTGCGCGCAACATCCCGTACCTGCACGTCGTCGACGTCGCCGCGCTGGATCCGGTCAGCCTCGTCGGCGCGGACCACGTGTTCATGACCGTCGAATCGGTCAAGAAGATCGAGGAGTGGCTGGCGTGAAAGAGAACCTCTACAGCGTGCTGCGTGCGCCTCTCATTTCCGAGAAGACCGCCCGCCTGCAGGAAACCAACCAGTACGTGTTCGAAGTGGCGCAAGGTTCCAGCAAGGCCGACGTGAAGGCGGCCGTCGAACAGCTGTTCAACGTGCAGGTCGAGTCGGTCAACGTGGTCAACATCAAGGGAAAGACCAAGGCATTCCGCCAGCGCTCCGGTTCGCGCGGTGGCAAGCGCAAGGCGTACGTGCGCCTCGGCGAAGGCCAGTCGATCGACGTGATGGCCAAGGCCTAAAGGTGGCTGCGGACGCCCAGGCGTCCGCGGAAATCAGGAAAACAGAAATGGCACTGATTACTCTCAAACCCACATCGGCAGGTCGCCGTTCCGCAGTCCGCGTCTCGACGCCGGGACTGCACAAGGGCTCGCCGTATGCGCCGCTGACCGAGTCGCAGAACAAGTCGGGTGGTCGCAACCACTACGGCCGGATCACCACGCGCCACAAGGGCGGTGGCTCGAAGCAGCACTACCGCATCATCGACTTCAAGCGTGACAAGGAAGGCATCGCCTGCCGCATCGAGCGCCTTGAGTACGATCCGAACCGCACCGCGCACATTGCGCTGCTGCTGTACGTCGACGGGGAGCGCCGCTACATCATCGCGCCGAAGGGTGCACAGGTCGGCGACCAGCTGATGGCCGGTCGCGAGGCGCCGATCAAGGTCGGCAATTCGCTGCCGTTGCGCAACATCCCGATCGGTTCGACCGTGCATTGCATCGAGATGAAGCCCGGCAAGGGTGCGCAGCTCGCACGCGCCGCTGGCGCCTCGGCGCAGCTCGTCGCGCGCGAGCAGGGCCATGCAACCCTGCGCCTGCGCTCCGGCGAGATGCGCAAGGTGCCGGCCGAGTGCCGCGCGACGATCGGCGAGGTCGGCAATTCGGAACACAGCCTCGAGAAGCTCGGCAAGGCCGGCGCCAGCCGGTGGCGCGGCGTGCGTCCCACCGTTCGTGGTGCGGCCATGAATCCGGTCGACCATCCGCACGGCGGTGGCGAAGCCAAGGCCGGACAGGGCAACCCGCATCCGGTGTCGCCGTGGGGCATGCCGACCAAGGGTTACAAGACTCGCAAGAACAAGCGCACCGACCAGTTCATCGTGCGCGATCGCAGGGGTTGAAATAGATCATGGCTCGCTCACTGAAGAAAGGCCCGTTCATCGACCACCACCTGCTCAAGAAGGTGGAGGTTGCCTCGGCTGCCAACAACAAGCGCCCGATCAAGACCTGGTCGCGCCGCTCCATGATTTCGCCGGAGATGGTCGGGCTCACGCTCGCCATCCACAACGGACGCCAGCACGTGCCCGTGCTGGTCAACGAGAACATGGTCGGCCACAAGCTCGGCGAATTCGCCGTGACCCGCACGTTCAAGGGTCACTCCGGCGACAAGAAAGCCGCCGACGCGAAGAAGAAGTAAGGGAGAACGCACCGTGGAAGCCAAAGCGATTCTGCGCAGCGCGCGCATCTCCGCCCAGAAGGTCCGCCTGGTCGCCGACCAGGTTCGCGGCCTTGATGTCGGCAACGCGACCAACCTGCTCGCCTTCAGCAACAAGAAGGCGGCGCACATCGTCAAGAAGGTACTGCTCTCGGCGGTCGCCAATGCCGAGAACAATCTCGGCGCCGACGTCGACGAGCTGAAGGTTTCGAAGATCTTCGTGGACGACGGCCCGGTGCTGAAGCGCATGCATGCGCGTGCCAAGGGCCGTGGCAACCGTATCTCCAAGCGCACCAGCCACATCACCGTGGTCGTGGGCGAGTAAAGGACGCTAACGATGGGTCACAAAGTCAATCCCACCGGCTTCCGCCTCGGCATTTCCAAGGACTGGAACTCGAAGTGGTTCGCCAACAAGCGCGATTTCGCCGGCTACCTGATTGCCGACCTCAAGGTGCGCGAGCTGCTGAAGAAGAAGCTCGCCCAGGCCGGAATCTCGAAGATCCAGATCGAGCGACCGGCCAAGTCGGCACGCGTGACGATTCACACAGCCCGTCCGGGCGTCGTGATCGGCAAGAAGGGCGAGGACATCGAGAAGCTGCGCAAGGAAGTCTCGCAGGTGATGGGCGTGCCCGCCCACATCAACGTGACCGAGGTCCGCAAGCCGGAGCTCGATGCCCAACTCGTCGCCGAGTCGATCGCCCAGCAGCTCGAGCGCCGCATCATGTTCCGCCGCGCGATGAAGCGCTCGGTGCAGAATGCGATGCGCCTCGGTGCCCTCGGCATCAAGGTCAACGTCGGTGGTCGCCTCAACGGTGCCGAGATCGCGCGTTCGGAATGGGCACGCGAGGGTCGCGTTCCGCTGCATACGCTGCGTGCCGACATCGACTACGGCTTCGCCGAGGCGAACACGACCTACGGCGTGATCGGCGTCAAGGTGTGGATCTACAAGGGCGAGATCTTCGATCTCCACGCGGCGACCCAGGAAGCGAAGGTGGAGGCGAGCGAGGAGCGCGCCCCGCGTCGCGCTCCGGCCGCGAAGTAAGGAACCGAAATCATGTTGCAACCGAAGCGAACCAAGTACCGCAAGGTGCAGAAGGGCCGCAACCCGGGTCTGTCCTACGTCGCCACGAAGGTCAGCTTCGGCGCGTACGGCCTCAAGGCGACGACCCACGGCCACCTGACCGCGCGCCAGATCGAGGCGGCGCGCCGCTGCATCACGCGATTCGTCAAGCGTGGCGGCAAGCTGTGGATCCGCGTGTTCCCGGACAAGCCGATCACCAAGAAGCCGATCGAAGTCCGCATGGGCAACGGCAAGGGCAACGTCGAGTTGTGGGTGGCGCCGGTGCAGCCGGGCCGCATGCTCTACGAGATCGAGGGCGTCGACGAAACGACCGCCCGCGAGGCGTTCCGCCTGGCCGCCGCCAAGCTGTCGGTACAAACCCAGTTCGTAGCCAGAACGGTGCTGTGATGGAACTGAAAGAACTTCGCCAGAAGTCGGAGAAGGAGTTGAACGAGCACCTCGGCGAGCTGCGCCGGGAGCAGTTCAACCTGCGCATGCAGAAGGGCTCGGGCCAGCTCGCCCAGACGCACCAGTTCGGTCGCGTGCGCCGCGAGATCGCGCAGGTCAAGACCCTGCTCGGCAACAAGAAGTAAGGACGACATGCGATGAGCGAGACAGAGAAGAGCACGCGCACGCTTGAAGGGCGTGTCGTCAGCAACAAGATGCAGAAGACGGTAACCGTCCTGCTCGAGCGCCAGGTGCAGCACCCGTTGTACGGGAAGATCGTGCGCCGCTCGACCAAGGTGCATGCGCACGACGCCAACGGCGAATGCAAGGAGGGCGACGTCGTCCGCATTTCCGAAACCCGTCCGCTGTCGAAGACGAAGAACTGGCGCGTGGTCGAGATCGTCACGCGGGCCGCGCAGTAACCACGGCCCCGGACGTAAGGAGCAAGCAACATGATCCAGATGCAGACCACGCTGGCCGCGGCGGACAACAGCGGTGCTCGCGAACTGATGTGCATCAAGGTGCTCGGCGGTTCCAAGCGCCGTTACGCCCAGATCGGTGACGTCATCAAGGTGTCGGTGCGTGAAGCGATTCCGCGCGGCAAGGTCAAGAAGGGCGAGGTGTACGACGCCGTCGTCGTGCGCACGCGCAAGGGCGTGCGTCGCGCGGACGGATCGCTGATCCGCTTCGACGGCAATGCTGCCGTCCTCCTCAACAACAAGCTCGAGCCGATCGGCACCCGCATCTTCGGGCCGGTGACGCGTGAGCTGCGCAGCGAGAAGTTCATGAAGATCGTCTCGCTCGCTCCAGAAGTGCTGTAACGGGAAGTAGCCATGAACCGCATCCGCAAAGGCGATCAAGTCATCGTGATCGCCGGCAAGAACAAGGGTCAGAAGGGCGAGGTCGTGCGCGTGGTCGGTGACCGCGTGTTCGTTCAGAACATCAACCTCGTCAAGCGCCACACGAAGCCGAATCCCCAGGCGAACCAGCCGGGCGGCATCGTCGAGCGCGAGGCTTCCATCGATGCATCCAATGTCCAGTTGTTCAATCCCGCCACGGGCAAGGGCGCGCGCGTCGGCTTCAAGAATCTTGAAGACGGTCGCAAGGTGCGCGTTTACCGCCCGTCCGGCGAAGTGATCGACGCTTGAGGCCCGCCATGACGACGCGTCTTGAAAACATCTACAAAGAATCGATCGTGCCGAAGCTCACCGAGCGTTTCGGCTACACGAATCCGATGCAGGTCCCGCGACTGAGCAAGGTCACGCTCAACATGGGCGTGGGCGAGGCTGTCGGCAACAAGAAGATCCTCGAGAACGCGGTTGCCGACATGGCCAAGATCTCGGGCCAGAAGCCGATCGTGACGCTCTCGAAGAAGTCGATAGCGACGTTCAAGATCCGCGAGAACTGGCCGATCGGTTGCAAGGTCACGCTGCGCCGCAAGCAGATGTACGAGTTCATCGATCGACTGGTGAACATCTCGCTGCCGCGCGTGCGCGACTTCCGCGGAATCTCCGGCCGCTCGTTCGACGGTCGCGGCAACTACAACATGGGCGTCAAGGAACAGATCATCTTCCCGGAGATCGATTTCGACCAGATCGACGCGCTGCGCGGCATGGACATCGCCGTCACGACGACCGCGCGCACCGACGAGGAAGCGAAGGCGCTGCTCGAGGCGTTCGGCTTCCCGTTCCGCAACTGACCGAATCAAGCAAGCAGGACCCACGGCAATGGCCAAGACTTCCATGATCGAGCGCGAGCTCAAGCGCGAGAAGCTCGTCAAGCGGCACGCGGCGAAGCGCAAGCAGCTGAAAGAGATCGTCAGCAGCCCGAAGGCGTCGTACGAGGAGAAGCTCGAAGCCGCCACCAAGCTGCAGAAACTACCCCGCGACTCCAGTCCGTCGCGCCAGCGCAACCGCTGTGCACAGACCGGTCGTTCCCGCGGTGTCTACCAGAAATTCGGCCTCGGCCGCATGAAGTTGCGTGAAGCGACCATGCGTGGCGACGTGCCGGGCTTGCGCAAGGCAAGCTGGTAAGTCGCCGGATATCGATGCCTCAGCAAGGATTTTGAATCATGAGCATGACTGATCCCATCGCCGACATGTTCACGCGCATTCGCAACGCCCAGTTGACGGGCAAGCGCGTCGTGAGCATGCCGTCTTCGCGCGTCAAGCTGGCCCTCGCCACGCTCCTCAAGGACGAAGGCTACGTGACGGACTATCAGGTGCGCTCGAACGAGGGCAAGCCCGAGCTCGAGATCGCCCTCAAGTATTACGAGGGCAAGCCGGTCATCGAACGCCTCGAACGCGTGAGCCGGTCCGGCCTGCGCGTCTATCGCGGCAAGAACGAGCTGCCGAAGGTGCTGAACGGGCTCGGCGTGTCGATTGTCTCCACGTCGTCTGGAATCATGACCGACGCCCATGCCCGCCAGAAGGGTCTCGGCGGCGAAGTCATCGGCATCGTGGCCTAAGGAGCACAAGCATGTCACGCGTTGCCAAGAAACCCGTTTCGATCCCGAAGGGCGTCGACATCCAGGTGAACGCCGAGGCGATCACGGTCAAGGGCCCGAAGGGTTCGCTGAAGTTGCCGACGCCCCCGGGAGTCGTGGCCGAGGTCAAGGACGGCCAGGTTCTCCTCGCCGGCAAGACCGCGAACGATGTCAAGATGGCCGGCACTGCCCGCGCGCTCGTTGCCAACATGGTCACCGGCGTGAACGAAGGCTATCAGCGCAAGCTCGAACTGTTCGGTGTCGGATATCGTGCCGCGCTGCAGGGCAAGGATCTGAACCTCAGCCTCGGCTATTCGCATCCGGTCCTGTTCAAGGCACCGGAAGGCATCACGCTCGAAGTGCCGACGCAGACCGAGATCCTGGTCAAGGGCGCCGACAAGCAGGGTGTCGGTGAAGCCGCCGCGAAGATTCGTTCCTTCCGCCCGCCGGAACCCTACAAGGGCAAGGGCGTGCGCTACTCGGGTGAAAAGATCACGTTGAAGGAAGCCAAGAAGGCATAAGCCTGCGCGCGTTCGCGCGGATGCGAGATGCGTCCCGCGGCGACGGCAGTATCGGCCAATCCGCTTCTTCGGAGAGATATCGTGGAAAAGAACAATGCAAGACTGCGTCGAGCGAAGTCGACGCGCATGCACATTCGCGAACTGGGTGTCGCGCGCCTCAGCGTGCATCGCACGGGGCAGCACATCTACGCGCAGGTCGTGACGGCTGCGGGCGACAAGGTTATCGCGGCCGCGTCGACCGTGCAGAAGTCCGTCGCCGAAGGCCTAAAGGGCACGAAGAACAAGGATGCCGCCGCGCTGGTCGGCAAGACGGTAGCGGAGCGTGCTCTCAAGGCGGGTGTCGAGAAAGTCGCGTTCGACCGTTCCGGCTTCCGCTATCACGGTCGCATCCAGGCCCTGGCCGAAGCAGCGCGCGAGGCCGGCCTGAAGTTCTGATCGGTCGGATGATCCGGGCGGCATGCCCGGCCCGGCAAATCCGCATCGATCCCGCTCCGGTCCATCGTTCCAAACACAACTCCAAGCGGCTCCAGCCGCAAGCAGAAGTCCGGTCCGCCTTGCGGTCGGCAACAAAGGTGAAGCATGTCAACCAATGATCGTGAGAACAGCGACGGCTTGCTCGAGAAGCTGATCGCGGTGAACCGCGTGGCGAAGACCGTCAAGGGTGGCCGCCAGATGAGTTTCACGGCCTTGACTGTCGTCGGTGACGGCGATGGTCGTGTCGGCTTCGGCTACGGCAAGGCGCGGGAAGTGCCGATCGCCATCCAGAAGGCGATGGAGCGCGCGCGCAAGAACATGATTCGCGTGCAGCTCAAGGAAGGCACGCTGTGGCACGCCGTCAAGGCCAACCACGGCGCTGCGCGCGTCTACATGCAGCCCGCTTCCGAGGGCACCGGTGTCATCGCCGGCGGCGCGATGCGCGCCGTCCTCGAGGTCGTCGGCGTGAAGAATGTTCTCGCCAAGGCGGTCGGTTCCCGCAACCCGATCAATCTCGTGCGCGCCACGATCAACGGTCTCAACGCGATGGCGACGCCCCAGCGCATCGCTTCGAAGCGCGGCAAGACGCTCGACGAGGTACTCGGCAATGGCTAACGAATCCAAGACCGTGCGCGTGCGCCTGGTCAAGAGCCCGAACAGCTGCAAGGCCATCCATCGGCTCAGCGTGCGCGCGCTCGGACTGCGCAAGCTCAATGACGTGCGCGAACTGAAAGATTCTCCGTCCGTGCGCGGGCTGATCAGCAAGGTCAGCTACCTGGTGCGCGTTGAAGGTGACGCGTAAGCGTCGCCCAGAACAAGGAACTGATTCCATGCGTCTGAACACTCTCAAGCCTGCCACTGGTGCCCGCAAGAAGGGCGTGCGCGTCGGTCGCGGCATCGGATCCGGCCTTGGCAAGACAGCCGGCCGTGGCCACAAGGGTTCGTATGCGCGCACGGGCAAGGGCAAGATCAAGGCCGGCTTCGAAGGCGGCCAGATGCCGCTGCAGCGTCGCCTGCCGAAGGTGGGTTTTCGCTCGAAGAAGGCCCAGGAGATCTCCGAGGTGCTGCTCTACAAGCTCGGCGCACTCGGCCTCGACGTGATCGATTTCGACGCGCTGAAGGCGGCCGGTCTGGTCGAAACGCGTGCCGAACGCGCCAAGATCGTGAAGAAGGGCGAACTGACCCGTGCGATCACGCTCCGCGGCGTCGCGGCGACTGCCGGTGCACGCGCGGCGATCGAGGCTGCCGGCGGCAGCGTGGAGTAATCGGTGGCAACATCGCAGTCCAAGGGTCTCGCCTCGCTCGGCAAGCTGACCGAACTCAAGCAGCGCCTGCTGTTCGTGGTCGGCGCACTGATCGTGTTCCGATTCGGCTCGTTCATCCCGGTCCCCGGGGTGAACCCGGAGGCGATGGCGCGCCTCATCTCGCAGAGCGGCGGCCTGATCGACATGTTCAACATGTTCTCGGGTGGCGCGCTCAGCCGGTTCTCGCTGTTCGCGCTCGGCGTGATCCCCTACATTTCGGCGTCGATTGTCGTCCAGCTGTTCAGTTCGGTGATCCCGGCCTGGCAGGCGCTCAAGAAGGAAGGCGAGTCCGGGCGGCGCAAGCTGACGACCTATACGCGTTGGGGCACGGTGGGCCTGGCGGCGTTCCAGTCGTTCGGCGTCGCCACGATGCTGCAGACCCAGGCAGGCGTCGTCTATGCGCCGGGCCCGAGCTTCGTCTTCGGGACGGTGGTCGGGTTGACTGCCGGCACCCTTTTCCTGATGTGGCTCGGTGAGCAGATCACCGAGCGCGGCATCGGCAACGGCATTTCGCTGCTGATCTTCGCCGGCATCGTCGCCGGGCTGCCGACCGCGGTCGTGCACACGCTCGGCATGGCCAGCAACGGCGAACTCAATCCGCTGACGCTGTTCCTGGTGCTCGCGGCGGTGCTCGTGGTGACCGCCTTCGTCGTTTTCGTCGAGCGCGGACAGCGTCGCATCACGGTCAACTACGCGCGACGGCAGGGCGGGGCGGGTCGTGCCTACATGAACCAGAGCTCGCATCTGCCGCTGAAGATCAACATGGCCGGCGTCATCCCGCCGATCTTCGCATCGAGCCTGATCATGTTCCCGGCCACCGCGGCTGCCTGGTTCAGCAATTCCAGCGAGATCCGCTGGCTGCAGAACCTCACCACGGCGCTGGGTCCCGGCGAGCCGCTGCACATGGTGATCTACGCGCTGATGATCGTCGTCTTCGCGTTCTTCTACACGGCGCTCGTATTCAACTCGCAGGAAACCGCGGACAACCTCAAGCGTTCGGGTGCGCTGATCCCGGGCATCCGCCCCGGCAAGGCGACCGCCGACTACATCGACGGCGTGATGACCCGGTTGACCGGCATCGGGGCGATCTACCTGGTTCTGGTGTGCCTGGTCCCGGACCTCCTGCACAACGCGTGGAAGGTGCCGTTCTACTTCGGCGGCACGTCCCTGCTGATCGTCGTGGTCGTGGTGATGGACTTCACCGCGCAGATCCAGGCCCACCTGGTTTCGCACCAGTACGAAAGCCTGCTCAAGAAAGCGAACCTCAAGGGGCGCTGAGGCAGGTTCACCGTCCGGGCCTCGGGTGGCCACGACGGACGGCAAACGGGATCGAGGGGGTTTCGCAGGCCCCCCGATCCGGATACAATACTAAGTTCACTGCGCAATCGGTTCTCTTGGAGACATTCAAACATGGCGCGCATCGCGGGTGTAAACCTCCCGGTCCAGAAACATGCATGGGTTGGATTGCAGAGCATCTTCGGCATCGGTCGTTCGCGATCGAAGAAGGTCTGTGTGGACGCGGGTGTAACGCCGACGACCAAGATCAAGGACCTGACCGAAGCTGAAGTCGAGCGCATCCGCCACGAGGTGGCCAAGTACACGGTCGAGGGCGACCTTCGCCGTGAGGTCGGCATCGCCATCAAGCGCCTCATCGACCTCGGCTGCTATCGCGGCCTGCGCCATCGTCGCGGCCTGCCGCTGCGCGGCCAGCGTACGCGCACCAATGCCCGTACCCGCAAGGGTCCGCGTCGTGCGATCAAGAAATAACCTGCCCGGAATCGCCCCATGAACAAGCCGGTCGCCAAGCCGAAGAAGAAGATCAAGCGCGTTGTCACGGATGCCGTCTGCCACGTGCAGGCTTCGTTCAACAACACCGTCGTCACCATCACCGATCGCCAGGGCAATGCGCTCTCGTGGGCCACGGCCGGCGGCGCCGGTTTCCGCGGATCGCGCAAGTCGACCCCGTTTGCTGCGCAGGTCGCGGCGGAGAAGGCCGCGCGCGCGGCTTCCGAGTACGGCGTCAAGACGATCGAGGTCCGCATCAAGGGCCCCGGCCCGGGTCGCGAGTCGGCCGTGCGTTCGCTCAACAACGTCGGCTTCAAGGTCACCAACATCATCGACGTGACGCCGATTCCGCACAACGGCTGCCGTCCGCCGAAGAAGCGTCGCGTCTGAGTCGCTCGACCCCGATCACGAAAACCAGGAACCGGCCCCGCGGGGCCGGCTTTCCCAACCAGAGATAGTCACCATGGCTCGTTATATCGGACCTACCTGCAAGCTGGCGCGCCGTGAAGGCGCCGACCTCAGCCTCAAGAGCCCGGCTCGCGCGGTCGACTCGAAGTGCAAGCTCGAGCAGAAGCCCGGGCAGCACGGCGCCGCCCGCAAGGGCCGCCTGTCGGATTACGGCGTGCAGCTGCGCGAGAAGCAGAAGGTCAAGCGCATCTATGGCTTGCTCGAGCGCCAGTTCCACAAGTACTACGTCAAGGCGTCGAACCAGAAGGGCAACACGGGCGAGAACCTGCTGCGCCAGCTCGAGTCGCGTCTGGACAACGTCGTCTACCGCATGGGCTTCGCGGTCACCCGCTCGCAGGCCCGCCAGCTCGTTTCGCACGGCGCCGTGCACGTCAACGGCAAGCGCGTCAACCTGCCTTCATTCCAGGTCAAGGCCGGCGACGAGGTCGCGCTGACCGAGCGTGCGCGCAGCCAGTTGCGCGTGCAGGAGTCGGTGACCGTCTCGCAGGAAATGGACCTCGCGCCTTCGTGGGTCGAAGTCGACGCGAAGAAGTTCACGGGCATCTTCAAGTCGTTGCCCGAGCGCTCGGATCTGCCCTCGGACATCAACGAGAGCCTGATCATCGAGCTCTACTCCAAGTAATTCATCGTCATCCTTTCGGAGTCCCTGTTCATGGCAGGATCGTCCACCAACGTGCTGCGTCCGCGCGGCATCCAGGTCGAGCGCATCGGCGCGAACCACGCGAAAGTCGTGGTCGAGCCGATGGAGCGCGGCTTCGGTCACACGCTCGGCAATGCGCTGCGCCGTGTTCTGCTGTCCTCGATCCCCGGCTGCGCCGTCGTCGAAGTCGAGATCGACAATGTTCTGCACGAGTACACCACGCTCGAAGGCCTGCAGGAAGACGTCATCGAAGTCCTGCTCAACATCAAGGACGTCGCGATCCGCATGCACGGGCATGACGAAACGACGCTGACGCTGAGCAAGAAGGGCAAGGGCGTGGTGACCGCCGGCGACATCAAGGTCGACCACTCGGTCGAGATCGTCAATCCGGACCACGTCATCTGCCACCTGACCAAGGATGTCGGCCTCAACATGCGCCTGAAGGTCGTGCGTGGCGTCGGCTACCAGCCGGCCGTTTCGCGCCGCCTGCCGGACGAGGAAGCGCGTCCCATCGGCCGGTTGCAACTCGATGCTTCGTTCTGTCCGGTCCGTCGGGTCTCCTATCAGGTCGACAGCGCTCGCCTCGAGCAGCGCACCGACCTCGACAAGCTGGTCCTCGAGATCGACACCAACGGCGCGATCGATGCCGAGGAAGCCGTGCGCAAGGCCGCCGAGATCCTGCAGGATCAGATTTCCGTGTTCGGCGACTTCACGCGTCGCGAGAGCGAAAGCTCGAAGGCCGACAAGAGCGGCGTCGATCCGGTGTTGCTGCGTCCGATCGACGATCTCGAGCTGACCGTGCGTTCGGCGAACTGCCTGAAGGCCGAGAGCATCTATTACATCGGCGACCTGGTGCAGAAGACCGAGGTCGAACTGCTCAAGACGCCGAATCTCGGCAAGAAGTCGCTGACCGAAATCAAGGATGTTCTCGGACAACGCGGCCTTTCGCTCGGCATGAAGCTCGAGTCGTGGCCGCCACCGGGCATCGCCCACGGCATGCAGTTGGGCTAGCGCGATCGTCCGTGGCTGGTGCGATCGTCCGTGATCGCTGGGCAGGATCGGGTTTCGCGGGATCGGACATACGTTCCCCCGGAACTCCATAAGCGGCCATCCATGGCCGCACTTTTTACCGACAGCCCGTTTCTTGAAGGGTTGAAAAAATAAAAGCGGATTTCCGCGGGAACCGGACCCTAGAGCCGGATTCTCATAACAATCGAGACGAGAGGTTTCCACCATGCGTCACCAGAAATCCGGTCGCAAGTTCAGCCGCACGAGCAGCCACCGTGAAGCCATGTTCAAGAACATGGCGGCATCGCTGTTCAAGCACGAACTGATCCGCACGACTCTGCCGAAGGCCAAGGAACTGCGCCGCGTCGCCGAGCCGCTCATCACGCTGGCGAAGACCGATGGCGTCGCCAACCGCCGTCTCGCGTTCGCGCGCCTGCGCGACAAGCAGGCCGTCGGCAAGCTGTTCGTCGAACTCGGTCCACGCTTCCGCGAACGCAAGGGTGGTTACCTGCGCATCCTGAAGTGCGGTTTCCGACCCGGCGACAATGCGCCGATGGCCTACGTCGAGTTGCTGGATCGCCCGGCAACCGCGACTGTCGCCCAGGAAGACTGAGTCCACTCCGGACCGCGCTCGAAAGCCCCGCCGATGCGGGGCTTTTTCGTTCCGGCGCGCCCCAGCGCCGAGGCGGTCGGGCGGGAACCCCGTCGATGAGGCGCGGTCAGCACCGTGCATCCATCGCCATCAACGAGGCCACGCATGCCATCGCTCCGCACCCCCGGCTACTCGCCATTCGCCCTCGTCGCCTTCGCCTGTGCCGCCTTGATGGGCTACGCACTGTTCGCCCAGCACGTGCAGGGGTTCGAGCCATGCATGCTGTGCATGGTGCAAAGGGTTTTCGTCTGCGCAACCGGACTGGTCGCCCTGATCGCCGTGCTGCATCGGCCCGGAGTCGTCGGGCGCCGCGTTTACGGCATCCTCGGTGCACTGATGGCAGGAACCGGCGCCTATGTCGCCGGGCGGCATGTCTACCTCCAGCAGCTGGCGCTGACGGCGCCTGAGCAACTCGACGGTTGCGCGCCGTCGTTCGAGTATGCGTTGCAGAACTACGGCCTGCCGAAGTTCCTCGGCGCGATCTTCATCCGCGATCAGGACTGTGGCGTCATCGACTGGACGTTCCTCGGCTTGTCGATGCCGGCCTGGGTGCTGATCTGGTTCGTGGTCATCGCGCTGGTGCTGCTCTGGGCCGGGTTCCGCCGCATGCGCTGAATCCATGGCTGCGCTGTGGCATGATCATTTTCTCGCACCGCAGCAATCAGGGTTTCCATGCAGCGCGAACGCAGCGTGACTCCGGTTCAGGTCGCCGACGATTGGACGCCGTCGTCGTGGCGCGCGCGCCCGGCCGTTCAGCAGCCGACCTACGAGGACCCCGGCGAATTGGCCGAGGTGCTCGCTCAGCTCGGCGAGCTCCCGCCGCTGGTCACCTCGTGGGAGATCCTCAGCCTCAAGTCCCTGCTCGCGGAGGCCGCGGACGGACGACGGTTCCTGTTGCAGGGCGGTGATTGCGCCGAGAGCTTCGACGACTGCACCTCGCCGCTGATCTCGAACCGGCTCAAGGTCATGTTGCAGATGAGCCTCGTGCTGACGCACGGCCTGCGCCTGCCGATCGTGCGCGTCGGGCGTTTCGCCGGGCAGTACGCGAAGCCGCGCTCGGCCGACAGCGAGTCGCGCGACGGTATCTCCTTGCCTTGCTACCGAGGCGACATCGTCAACGGGCCGGCATTCACGGCGTCGTCGCGCCGCGCCGACCCGCGTCGTCTGCTCAAGGCGCACGCGCGCTCGGCGATGACGATGAATTTCGTGCGCGCCCTGATCGATGGCGGGTTCGCCGACCTGCACCACCCGGAATACTGGGACCTCGCCTGGGTCGAGCATTCGCCGTTGCACGCCGAGTACCGGCGCATGGTCGAGTCGATCGGCGATTCACTGCGCTTCATGGAAACGCTCGCCGGCAGGCCGGTCGGCGAGTTCCAGCGCGTGGACTTCCACACTTCCCACGAAGCCCTGCTGCTGCACTACGAGGAGTCGCTCACGCGGCAGGTGCCTCGTCAATGGGGTTGGTTCAACATGTCGACCCACTTCCCGTGGATCGGCATGCGCACCGCCGCGCTCGACGGCGCGCACGTGGAGTACTGCCGAGGCATCCGCAATCCGGTCGGCGTCAAGATCGGCACTTCGACGAAGCCCGACCAGCTGCTGCGACTGATCGATGCGCTGAATCCCGACAACGAGTCGGGTCGCCTGACCCTGATCCACCGGATGGGCGCCCGACAGATCGCCGAAGCACTTCCACCGTTGCTCGCGGCGGTGCGAGCGGCCGGGCGCAAGGTCCTCTGGTGCTGCGATCCGATGCATGGCAACACCGAGTCGCTCGGCAGTGGCATCAAGACGCGTCGCTTCGAGAACATCCGCGGCGAGCTCGAGCAGGCCTTCGACATCCACGCGGCTGCCGGCACGCGCCTCGGTGGCGTGCATCTCGAGCTCACCGGCGAGAACGTGACCGAATGCCTCGGTGGCGCGCGTGACCTGACCGAAAGCGACCTCAACAGGGCGTACCGCTCGAGCGTCGATCCACGCCTCAACTACGAGCAGTCGATCGAGCTCGCGATGTTGATCGTACGCAAACGCGGCGGGTCGCCGGCCACCTGAGCCTGTCGTCCTGCGCGCTCGAGCGCGCCCTTACATGCTCACCCAATTGCGGGATCCGCCGCCGCGAGGCGTGCCGCCGCGCCGGGAGACGATGTGACCTGTGCTCGACGGTCGGACACCGCTGTCCGCGCCTGCTGAAACGGTGGTGGCGATCATGCAAGCGCCGGGTTTCGCCGCGCGCGAGCGGATCGTGGCGGTCGGCAAGGAACGCGGCGCGCGGGGTCGAGAGGCTTGCGACTGTTCGGCACCGCGGGTGGGATCAGGCGGCGCGTTCGTCGAGCGTCGCCACACGGCCGCGCAGTGAATTGCTCATCGCCTCGGTGATCACGACATCGATGAAGCTGCCGGCAAGGCGTTCCGGACCGGCGAAGTTGACCTTGCGCATGTTCTCGGTGCGACCGGTCAGTTCGCGCACGTCGCGGCGACTCGGTCCTTCCACAAGGATTCGCTGGGTCGATCCCAGCATGCCGAGGTTGATCGCTCTCGCGTTCGCGTCGAGTACGGCCTGCAGGCGCGCCAAACGCTCCTTCTTGACGTGCACCGGCGTCTCGTCGGCGAGACTGGCAGCGGGGGTGCCCGGTCGCGCCGAGAAGATGAAGCTGAAGCTCTGGTCGAAGCCCACGTCGGCGACGAGCTTCATCGTCTTCTCGAAATCGGCCTCGGTCTCGCCCGGGAAGCCGACGATGAAGTCCGACGAGATGCAGATGTCCGGGCGCACCGCGCGCAGCTTGCGGATGCGCTGCTTGAACTCGAGTGCGGTGTAGCCGCGCTTCATCGCGGCGAGGATGCGGTCCGAACCGGACTGCACGGGCAGGTGCAGGAAGTTCGCGAGTTGCGGCACGTTCGCGTAGGCATCGATCAGCGAATCGCCGAATTCCATCGGATGCGAGGTCGTGAAGCGAATGCGACCGATGCCGTCGATCTCGGCGATCGCGTGTATCAGCAGGCCGAGGTCGGCCATGCTGCCGTCGGCCAGCGGACTGCGCCAGGCGTTGACGTTCTGCCCGAGCAGGGTGACCTCGCGCACACCCTGTTCGGCGAGCACAGCGATCTCGGCGACCACGTCGTCGAACGGCCGGCTGATCTCCTCGCCGCGCGTATACGGCACGACGCAGTACGTGCAGTACTTCGAGCAGCCTTCCATGATCGAGACGAAGGCCATCGGACCTTCGGCGCGCGGTTCCGGCAGGCGGTCGAACTTCTCGATCTCGGGGAAGCTGATGTCGACCTGGGGCTTGCCGGTTGCCTGGCGTCTGGCGATCAGTTCGGGAAGACGGTGCAGCGTTTGCGGACCGAACACGAGATCGACGAACGGTGCGCGCCGTATGATCGCCTCGCCCTCCTGGCTGGCCACGCAGCCGCCGACTCCGATCACGACCGGTTTGTCGCGCTTGAGCTGTTTCCAACGGCCGAGCTGGCTGAAGACCTTTTCCTGCGCCTTCTCGCGGATCGAGCAGGTGTTGATCAGGATGACGTCGGCCTCGCCCTCGTCGGTCGTCAGTTCGAGGCCTTGGGCCGCGTGCAGCACGTCGGCCATCTTCGCCGAGTCGTACTCGTTCATCTGGCAACCGTGCGTCTTGATGTACAGCTTGCCGGCCATGGAGAGTGGAGAATTGCCAGTAAACCCAGTAGTTTACGCATCGGCGCCCGGGATCGCCAGCGGGCGGGTGCCTCGCCTTCCGTGATCGGAACGGTGAACCAATCGCCGCTGACCTGTTCCAATGCGGACCATGTCGTGCATGAACCCGCCTGCTCCCATGCCCTCGCTCCTCCTCGCCGCCCTTCTTGCATCGGGCGCGCAGGCGCTGCGCGCGGAGACGCTCTACAAATGCGAAGGGCCCGGTGGCAGCGTTGCCTTTACGAACCGCAAGGGCTCGTTCACCGGATGCAAGGCCGTGGCGAGCTACGCCACGCGCAAGTCGCCGACGGAGAACCCCGCGCCTTCGCGCGCCTGGGACTACGAGGAACGCCCTGACCCCAGGGCGCAGAGCTCGGGGGTCGTCTCGACCGCGCCGTTGGGGAGCGCGGATACCCCAGCCACCCCGGCGGTGGCGCAGGCGGCGGTCGAGCCGACGTCGAAAGTGATGACGGGTCCGACGACATCGACGCAGGCGCCGAAGGTCCTGCGCGGCTCGGTCTACCGGGTCGACCGCAGCAACGGCATCACCGAGTACACCAACGTCCGTCCGCGAGACGGACGTTTCGCGGTCTTGTTCAGCTACATATCGACCTGCGTCGCCTGCGATGTCAACTCGAAGATCGATTTCTCGAGCACGCGGCTCAACCTCGACATCTTCAAGGACGAGATCGCCGCCGCGGCGACCGCGAGCGGAGTCGACGCATCCCTGCTGCGCGCGGTCATGCATGCGGAGTCGGCATTCAACCCGATGGCGCTCTCGAGCAAGGGAGCGCAAGGACTGATGCAGCTCATGCCCGGGACCGCAGCCGACCTCGGCGTCGTCGATGCGTTCGACGTCGGCCAGAACATCCGCGGTGGCGCGATGTATCTCGCCCAGATGCTGCGCAGCTTCGATGGCGACGAACGTCTGGCGACGGCGGCCTACAACGCCGGTCCCGGAGCGGTGCAGAAATACGGCGACGTGCCGCCCTACGCCGAGACGAAGGTGTACGTCGAGCGCGTGGCCACGCTGCGCGAGCGCTACCGGAAAGCCTTGTGAGGCGCTGCGTCGCGCGTCCTCAGCTGCCCGCCGTTCGCGCGCGGCGCTGGCCGAGGGTGACATCGAGCGTAAACGGCAGGCCCTCGCGCACCCCCTCCACGCGCACCAGCGTCCCCGGGGCGATCGCCGCTTCCTGGCTGCGCAGGTCGGCCTGATTGCGGATGTCGTTGCCGTCCAGTTTGAGCAGCACGTCGCCCTGGTGGATGCCCGCGCTGGACGCGGCGCCGCCCGATTCGACCTCGAGCACGATCACGCCGGCGGCGGTCGAGGGTATTCCGTTCGGACCCGGCAGCGTGTTGTCGGCGTACTCGACTCCGAGCGAGCCGCGAATGACGAGGCCGTGGCGCACGATCTGCTCGAGCACCGCTTTCGCGGTGGCGACCGGAATCGCGAAGCCGATGCCTTGCGGTGCTTCGGGCACGCCTGAGCGACCGTTCCCGCCGGAGTTCCAGAACACGGCGGTGTTGATGCCGACGAGTTCGCCGAGCGCATTGACCAGTGCGCCACCCGAATTGCCCGAGTTGATCGCGGCGTCGGTCTGGATGAAATCCTCGTACTCGGACAGGCGAAGCTGCCTGCCGGTGCCGCTGACGATGCCCATCGTGACCGTCTTGCCGATCCCGAACGGATTGCCGATCGCCAGCACGACGTCACCGACCGTCACCGTGTCGCTTTCCGCGATCGCGATCGTCGGCAGGTCCGCGACATCGATCTTGAGCACGGCCAGATCGGTGTCCTGATCGGTGCCTATCACGCGGGCCTGGGATACGCGTCCGTCGAACAGCAGGATCTGGATGTCGTCGGCACCGCTGATGACGTGGTTGTTCGTCAGCACGTAGCCGTCCGCACTGAAGATCACGCCCGAGCCGAGGCTCTGCTCGCGCTTCTTGTACGGCGGGCCTGCCGCGATCGCGCCGAACAGGCGCTGGGCGAGCGGGTCGGGCACGATGCGGTACTGGCGCACCGTGGTGATCTTGTTCGCGTAGATGTTGACCACCGCCGGTGCCGCGCGCGTGACCGCGTCGGCGTAGGAGACCGGGCCGACAAGTCGCGCCGCGACCGGAATGGTGGCGGCGGTCGTGGCTCGCGGCGCCGTGGTGTCCCCGCGCAGGCGCCCGACCCAGTCCGGTGCGAACACACTCAGGATGAATGCGATCGCCAGCCCGAGCACGGCGCAGCGCAGGATGAAGTGGGCGGCTCGGCGACTGCTGTGGAGCATGGTGTGGGGGCGGATGAAGCAACGCCGCGGACGGACGTCGTGCCGCGCCGCGCTTGATTGTGCGGCCCGGGGTGCTTCGTTAAACTATCACGATTTTCGGGGTTGCCCGACGGTTCTTGCTCCATTTCCCTTCTTAATGTGCAGTGCTCTGGAGTGCCGGATGGCAAATGACGGCGTCGACACGGGCCGCCGCAGATTCCTCACAGCGACGACGGCTGTCGTCGGTGGCGCAGGAATTGCGGTGGCTGCCATACCTTTCATCAAGTCGTGGTTGCCGAGCGCTCGTGCGCAGACGGCCGGCGCGCCGGTCGAGGCCGACATCTCCAAGCTCGAAGACGGGCAGATGGTGATGTACGAATGGCGAGGCCAGCCGATCTGGATCATCCGCCGCACGAAGGCCCAGCTCGACGCGCTGCCATCGCAGGACAGCCGCCTTCGCGACCCGAAGTCGACGAACACCGATCAGCAGCCGGCTTTCGCCCAGAACGAGTACCGTTCGCTCAAGCCCGAGGTCCTCGTCCTCGTCGGTCTCTGCACGCACCTCGGCTGCGCGCCCAAACTGCACGCCGAACTGAAGCCGGAGCCGTTCGACCCGGACTGGAAGGGCGGCTTCTTCTGCCCTTGCCACAAGTCCCGTTTCGACATGGCCGGACGCGTCTATGCAGGGGTGCCGGCGCCGAGCAACCTCGTGGTGCCGCCTTACCGGTTCATCGATGACGGCCACATCATGATCGGCGTCTCCGAGGGGGCTGCGTGATGGCGAATCGACTGACCCGCGCAGTGACCGGCGTGCAGGACTGGTTCAACGACCGTGCGCCTTCGTTCGGTCCGTTCTACCGCAAGCACATGACGGAGTACTACGCTCCGAAGAACTTCAACATCTGGTACATCTTCGGCGTGCTGTCGATGGTCGTGCTGGTCAACCAGATCCTGACCGGCATCTTCCTCACCATGCACTACAAGCCGAGTGCGGCGGAAGCCTTCGCCTCGGTCGAATACATCATGCGCGACGTCGACTGGGGCTGGCTGATCCGCTACATGCACTCCACCGGCGCGTCCGCCTTCTTCGTCGTCGTCTACATCCACATGTTCCGCGGCATCATGTACGGTTCCTACAAGAAGCCGCGAGAGCTCGTGTGGGTGCTCGGCATGCTGATCTACCTCGTGCTGATGGCGGAAGCGTTCCTCGGCTACGTGTTGCCGTGGGGCCAGATGTCGTTCTGGGGCGCGAAGGTGATCATCTCGCTGTTCGGCGCGATCCCGTACATCGGCGGCGCGCTGACCGAATGGATCATGGGCGACTACCTGCCGTCGGATGCGACGCTCAACCGCTTCTTCGCGTTGCATGTCATCGCGCTGCCGCTCGTTTTGTTGTTGCTGGTCGTGCTGCACATCTTCGCGCTGCACGAGGTCGGCTCGAACAATCCCGATGGCGTGGAGATCAAGAAGGGGCCGAAGGGCAACCGCTGGTCCGACAAGGCCCCGGCAGACGGCGTGCCGTTCCATCCGTACTTCACGGTCAAGGACACGTTCTATACCGGATTCTTCCTCATCATCTGCGCCTTCATCCTGTTCTTCGAACCGACCGCGGGTGGCTGGTTCCTCGAACACGACAACTTCGTCGAGGCGAACCGGCTGGTCACGCCGGAGCACATCAAGCCGGTGTGGTACTACACGCCGTTCTACGCGATGTTGCGCGTGATCCCCGACAAGTTGTCCGGCGTCCTCGTCATGTTCGGCGCGATCGTCGTGCTTTTCTTCCTGCCATGGCTCGATCGCGGCAAGGTGAAGTCCTGGCGCTATCGAGGCACCGGCTTCCGCGTCGCGATCTTCGTGCTCGGCGTGTGCTTCGTCTGGCTCGGCAAGATCGGCGCAGGACCTGGAACCGATCCGGTGGAGACGGTGATCGGCCGTATCCTCACGGCACTCTACTTCGGCTTCTTCGGCTTCCTGCTGGCCTACACCGGTCTCGGCTGGGAGAAGACCAAGCCTGTGCCCGAGCGGGTGACTGGCCATGACTGAGACGAGCATGCCGCTGATGCGCTACTTCCTGTACGCCACCTTCCTGGCCATGGCGATGGCGCTGGCCGCACCGGTCGATGCGAGTTCGGGCAGCTCGAACCTGCAGGCTTCGGGTGCCAGCCTGTCCGACCGCGGTTCGTTGCAGAACGGCGCCAAGCTTTTCTTCAACTACTGCTCGGGCTGCCACTCGCTCAAGCTCATGCGGTATTCGCGCATCGCCAGCGACCTCGGCCTGACCGAGCAGCAGGTGATGGACAACCTGAATTTCACCGGGGCCAAGTTCGGCGAGCAGATTCCGCCGTCGATGTCCGCGGCGGATGGCAAGACGTGGTTCGGCGCTGCGCCGCCGGACCTGTCGCTGATGGCACGTGCCAGGGGCGTGGACTACATCTACACGTACCTGAAGTCGTTCTACCTCGACCCGACGCGACCGCTGGGCTGGAACAACACGGTGTTCCCCAATGCCTCGATGCCGAATGCGTTGTGGTCCTTGCAGGGCATCCAGACCGCCACGTTCAAGGCACACGGGAGTGACGTGACGCCGGTCTTCGAGAAGTTCGAGCTGCACCAGGCCGGTTCGCTCGATGCTCACCAGTTCGACGAAGTTGCTCGCGACATCGCGAACTTCCTGCAGTACGCGGCCGAACCCGCAGCGCTCCAACGCAAGTCGGTGGGGGTCTGGGTGCTGCTGTTCCTCGGCGTCTTCACCCTGCTCGCCTGGCTGCTCAAGCAGGAGTACTGGAAAGACGTTCACTGACAATGACTTGGCTGATCGAGTACGGCCCCTGACGAGCCCGCGCGGGGCGCCTGCCTAGGCGCCCCGGACCTGCCGTAGTAAAGTGAACACGCGTAGGGAGGCACCGTGCCAAACCGGTGCTTGGGAGCGGGCGACACCCGCCAGGGGAGTGTTCCAACATGGCCTTGAGTCAGCGTTCGCGTGCGGTGTTGACCCTTTTTTCGGCACGCGATTGCGTGCACTGCCATCGCGTGAGGCTGGTCCTCGCGGCGAAGGGCGTCAGTTACGACCACGTTCCCGTCGACCTCGACAACCCGCCCGAGGACCTCGTCGAGCTGAACCCGTACAACTCGGTGCCGACCCTCGTCGACCGCGACCTCGTTCTCTATGACACGAACGTCATCTGCGAATATCTCGACGAGCGTTATCCGCACCCCCCGTTGATGCCGGTCGATCCCCTTTCGCGCGCGCGCCTTCGACTCGCGGTGGTGCGCCTCGAGAACGACTGGTTGACTCTCGTCGACCAGATCGAGGCCGGCGGTCGCGGGGCCGAGGCGGCGCGCAAGTCCTTGCGCGACGAACTCGTGCGCAATGCGCCGGCTTTCCGCGCGTCCCGCTTCTTCCTTAGCCCCGAGATGAGCCTGGCCGACTGCGCGCTGGCTCCATTGATCTGGCGATTCGAGTCGCTCGGCCTGCAGCTTCCGCGCGAAGCGCAGCCGATCGTCGACTACGGTGAGCGCATCTTCCGCAGCCAGGGATTCACTCGCAGCCTGACTCCCGAGGAGCGGGCGCTGCGTCATTGAGGATCGTGCCGTGTCGACCGCCGCGATGAGCTCCAATCGACCGTACCTGCTGCGGGCGATGTTCGACTGGATCAGTGACAACGGCATGACCCCGTATCTGCTCGTCGACGCGGGCATCGATGGCGTACGCGTGCCGGCGGCGGCGGTCAAGGACGGCCGCGTGGTCCTCAGCATCGCCGCCCGCGCCGTCGCACATCTCGCGATCGGCAACGAGCGGATCACGTTCCTGGCGCGCTTTTCCGGCGTCAGTGAATCGATCGAGGTGCCGGTGCAGGCGGTTCTCGCCATCTATGCGCAGGAGAATGGCCAGGGAATGATGTTTCCGGCCGAGACCACTCCGGAACCCGCTCCGCCCGCCCCCGAAGAGACGTCGAAACGCCCCCGCCTGCACGTCGTCAAGTGACGGCGTCGCCGCCGATGGCCGGACCCGTGGCGGTCCCGCGCAGCGGCAGCGTGTACGTCGTGCGCACTCTGCCGGCGAAGCTGATCGTGCCGGCATGGCGATCGGTACCGTCGAAACTGACCTCGAAGCCGTAGCGGCGCTGGACGCCCAGTCGACCGTGGATGCGGGCGAGTCTCCATCGCTGCAGAGCGACACTCTGGTCGAGCAGCTGCAGCCCGGCGTCGCGGCACAGGTTGCGGCAGTGGGCTCCAGCCAATTCGCGCGCGGAGAGGGCGTCGAACCAGGCCGCGACGACTGCGCCGGCAACCAGCAGGTAGGCCATCGTCCCCAACATTCAGGCAGTGTGGTGGCGGCGCGGACTACAAACAAGCACGGGCACTGACGCGAAGTTGCCGCGGATACGGTTCGGAAGCCGGGATTCGCTACAATCGTCCAGGGTCGAGGGGGTGGATGTGACGGCGATCGAGATTCCGGGGTATCTGATCCGGCGGGAAATCGGCGCGGGCGGCATGGCCAGCGTCTACCTCGCGCTGCAGACGTCGCTCGAGCGCGACGTGGCGCTCAAGGTCATGGCCCCGGCGCTGGCCGTCGATCCGACGTTCTCCAAGCGCTTCCTGCAGGAAGCGCGCATGCTGGCCTCGCTTGCCCACCCCAACATCGTCCAGGTGTATGACGTCGGCGTCACCCAGGCGCAGCTCAACTACTTTTCGATGCAGTACCTGCCGGGTGGCGATTTCGCCCAGCGCGTCCGAGGCGGCATCGGCGAGAAAGATCTCGTGCGCATTCTCGAAGGTGTGGCCAATGCACTCGGCTATGCGCACCAGCGCGGCTACGTCCATCGCGACGTGGCTCCCGGAAACATCCTGTTCGACGTCAACGACACGCCGGTTCTGACCGACTTCGGCATCGCCCGGGCGATCAGCCAGGCTGCGCGCATCACCAGCGCGGGCATCTCGATCGGCACGAGCCACTACATGAGCCCCGAGCAGGCACGCGGCGGCGATGTCGATGCGCGCTCGGATCTGTACGGTCTCGGCGTGTTGACCTGGTTCGGTCTCACCGGCAAGCCCCCGTACGAAGGCGCCGACGGATTCGCGGTTTCCTATGCACACGTGTTCGAACCGATTCCGCGCCTGCCGGCGGCGCAAGCGCATTGGCAAGTCCTGATCGATCGGGCACTGGCCAAGGATCCCGCCACGCGCTTCCAGAGCGCGGATGAGTTCGTCGAGGCACTTGGCACGATCGACGTGCGTTCCGCCACGGCATCCGGTGCCGATGCGCCGACGCGCATCATGCGGCGCGACGGCGCGCTGGCTGCGGCTGCGGCGAACGCGCCGCCGCCACCGGACCTGCCGACCCGGATCGGTCCGGTAGCGACGTTCGAGGAGTCGAATGCCACTGGTGCCGAAGCAGGCCCACGCGCGGGCTCACGACGCTGGCTGCCGTGGAGCATTGCCGCCGTCGGTCTCGCGCTGATGTCGCTGGTTGCCTACGCCCTGCTCGCCGGGCGTACACCGTCATTGCCCTCGGCGCAGAAGCCGGCCGAGCGTCCGGCGGCGACCCCGCCTGCCGCGACGGTGGCTTCGTCGTCCCCGGCGTCCACCCAGGCCGTGGCCGAAACTCCCGCGCCGGGCGCGGCTGCGCAGGCCGGGACCGACGACGCGGCCGTTCCCGCCGATGCGCTTGCGGCGTCGACGGACGTTCCGGAGAGCGAAGCGCTCGATCTCTCGAAGGTTCCGACCGTGATCGATCCAGTCGTGGAGCTCGTCAGGCTCGGGCGGATCGACCTCGGCGCGCAACGGTTGACGAGCCCGCCACGCAACAATGCATTCGAGCGCTTCAGTGTTGCACTGCGCATCGACCCCAAATCGAGGAGCGCGAGACAAGGTGTGGTCGACACGGCCCGCGCCTACCTCGACATGGCCGACAAGGCGTGGGCAGCGGGCGATGCCGCGATGTTCGCCGGCTACCTCGACAAGGTCGCCGAGGTTGGCGCGGCAGTGCCTGAGGGTGCCGAGACGGTCGCCGCCGCCAAGGGCCGCCGCAAGCGCGAGGTCGACGCCCTGTTTGCCGTGGCCGAAACCGCGGAAACGCGCTGGGACAAGACGGCGGCGCGTGCCGCGTACGAGAAGATCCTCGTCGTCGACTCGTCCAGCGGGAAGGCGCGCGAGGCACTGCGCGGCGTGGATCGGATCGGTACCCCCGGCTTCGTCTTCCGTGACGGTGCCGGCAGCGCTGGCGGGCCCGAATTCGTCGTGGTCGGCAAGGTTGCCTTCTCGCGCCGCGAGATCACGCGTGGCGAGTTCGCGCGGTTCTGGCGCAGTGCCGGACAACAGCAGTTCGCCGGCAAGGATCCGTCCTGCCGCGACCGCGAATCGGTATTCCGTTCCTCGCGCAAGCGGACCTGGCAGGCGCCGGACATCACCCAGGACGACTCGCATCCGGTTGTCTGCGTGAGTTTCGCGCAGGCGGCGGCGTACGCGGCATGGCTCGGCAAGGAAACGGGTCAGCGTTATCGGCTGCCAACGCCCTCGGAATGGGAGCAGGTCGCGCGAAGCGCCCCGGCCGGCAGCTGCTCGAGTGCGAACCTCGCCGATGCATCGTTCAAGCGCGCATTCGACTCGCGCGCGGGCGCGGACTGCGATGATGCGCATGCCGCGACTGCGCCGGGCGGGCGTTTCGCAGCGGTGTCCGGAGTCTTCGACATCGATGGCAACGTGCGCGAGTGGGTCGCGGCTTGCGGGAAGGGCGCTGCACTGACCGCAGCTTGCCGCGACCATGGCGTGCGCGGGCGAGGCTGGATGTCGCCGGCGGACAAGGAGAGCGTCACCCAGCCCGACAGCTTTGCTGACGATGTCGCCCTGAATACGCTCGGTTTCCGCCTCGTGCGGGAACTCGATGGAAAGGCGCAATGACTCGCGTCACCTTGGAGGCCAAATGAAGCTGATCTTTCCGAATGGCGAGCATGCCGCGGTTGCGCTGGGCGACGGGGTCACGCGGGTCGGTTCAGGCAGCGACTGCCAGGTCGTTCTCGTTGCGCCCGGCGTCTCCGTCGACCATTGCGAGATAGAGGTCACGAACGGCAACGCGCTCGTACGCGCACGCGATGCCTCCGTGGCCACCGTGCTCAACGGGCGACAGATCACTCAGCCCGAGACGCTCAAGCCCGGCGATCTGCTCCTGTTCGGCCGGATCGGCTGCCGCGTCGTCGCCGCCGAGCGTGTTGCAACCGCGCCGATCGCGGCTGCTACGCCGGTTCCTGCGAACGGCGCCGAAGACGGGCGCACGCGCGTGCGCATGGCCCTGCCGAAGTTCATGCTGCGCGGCGTTTCGGGAACGACATTCGGTCGCAACTTCGCACTGAGCGGGTCGATGACGATCGGTCGTCAGGCCGATTGCGACATACCGATCCAGGCCGAGGAGATTTCGCGCCACCATGCGCGCCTGCAGGTGACTGCCGAGGGCGTCATGGTCGAGGACCTCGGATCGGCGAACGGCACGTGGATCAACGACAAGCGCGTGCACACCGGGATGTTGCGGCCCGGTGAGGAGTTGCGCCTCGATACGGTCCGCTTCCTGCTGCTCGCGCCGGGTGCGCAGCCGCCCGCGGCGGCAACGCGTCCTGCCGCGCCCGACGCCGTCGCCCGCTCCGACCCGCGTGCCGGCTCGTCGGCGACCTGGTGGGTCATCGGCACGCTCGTGCTGGCGGCGGCAGTGGCAGTCGGCGTGCTGCGTTATCTCGGCAAGATCTGAGCGTCGCCCAGGTTCTGGCGTGCCGCGATCTCCACGCGCATCGAGAGGTCGATGGCGCGAAGGTGCTTGGTCAGCGCGCCTATCGAGATGTAGTCGACACCGGTTTCGGCGATCGCACGGACACGATCGATGCCGACGCCCCCGGAGACCTCGAGCGGCACGCGCCCGTCGACCTCGGTGACGGCACGCACCAGTTCGTCCGCGTCGAATTCGTCGAGCATGATGCGGTCGACGCGTGCGGTGACCGCCTCGCGCAGTTCGCCGAAGTTCTCGACTTCGACCTCGACCAGCACGCCCGGATGCAGCACGCGCGCGCGCGCCACGGCCGCCGTGATCGAGCCGGCCATCGCGATGTGGTTCTCCTTGAGGAGAATGGCGTCGTGCAGTCCCATGCGATGGTTCGTGCCACCGCCGACGCGGACCGCGTACTTCTGGGCGAGGCGCAGGCCGGGCAGTGTCTTGCGCGTGTCGAGGATGCGCGCGCGCGTGCCACGCACCGCGTCGACGTACGCCGCGGTCGTCGTTGCAGTCGCGGACAGGGTCTGCAGGAAGTTGAGCGCGCTGCGCTCGGCAGTCACCAGCGCGCGCGCCATGCCGGTCACGCGGCAGAGCAGGCTGCCGGCTGCCGCGCGAGCACCTTCATCGATCTGCCAGTCGAACTGGACGCCGGCGTCGAGGCGCCGAAAGCAGCCCTCGAACCACGCGCGGCCGCACACGACGGCAGACTCCCTCGTGATGACACGCGCACCGGCCCCGGCGTCCGCAGGCAGGAGATCGGCGGTGACATCCCCGCTGCCGATGTCTTCAGCCAGGGCGCGTTCGACGTCGCGCAGCACTTCGCCTGGATCGACCGGGATCATGGCTGCTCGGGGTCGTTCATGGGCCTCGCAGCGTAGGACATCGCGAGGGCGCGCGAAAGAAGCCCACGCCTGCCCGCGGCCTCAGGCGCCCGGCGTTCCCGACGTCGCGGGCAGCGCATTCGCCTGGGTCTGGCGAAGGCGCTCGACGATGGCATCGAGTGCGCGATCGAACAGAGGGACTTCCTCGAGAACCAGCGCGGTGCCGCGACGAAGTTCGACGGCGAGCGCGGCGACCGTCTTGTCGCCGACCTTCAGGCCGCGTCGATTGACGAACAGGTATTTCGAACTGATCGGGCTGATCCACGACAGCTTGGCCCGCTCGCGGTTGCCGGTTTCGTCGATGAATTCGATCCAGGTGCCCACCTTCATGCTGCGGGCGACATCGATGTACTCGTCGTTCTCGGCCGGCTCGACCGGCTCCGGTTCGATGCTGCCCGAACTGAGGACGATCTCCTCCACCGGGCTCTGCGTCACCGGCGCCGACTCCGGCTGGCCCGGGCTCGCCGGTGCAAGGTCGGCGGCGTTGTCGTTGATGACCTGCTCGGCCGTCTTCAGCTCGAGCGCTTCGCCGTTCAACACGCGCTGGTAGAACCGGGTCAGGTCCTGCATGAGGACGCGCACATCGCCTTCGTGGAAGGCGACGGTGCCGAGGCCGTGGCGCAGCGCCTTCTCCAACTGCGGAAGCAGGGTGCGCAGACGCGAACGTTCGGCATCGTTCGTCTTCGGCAAGGCACTCCACACGAACTCGTCGGCGAAACGCAAGGCGTTCTTCCACTCTTCCGACGTCGAACCATGGCGCAGTTCGGTCAGCACGAGATAGTTTGCCCACGGGCGCGAGAGGACGTTGTGCACGACCGGCGGGAGCTCGCGGTTGCCGATGCGCACGAGGATCTCGCGCGCGGCGTTGCGCCGGGCGACATGCAGCTTCTCGCGGCCGCGCGTGACTTCGGCCGCGCGCTGCTCGGCCAGTTCGGCTCGGCGGCGATGCTGATGGACGAACTGGTCGAAACTCGCGCACTCGTGCTCGATGACCGCGAGGTCGTCGTCGAAGTCGGTGAGGACGGTCTCGACGGCGGACCGGATGCGATCGAACAGGCGGTGGTCGGCGTCGGACTCCTCGGACCAGCTCTTGCCGGCCTCGGCGATCGCATCGAGAAGTCGCCGTGCGGGATGGGATTTCTGCGCGAAAAGATGCTTGTCGAGAATCGCGATCTTGAGGTACGGGATCTGCAGGCGGCCGATCTGGGCCTGGATCTCGGGTGGGAGATTGCGATCCTGCAGGATGAACTCGAACAGCATGCCTACGAGGTCGATCGTGTCCTCGTCGGCCGTCGAGACGTGGTGGCCGTGCGTTTCTCCACCGAGCCGGTGCACCTCGTCGAGCAACTCGCGCTTGATCTGCTGCACCGCCTGCGCCGCATCGGTGACGGCGGCCGTGTGCGACTGCGTGGCGAGGGCCTGGTTCTGCAGGATCGTCAACGCGCTGAGAAGATCGGTCGGACTCAGGTTGGGAACGAGTGACGCGTGACCGCGAACATCGACGCCGTCGGTGCGGAACTCGTCGCTGTGCCTGCGACCCGCGAGCAGGCTGCGCAGCGTGCCGTACAACTCGGCCTGCAGCTCGGCGGCGATCGGGTCGTAAGCGCTGCCCGGATGGCCAGGGGGCGCCGCCGCCTGCATCCCGCTCTCGACCGCGCGCGCGTCACCCGCGGGCGTTGCGTGTGACGCGCCGCCGGGGGCACGTTGCTGCGGAAGTACATGGCGGATCTGCGGCAGCACGCCGGCACGAATGAGCTCGGCATTGACCTCCTCGTACAGCGGTTCGAGCCCCGACATGACGAAGCGGTCGAACAGCTTGTAGATGATCAGCTTGACCTGGACGTTGAGGTCGAACTCGTGCACGGACAGGCGAAAGGCGTTGCACAGAGGTGCCGGTCCGATCGGGTTGGTCGCGTCCTCGACCGGCGCTCCGCCATTGATCACGGCCAACCGCTGGTTGACCTGGTAGAGCGTTCGCGACAGCCGGTTCTCGGCCTTGGCCACCATGCTCGAGATCGCCAGCGATTCCTCGAGCTCCACGTCGTCGACGAGCGAGAGTCCGGCAGAGCCCTGGGGACTCACTTCGGGACGCACGGCCTTCAACTTGCCTTCGGCGAAATCGTTGAAGATCCGTGCGAGTTGTTCCTGGAACAGGCGCTCGACGAGCTGGCGCTTCTTGCGCACCTCGCGCATGCCGTCGAAGAACTGCACCTGGACGGCGTTGCTCTCCGCGCGCTCGGCGAGATGGAAAAGGGCATCGTCGACATTCTCGAACAGCGTGCTGACGAGGCCATTGACGCGTTTGAGCGCGATGCCGCGCACGAGTTTGAGCAGCTCGCCGAGCCGGTCACCCGCCGCGCCGGGCATGCCCTGCCGAAGTTTGCCGAGGTCGAAGACCTTGTTCGATTTGTCCTCGGGGTTGCTCATCGGGCGCGTGTTCCAGACGTGGCGCAGGCAAGTCCAATCGGTGATCGAGCTTGCCGCAGTGCATGGGGAGTCGGCATGTGCCGGCCGTCAGTCGAGTGTGATGACCATCACATCTCTCCGTCGCTCGAGCGAGATCGGAGGGCTTCCGATGCCCCGACGAGGATGGCTTCTTCGGCGAGCAGAACAGGGATGTCGTCCTCGATCCGGTAGTAGCGGCCGCCCCGGGTCGCTGCGAGTGCCGCCACGACGCGCGGCCGGGCCGGTTTGCCGCCTGCATGGCCATCGCCCGCGGCGATCGACGCGTTGAGTGCATCGAGCTCGGTCGCGGAGGCCATGCGCAACGGACTGCGTGTGACCGGACAGCACAGGATGTCGAGCAACGGCTTCTGCATGGAGGTCCCCGCGACGCAAGCACCGATCGCGCGGGCCTGCCGAAGGCCGCGCACATGCGCGTACAATAAGTGTTTTGGCGCGGGTCGACCATGGGCGAACGGGCAGAAAATCCGCTGGTGAGCGTGGTGATGGGCTCCCGTTCAGATTGGGAGACCATGCGGCACGCTGCCGAGATGCTCGAGCGCCTCGGCGTCCCGCACGAAGTGCGCGTCGTCTCGGCCCATCGCACGCCCGACGTGCTGTTCTCCCATGCCGAGAACGCGGCGCGGCGCGGACTCGCCGCGATCATCGCGGGCGCCGGCGGCGCCGCGCACCTGCCGGGCATGCTCGCCGCGAAGACGCGCGTGCCGGTGCTCGGCGTGCCGGTGCAGTCGCAGGCACTCAACGGCATGGATTCGTTGCTGTCGATCGTGCAGATGCCGGCCGGCGTGCCGGTTGCAACCTTCGCGATCGGACGTGCCGGAGCGACCAATGCCGCGCTGTTCGCCGCTGCGATGCTCGCGGTCGGCGATGCCGCGCTGGCTTCGCGCCTCGATGCGTTTCGCCGGGAACAGTCCGAGGGCGTGATCGCCCGCGACGACCCGCGCGTGGAGTGAGCGTGGCGACGATCGGCATCCTCGGTGGCGGTCAACTGGCGCGAATGCTCGCCCTCGCGGGCGCGCCGCTCGGCCATCGCTTCCTCGTCGTCGACACGGCCGAGGACGCGTGCGCCGCGCAGGTCGCGCCGCTGCTGCGCGCCGACTGGCGGGACTTCGACACGCTCGAACAGTTCGCACGGCGCATCGACGTCGCAACGTTCGATTTCGAGAACGTGCCGGCAGCGACGGCCGAATGGCTGACCGCGCACACACACGTCTTCCCGAACCCGATCGCGCTGGCGACGGCACAGGACCGGTACGCCGAGAAGTCACTGTTTCGCGAGATCGGCCTCGGCACTCCGGACTTCGCTGCGGTGGACAGCGAAGACGACCTGCGCGCCGCGGCGACCTCGCTCGGTTTTCCATGCGTGCTCAAGACGCGTCGGCTGGGCTACGATGGCAAGGGCCAGTGCATCCTGCGCGGCACGGCCGACATCGCGCCGGCATGGGCTGCCATCGGTGGCGTTCCGTTGATCCTCGAGGCCTTCGTGCCGTTCGACAGCGAAGTCTCGGTCATTGCCGTGCGCTCGCGCACCGGTGAGTTCCGCCACTACCCGTTGACGCGCAACTGGCATCGCGGCGGCATCCTGTCGGCGAGTCTCGCCCCGCTCGGCGGCGCAGGCGCGCTCGAGGCGCAGGCGGTCGTGCACGCGCGCGTGCTCGCCGAACGTCTCGACTATGTCGGGGTATTCGCCCTCGAACTGTTCGTCGTGGACGGAAAACTGCTCGTGAACGAAATGGCGCCGCGCGTGCACAACTCGGGGCACTGGACGATCGAGGGAACGCCGTGCAGCCAGTTCGAGAACCATGTGCGGGCGGTGCTCGGCCAGCCGCTCGGCGATACCACGGCCCGTGCCTGCAGCGTGATGCTCAACTGGATAGGTGAACTGCCGGACGCAGGACCCGTGCTCGCCGAGGCGGGTGGCCATTGGCACGATTACGGCAAGGCGCCGCGCCCCGGTCGCAAGGTCGGTCACGCCACCCTGTGCGCCGACCGGCCCGGGATGCTGCGCGACGTGCTCGTCCGGGTCGCGCGCGCACTCGGGCGTGAAGCCGAGTGCGCGCCGGTGATCGCTGCGCTCGACGCCGGCTGACGGCGCGCGCGCAGGGTCAAGCCATCTGGCTCTCGGCGAAATCCCAGTTGACCAGATTCCAGAACGCTTCGACGTACTTCGGCCGCGCGTTGCGGTAGTCGATGTAGTAAGCGTGCTCCCACACGTCGCAGGTGAGCAGGGCGCGGTCGCTGCCGGTCAGCGGCGTGCCGGCATTCGACGTGCTCGCGAGCGCGAGGCCTCCGTCGGGGCGTTGCACGAGCCACCCCCAACCCGATCCGAACGTGCCGACCGACGTCTTCGTGAACTCGTCCTTGAACTTCGCGAAGTCGCCGAACGCCTTGTTGATCGCATCGGCCAGGCGACCGGCCGGTTCGCCTCCGCCATCGGGCTTCAGGCAGTTCCAGTAGAACGTGTGGTTCCAGATCTGGGCAGCATTGTTGAACATGCCGCCACTCGACTTGCGGATGATCTCCTCGAGCGGCATTTCCTCGAACTCGGTGCCCTTGATCTGGTTGTTGAGGTTGGTGACGTAGGCCTGGTGGTGCTTGCCGTAGTGGTAGTCGATCGTCTCGGCCGAGATGTGCGGCGCGAGCGCGTCACGAGCCCACGGAAGCGGGGGAAGTTCGATTGCCATGGAGGATCTCCTTGCCGATGGGTAGGACGGCAGCGTTGCCGGGGAGCGCATCGTCGTCGGTCACGCCGGCATGCGCGATGAACGGCCGGGGTTCCGGACGGCGCAGCATATGAAGTCGCGATCGCCCAAATCAACCGCCGTCGCGCGTGCGCCTGCTAAGATGCCCGCGCTCGCGCCGCTGTGCCGCCATTCTTTCCGGGTTCCGCCGATGGACATCCTCGAACGCATCAAGTCGACCGTCGACTCCGCTCCGGTCGTCCTTTTCATGAAGGGCACGCCGCAGTTCCCGATGTGCGGGTTCTCTAGCAGGACGGCAAAAGTGCTGCGCACGATCGGTGCACCTTTCGTATCGGTCAACGTGCTCGAGGATCCGGAGGTGAGGGCGAACCTCCCGCGCTACTCGAACTGGCCGACGTTTCCGCAGCTTTTCATCAATGGCGAATTGATCGGCGGCTGCGACATCACGCTCGAGCTGTACGAGAGCGGCGAACTCGAGCGCATCATCCGCGACATCCACAAGGCGTGAGCATGCCGCTTCCGCTGGTCCGCGTGGCCGAAGCCGCGGCCGCCGCGGAATCGTTGCGCGGTCGTGTCGTGCTGGTCACCGGTGCGACCGGGGGACTCGGGCGCGCCGTATCGCTTGCCTGCGCTAGCGCGGGTGCGACGGTCATCCTCGCGGGTCGCAAGGTGCGCGCGCTCGAAGAGGTCCACGACGCGATCGCCGAGGCCGGCGGACCGGCGCCGGCGATCTATCCGCTCAACCTGGAAGGGGCGACGCCCGACGACTACGACGCGCTGGCCGAAGCGGTCCGCCAGCAGTGCGGCGGGCTCGATGGCATCGTGCATGCCGCGGCGCACTTCGAAGGCCTGCGCACGATCGCGCAGACCCAGCCGATCGACTGGTTGCGTGCCGAGCAGGTCGGGCTCAACGCGCCGTTCCTGCTGACCCGCGCGTGCCTTCCTTTGCTGCAGGCGTGCCGCGACTCGGCGGTCGTTTTCGTCGTCGACGATCCCGATCGGATCGGCAGGGCCTACTGGGGCAGCTACGGCGTGGCCAAGTTCGCGCTCGCCGGGCTGGCGTCGATCCTGCACGAGGAAACCTCGGGAAGCTCCTTGCGCGTGCATGCACTTCTGCCCGCACCCATGCGCACCGCGCTGCGCCGCATGGCCTACTTCGGGGAGGACACCTCGATGCGTCCGAGTCCGCAGTCTGCCGGAGACGCCGTGGCATTCCTGCTCGGTGACGGCGGTCGGGGCCTGCGCGGCATGACCCTCGACCTGAGGTCGGAACGAGACTAGCCGGGATGCGCATCGACGACGAGCCGGGCGGGAGGATGCGATGAGCACGGTGTCGGCCGGAATCCTGTTGTTCCTGATCATGGATCCGCTCGGGAACATCCCGCTGTTCCTGAGCCTGCTCAAGCATGTCGCGCCCGAGCGGCGACGCTTCGTGCTGATCCGCGAACTGCTGATCGCGCTGGTCGTCCTGTTCGTGTTCCTGTTCTGCGGGAAGTACCTGCTCGAACTGCTGCAGATCAAGCGCGAATCGGTCGGCATCGCCGGGGGCATCGTGTTGTTCCTGATCGGCATCCGCATGATCTTTCCCCCGAAGGACGGCATCTTTGGCGATGCCGGCGGCGAGCCGTTCATCGTGCCGATGGCGATCCCGGCCGTCGCCGGCCCGTCGACCATGGCGGCGGTCATGCTGCTCGCCAACAGCCACCCCGGCCGCACGGCGGACTGGAGCATCGCGCTCTTCCTGGCCTGGCTGGCGACGGCGCTCATCCTCGTTTCGTCGACGTACCTGTATCGCTGGCTGGGCCACAGCGTGCTGGTCGCCCTCGAGCGCCTCATGGGCATGCTGCTCGTCGCGCTGTCGGTGCAGATGTTCCTCGACGGCATCGTCGCCTACGTCAATCCGGCGCTGACGCACTGACGTGCTCGCGCTCGCCCGACTTGAAGAAGATTCCGCGCAGATTCCGGCAAACCATTGATTGGCGTGATTCGGGCGCGTTGAAGAAACGGGATAGTGGCGGATCATGTGACGCCGCGTCGTGCGCGCCGGACGCTCCCGCCGCACGGCATCCCGTCGATGTTAGAAATCCGTCATGAAGTCGGGTTAAACTGCGGTTAACGATGCACCCGCAAGCGGGCAGGGGATTGCTCCGGCTGCATGCCGGTCTGCCGCAAGAACGACATCGAACGATCAGCCATTGCCATCGACAGCCATGCGCCTCGCGCATCCGCTGCACGAGGCGCGCGCGTACCCGAATGCCTTCAACCGAGAGGATGGTAGTGATGACCAAGCGACTGACGAAGCGGCTGCTTCCGCTGATGCTTACCTCGCTTTTCGCCGTGTCCGGCGCGTATGCGCAGAACACGTCTTCGGCCTTGAGCGGTCGCGTCGTCGACGCTGCCGGCCAGCCGGTGGGCGGAGCCTCGGTGCAGATCCTGCACGTCCCCTCGGGCACGGTTTCGACCGTCACGACGAACGCGGAAGGCCGCTACCAGGCCCAGGGCCTGCGCGTCGGCGGTCCGTACCGTGTCGTCGCCGAAAACAAGGGCGTCACCGTTTCCGCCGATGACGTCTACCTGCGCCTTGCGGAGACGACCACGATCAATCTGGTGGAAGAGGCGACCGAAGGCCAGCTCGACACGATCACGGTCACCGCGAATGCGCTGTCGGAAACGTTCTCGGCCGACAACAAGGGCGTCGGCACCAATCTTTCGCAGCGCGAACTGATCGCCATGCCGCAACCGGATCGCTCGATCCAGAATGTCGTGCGCGCCGATCCGCGCATCGTCGTCACCGATCGCGATCGCGGCGCGTTCTCGGCTGCCGGCCAGAACTTCCGCTACAACTCGATCACGGTCGACACGGTCAATGCGGGCGACCCGTTCGGTCTCAACGACAACGGCCTGCCGACCCTCGGCAGTCCGATCTCGCCGGATGCGATCGAGGAGTACAACATTTCGACCGCGAACTACGACGTGACCTCGCGCCGCGGCGTCGGCGCCAGCGTCAACGCCGTGACGAAGAGCGGCACGAACGAGTTCAAGGGTTCCGCGTACTACGCCTACCAGAACTCCGAGGACATGGTCGGCGAGAACGCTGCCGGCAACGACTGGACCGGCTATTCGAGCAAGTACACGGCCGGCGCCACGTTCGGCGGCCCGATCGTCGAGGACACGCTGTTCTTCTTCCTGTCGTATGAAGAGAGCAGCCAGAAGTCGCCTGGAGCGGTCTGGGGTCCCGAAGGTTCGGGTGCAACGAACATCGTGCAGGGCCTGACCCAGTCGATGGTCGACCAGGTCATTGCCGCCGCGGCGACGTACGGCATCGACGCCGGCAGCACCGCCGCCTCGAACGTCGACCTCGAGAGCAAGCGCGGCCTCGTCAAGATCGACTGGAACATCAATGCGGCGCACCGCGCGAGCTTCCGCGCCAGCCGCACCGAGGAAACCCAGCCGGTCATCGTGGTCGGCGCGAGCAACCGCCTCAACCTGTCGAGCAACTGGTACCTGTTCGACAAGGAGAACACGAGCTACGCGTTGAGCCTGTACGACGACTGGACCGACACCTTCTCGACCGAAGCGTCGATCGGCTACAACAAGTTCGACCAGACCCGCGGCCCGCTCGTCGGCGGCTACCAGCCGGCGATCACGGTGCGCATGGGCGGCGAATCGGGCGTGCCGAGCGTCGTGCTCGGCACCGAAGTCAGCTCGCAGGCCAACGTGCTCGGCGTCGAGACGTGGAACGGCTACTTCGCCGGCAACTGGTTCCTCGGCGACCACACGGTCAAGGCCGGTTTCGACTACCAGAAGGACGACTACTACAACCTGTTCCTGCAGCGCTACAACGGCGACTACGAGTTCAACTCGATCGCCGATTTCCTCAGTGGTACCTATCGGCGCTATCGCGTGAACCAGCCGGCGCCGGGCTATTCGCTCAACAACGTCGCCGCCGTGTTCGACCTTCGCCAGTGGGGTTTCTTCGTGCAGGATACGTGGCAGGCCAGCGATCGCCTGTCGATCCAGTACGGCCTCCGCTACGACCTGCCGCAACTCGGCGTCGATCCGACCTACAACCCCTGCTTCGCCTCCGATCCGGGCACGCTCGGCACGATCGACGGCGTCTGCGGCCTGCGCCGCAGCACGACCAACCCGAACGCGGCCTACGGCGGCTACGGTTTCAGCAACCAGAGCACGATCGACGGCAACGGCGTCGTGCAGCCGCGTTTCAGCGCCAACTACGCACTCGATACCGAGCGCATGACCCAGGTCCGCGGTGGCGCCGGCATGTTCATCTCGAACACGCCGGGCGTGTGGATTGCCAACCCGTACTCGAACAACGGCGTCGCCGTCGCCCAGTACGATGTCAACCGCCTGCGTACCCCGACCGATCCGGTGTTCAGCCCGGATCCGTTCGACCAGGACACCGGCACGCGCACGCTGCCGGGCCTCGGCTCGTCGTCGATGGGCGTCGACCTCGTCGACAAGGATTTCGAGCTGCCGACGGTGTTCAAGTTCACGCTCGGCGTCGACCACGAACTGCCGTGGCTGGGACTGATCGCGACGGCCGAGTACCAGAAGCTCGATGTCTACCGCGGCATCTGGTACCAGCACCTCAACCTCGGTGCGCCGACCGGCACGCTGCCGGACGGACGCCTCGCCTACTCGCGTGACCCCAATGCCGCTCCGGGCAGCAGCAACACGACGCGCTGGAACGCCAATCCTTCGTTCGGCACGGTCACCTACCTGACCAACACGAAGAAGGGTGGTTCGGACAGCGTCACCCTCTCGCTCAAGAAGCCGTTCGAGGACAACTGGTCCGGCATGCTCGGCTTCACCTGGACGCGCGCGACCGACGTCAACCCGGGCACCTCGAGCGTCGCCAACTCGAGCTTCCTCAATCGCGCCTGGTACAACCCGAACGACGACTACGAGTCGACCTCGAACTACGACGTGCCGCGCCGCGTGATCGCCCAACTCACCTGGAGCAAGGCGCTGTTCGGCGACTACAACACGTCGATCAGCGGCTTCTTCGACGGCCATTCGGGCACGCCGTACAGCTGGACCTTCGGCAATGACGTCAACGGCGACAGCTACGTCAACGACCTTGCCTACATTCCTGCGTCGATCGACGACGTGGCCTGGGCCGCAGCCGTCACGCCGCAGATGCAGCAGCAGTTCATGGACTACATCAACAACGACCAGTACCTGAGCGACTACCGCGGCAAGATCTTCAAGCGCAACAAGGCGCGCGCGCCGTGGATCAACCAGCTCGACGTCAGCTTCCGCCAGGAGTTCCCGGGCTTCTTCAAGGGCAACAAGGCCGAGTTCCGCCTCGACATCTTCAACTTCACCAACCTGCTCAACAAGGATTGGGGTGTCGAGCAGCGTGCCGACTTCCCGCTGCGCCGCAACCTCGCCGACGTGCGTGGCGTCGATGCCCAGGGTCGTTACATCTATGACATCTCGGGTTCGCAGTACAACCAGGGCGGCAACTACTCGCCGGCCGCACTGCCGGTCAACGAGTCGTTCAACCCGTCGCAGCGCTGGTCGGTCATGGCCACGGTGCGCTACTCGTTCTGATCCATCGTTCCAGCCCGCGACACCCGGACCGGCGCCCGCGAGGGCGCCGGTTTTCTTTTGCGCGCAGGTCATCCGCAGTTGACCCCGGCCGCGGCGATCGCCGATGCTAGCCGGTCAACAACGCCGGTCTCGGGCACATCCCAGGGATGGAGGCACCGCCGACCGCACAGGGACAGCTGAACGGACCACCATGAATCCAGCACACCAGCCACTGCCTCGCCCGGCCACCGTCAGTGCGCGCATCGCACCGGCCGCCGGCCTCGACGTGCTCTCCCGCCACGAAGTCGCCCGACTTCGCGACGCCAGCTCGGGCGGTTTGCACCAGCTGCTGCGGCGCTGTGCGCTCGCCGTGCTCACCCAGGGTCACGTCAGCGATGACCCGCGCACCGTGGTCGAGCTGTTCGCCGACTTCGAGATCAACGTGCTGCAGCAGGATCGCGGCATCCGGCTCGAACTGATCAATGCGCCGGCCAATGCATTCGTCGACGGCAAGATCATCCGCGGCATCAATGAACTGCTGTTCGCGGTCGTGCGCGACATCGTGTTCGTGGCGACCCAGCTCGAGGCCGGCAGCTTCGACCTCGACGACTCCAGCGGCATCACCCATGCGGTCTTCGACATCCTGCGCAACGCGCGCGTGCTGCGCGCGAACGTCGATCCGAACCTCGTCGTCTGCTGGGGCGGGCATTCGATCTCGCGCGACGAGTACGAGTACACCAAGCAGGTGGGCTACCAGCTCGGCCTGCGCGGCCACGACATCTGCACGGGCTGCGGCCCAGGCGCGATGAAGGGGCCGATGAAGGGCGCGACGATTGCGCACGCCAAGCAGCGGCGGCGCGCGAACCGCTACATCGGCATCACCGAGCCCGGCATCATCGCGGCGGAGTCGCCGAACCCGATCGTCAACAACCTCGTGATCATGCCGGACATCGAGAAGCGCCTCGAGGCGTTCGTGCGCACGGCTCACGCCATCATCGTGTTCCCGGGCGGAGTCGGCACGGCCGAGGAAATCCTCTACATGCTCGGCATCCTGCTGCATCCGGACAATGCGGATATCCCGTTCCCGCTCATCTTCACGGGCCCGAGGGCGTCTGCAGCCTACTTCGAGCAGATCGACCGTTTCCTGCGCCTCGCCCTCGGCGACGACGTGGCCCAGCGCTACCAGATCATCATCGACGACCCGACCCTGGTAGCGCGCCATGTCGGCAAGGGCATCGAGCGCGTGAGGCACCATCGCCTCGACAACAAGGATGCATTCTTCTTCAATTGGGCGCTGCACATCGATGAGGTCTTCCAGCGCCCGTTCCGCCCGACCCACGATGCGATGGCCGGGCTGAACCTGCATCGCGACCAGCCGCGGCACCTGTTCGCCGCCGACCTGCGCCGCGCGTTCTCCGGCATCGTCGCCGGCAACGTCAAGCTCGAGGGCATGCGGGCGATCGAGCAACATGGCCCGTTCCCGATCCGCGGCGACGGCGAGGTCATGCAGGCGCTCGACGCGCTGCTGGCCAGTTTCGTCGGCCAGCAGCGCATGAAGCTGCCGGGCGGGACGGCCTACGTGCCGTGCTACCGCGTGCTCGTCGACTGAGCACGACCGCCATCGCGAAACGAAAAAGGGCCTGCATCGCTGCAGGCCCTTCGTTCATCTGGCGCCCGAAGTTGGACTCGAACCAACGACCCCCTGATTAACAGTCAAGTGCTCTAACCAGCTGAGCTATTCGGGCTAGCCGCGCATTTTCTTGGCTGCGGGGCGGATCGTCAAGTGCGAGGGCCGGCGGCGCCTCAGCGCCCCACGGCGGCGCAGGCGGTGGCGGCCTGGGCCGCGTTGGCCGGTCCGCTGCGCACGCGTCCGGCGTTGTTGATCACGAGCACGCGTGCATGGGCGGCCCCGCGGCGGTCACAAACCGCCAGGGTGGCATTGCTGCCGTCGGAGGTGCCATCGGCGAGAAAGCGCAGCGTGCGCCTGCCGGTCGAGCCGACGATCGCCACGCCGGCGGCCTGGGCCTGGGCGACCGCGATGACGGTCTCGCCGGTGTCGGGGCGCCGGTTGCGATTGCGGTCGCGGAAGACCATCCAGCCGTGGTGCCACTGTACTTCGTTCGAGCACGAAACCTGGTCGCGCGAGGGGCAGGCGACGACGTCGCCGCGCAGCATGACCGCCGAGGCGCGCGCCTGGGCGAGGCTCACGGTCAACTGGCTGCGCGCCGACTGCGAGGCCAGCGACTGGCCGGCGGTTCCGAACGCGGGAAGCGCGAGTCCGGCCAGGATGGCCAGTATGGCGATGGCGACGAGCAGTTCGATCAGGGTGACGCCCCGGTCGGGGTGGGTCGGAAAGGTCATGGCGGCATCCTGCCTTCGGGGTGTGGTGCATGCTGGGCGTGGCAAGCCGGCGTTGGCCATCGTCGACGCGCGCTTGCATTTGTAGGAATTCGCCGACATCTCGGCGCAGCGTTGCCGATCGCCGACAATGGGTCGGCGCAGGAGGAAGCACGCATGAGCGACCGTTTCGAACTCGTATCGCCGTATCGTCCGGCCGGCGACCAGCCACAGGCGATCGAGCGCCTGACCGCCGGCTTCGAGGCCGGGCTTGCCCACCAGACCCTGCTCGGCGTGACCGGATCGGGCAAGACCTACACGATCGCCAACGTCATCGAACGCGTGCAGCGGCCGACCCTCGTGCTCGCGCCGAACAAGACGCTCGCGGCCCAGCTCTACGGCGAATTCAAGGAGTTCTTCCCGCGCAATGCGGTCGAGTATTTCGTCAGCTACTACGACTACTACCAGCCCGAGGCCTATGTCGCCGCGTCCGATACCTACATCGAGAAGGATGCATCGATCAACGAGCACATCGAGCAGATGCGGCTGTCGGCGACGAAGACCCTGCTGTCGCGCTCCGACGCGCTGATCGTCGCCACCGTGTCGGCGATCTACGGGCTGGGCAAGCCCGAAGACTATCTGCAGATGCGCCTCATCCTCGCGCGCGGGGAGCATACCGACCAGCGCAAGCTGATCCGCCACCTGACCGAACTGCAGTACACGCGCGGCGACATCGACCTGCGCCGCGGCAGCTACCGCGTGCGCGGCGAGACGATCGACGTGTTTCCCGCCGAGTCCGAGACCGAGGCGCTGCGCATCGAGTTGTTCGACGGCGACATCGAGAACCTGAGCCTGTTCGACCCGCTGACCGGCGAAATACTGCGCAAGGTGCCGCGCTACACGGTCTATCCGAAGACGCACTACGCGACGACGCGCGAGGCGACCCTCAATGCGGTCGAGACGATCAAGCTCGAGCTCAGGCAGCGCCTCGAACAGCTCTACGCCGCGAACAAGCTCGTCGAGGCGCAGCGCCTGCAGCAGCGCACCCAATTCGACCTCGAGATGATGGCCGAGATCGGCTACTGCCAGGGCATCGAGAACTACTCGCGCCACCTGACCGGCGCGGCGCCGGGCGAACCGCCACCGACGCTGTTCGACTACCTGCCGGCCGATGCGCTGCTGGTCGTCGACGAATCGCACGTCACGATCCCGCAGCTCGGCGGCATGTACAAGGGTGACCGTTCGCGCAAGGAGACGCTCGTCGAGTTCGGTTTCCGCCTGCCGTCAGCGCTCGACAACCGCCCGCTGCGTTTCGAGGAATGGGAACGCCGCGCGCCGCGCAGCATCTTCGTCTCGGCGACGCCGGGCGCCTATGAACTGGAAAAGTCCGCCGGAAACATCGTCGAACTGGTCGTGCGCCCGACCGGCCTCGTCGATCCCGAAGTCGAGGTGAGGCCTGTGCGCACCCAGGTCGACGACCTGCTCTCCGAAGCGAACGCACGCATCGCGCTCGGCGATCGCGTGCTGGTGACCACGCTGACCAAGCGCATGGCCGAGAACCTGACCGAATATCTCGAGGAACACGGCGTGCGCGTGCGCTACCTGCACTCGGACATCGAGACGGTCGAGCGCGTCGAGATCATCCGCGACCTTCGCCTCGGCAAGTTCGACGTGCTGGTCGGCATCAACCTGCTGCGCGAAGGCCTCGACATGCCCGAGGTTTCGCTGGTGGCGATCCTCGACGCCGACAAGGAGGGCTTCCTGCGCTCATCCGGCTCGCTGATCCAGACCATCGGCCGTGCCGCGCGCAACCTGCGCGGGACGGCCATCCTGTATGCCGATTCGATCACGCGTTCGATGCAGGTCGCGATCGACGAGACGAATCGTCGTCGCGCGAGGCAGGTCGAGCACAACCGGGCCCATGGCATCGAGCCACGCGGGGTCAGCAAGAAGATCACCGACATCATGGAAGGCGCGCGCAGCGAGGCGCCGGGGGCCGGACGTCGTGACCGGCGCGGACGCGCGGCGGCGGCAGCGCTCGCCGAGCAGGCCGCCGACTACGCGTCGCTGTCGCCCGAGCAGGCCGGCGCGCGCATCCGCAAGCTCGAGGCGCAGATGTACAAGCATGCGCAGGACCTCGAGTTCGAGCAGGCCGCGCGCGTGCGCGACGAGATCCATCGCCTGCGCGAGCGCGCCTTCGTCAGCCCTGACTAGTCGCATGCCCCATCGCCGGTTTTTCGCAGGAGCGCATCCCGCGCGCGATCCGGGCGTCGGGAAAGGCAGCGATCACGCGCAGGGTGCGCGCCTGCGGGCAAGGCCGGGACGGGCCGATGCAGGGGCGAGCTTGCTCGGCTTTTCGCGCTTGTGCGCCGCCGCGGACTCGGTTAGTCTTCGCGCCCCGCTTCGCGGGCGCGTAGCTCAGCGGTAGAGCACTACCTTGACATGGTAGGGGTCACAGGTTCGATCCCTGTCGCGCCCACCAAACGAAGTCGCAGACGAGGCTCCGTTCGACGCAGTCACCCCCGTCGGTCGCGCCTCGACCCGATTCCAAGTCCGTTCCATCGTCGTCCATCAGCCTCCACGGAGTCGTAGTTCCAACGAACACGATCACCATGACGCGAACCTTCGACATCTGACGAAATCACGCACGAGGCGGGCCGGGATCTGGAAAGGGCGCTTCGGCGCCCTTTTGTTTTCCCGTTCGCGAGGTCGGTCCATGGTCAACATCACTCTTCCCGACGGCAGCGTGCGCCAGTTCGACGCACCGGTCAGCGTGCAGGACGTCGCCGCCTCGATCGGCGCGGGCCTGGCCAAGGCCACGGTCGCCGGCAAGGTCGACGGCCGCCTGGTCGATGCCAGCGACCGCATCGAGCATGACGCGAAGCTGCAGATCATCACGCCGAAGGACGAGGAGGGCATCGAGATCATCCGCCACTCCTGCGCGCACCTGGTCGGACACGCGGTCAAGCAGCTTTATCCGACCGCGAAGATGGTGATCGGCCCGGTCATCGAGGAAGGTTTCTACTACGACATCTGGTACGAACGGCCGTTCACGCCGGAAGACCTCGCCGCGATCGAGCGGCGCATGGTCGAGCTCATCGACAGGGACTACGACGTCGTCAAGAAGATGACGCCGCGCGACGAGGTCGTCGCCGTGTTCAAGGCACGCGGCGAGGATTACAAGCTGCGCCTGATCGACGACATGCCGGGCGAGAAGGCGATGGGCCTGTACTGGCACGAGGAGTACGTCGACATGTGCCGCGGCCCGCACGTGCCGAATACGCGCTTCCTGAAGGCATTCAAGCTCACACGCATCTCCGGAGCCTACTGGCGCGGCGACGCGAAGAACGAGCAGCTGCAGCGCATTTACGGCACGGCCTGGGCCGACCGGAAGCAGCTCGCGGCGTACATCACGCGCATCGAGGAGGCCGAGAAGCGCGACCACCGCAAGCTCGGCAAGCAGCTCGACCTGTTCCACCTGCAGGAAGAAGCGCCGGGCCTCGTGTTCTGGCACCCGAAGGGCTGGCAGCTCTGGCAGGTCGTGGAGCAGTACATGCGCCGGGTCTACCGTGATGCGGGCTACCAGGAGATCCGCTGCCCGCAGATCCTCGACAAGTCGCTGTGGGAAAAGACCGGGCATTGGCAGAACTACCGCGAGAACATGTTCACCACGGCCTCCGAGAACCGCGACTACGCGCTCAAGCCGATGAACTGCCCGGGCCACGTGCTCGTCTACAACCACGGCCTGCACAGCTACCGTGAACTGCCGATCCGCTATGGCGAGTTCGGTTCGTGCACGCGCAACGAGCCCTCGGGCGCGTTGCACGGCCTGATGCGCGTGCGCGGCTTCGTCCAGGACGATGGCCACATCTTCTGCACGGAAGACCAGATCGAGTCCGAAGTCGTCGCGTTCCACCGCCAGGCGATGGCGGTCTACGCGCATTTCGGCTTCAGCGAGATCGCCCTGAAGATCGCCTTGCGCCCGGACAGCCGCATCGGTTCCGACGAGACCTGGGACAAGGCCGAGGAGACCCTGCGTGCAGCCCTGCGCGTGTCGGGGGTCGAATGGCAGGAACTGCCGGGCGAGGGCGCGTTCTACGGCCCGAAGATCGAGTACCACATGCGCGACTCGCTCGGCCGGGCCTGGCAGGTCGGCACGATGCAGGTCGACTTCTCGATGCCGGGCCGGCTCGGCGCCGAGTACGTCGGCGAGGATTCGGCCCGGCACACGCCGGTCATGTTGCACCGGGCGATCGTCGGCTCGATGGAGCGCTTCATCGGCATCCTGATCGAGCACCATGCCGGCCAGTTCCCGGCCTGGCTGGCGCCGGTCCAGGCGGTCGTGCTGAACATCACCGATGCGCAGGCCGATTTCGCCGCCGAGGTCGCGCAAACCCTTGTGGCGCAAGGCTTCCGCGTACAGGCGGATTTGCGAAACGAAAAGATCGGCTATAAAATCCGCGAACACACGCTCGACAAGGTTCCCTATCTACTGGTCATCGGTGACCGGGAAAAGGAGACGGGGGCCGTTTCCGTGCGTGCGCGATCGGGCGAAGACCTCGGTACTTTCAAGGTCCTGGACTTCGCCGAACACTTGAGATCCGGGCTGGCCGCGACCTGATCGGGCCGGTCCGGGACACCGTAAACGAGCGGGAGACGCAGTATCGCAACCGAAAAGGCCAACCGCAGGAACCACGAGATCCGTGTCCCGCGGGTGCGTGTCATCGGCGCCGACGGAGAGCAGGTCGGCGTGCTCTCGCGCGACGAGGCGCTCGGCATGGCGCAGGAGCTCGGACTGGACCTCGTCGAGATCCAGCCGACCGCCGATCCACCGGTCTGCCGCATCATGGACTTCGGCAAGTTCAAGTTCGATGCGCAGAAGAAGGCGCATGCAGCAAAGAAGAAGCAGAAGCAGGTCGAGATCAAGGAACTGAAGTTCCGTCCCACGACCGATGTCGGCGACTACGCGATCAAGCTGCGCAACCTGCGCCGCTTCCTCGAGGAAGGCGACAAGGTGAAGATCACGGTGCGTTTCCGTGGTCGCGAGATGGCCCACCAGGAACTCGGCGACGCGATGGTCAAGAAGATCGCCGCGGACATCGCCGAGGAGGCGGTCATCGAGCAGTATCCGCGCATGGAAGGGCGCCTCATGGTCATGATGATCGCGCCGAAGAAGAAGCAGTAGCTTTCATGAAGAGTGCGGTCAGGACGACCGCTTTTTGATCCTCGCGATCAGGGACGAGCGCAAAAGTCTAGAACAGTGCGGTCAGGACGACCGCTTTTTGATCCTCGCGATCAGGGACGAGCGCAAAAGTCTAGAACAGTGCGGTCAGGACGACCGCTTTTTGATCCTCGCGACCAGGGACGAGCGCAGAAAACCAGGACAAGACCCGGATTCCGGGTCGCACACGCCGGAACGAGCAGGATGGAAAGTGCGGGAACACCCCGCCGCTCGTGCCAGTAACGAAGAGAACCTAAGGAGTCGGGCCATGCCCAAGATGAAGACCAACCGGGCCGCTGCGAAGCGGTTCCGCAAGACCGCATCCGGCAAGTTCAAGTGCGGACACGCGTTCAAGAGCCACATCCTCACCAAGAAGTCGACGAAGCGCAAACGCAACCTCCGCGGGACGAATCACGTCCGCGCCGAGGACGCCGGTCGCGTCGCCCGCATGCTTCCGTACCTGTAAGGAGGACTGACCCATGGCACGAGTCAAGCGTGGCGTCACCGCCCACCGCAGGCACCGCAAGCTCATTTCGCGCGCGAAGGGCTACTACAACGCGCGCCGCAAGGTTTACCGCGTCGCCAAGCAGGCCGTCATCAAGGCGCAGCAGTACGCCTACATCGGTCGCAAGCAGCGCAAGCGCCAGTTCCGCGCGTTGTGGATCGTGCGCATCAATGCCGGTGCGCGCATGTACGGCCTCAGCTACAGCCGGCTGATGAATGGCCTCAAGAAGGCCGACATCAACGTCGACCGCAAGGTGCTCGCGGATATCGCCGTCCACGACATCAAGGCGTTCGGCGCGCTCGCCGAGAAGGCCAAGGCTGCCCTGGCTGCGTAAAGCCACCGCGGTGCCTGCGCGCCGACGGTGACGTTCGATCGACGTGGGGAGCGGGCGAAAGCCGCGCTCCCCATTTCATTTCCGCGAGAGGGCTTTTTCGATGGATGCACTGGAGGGCCGCGTAGGCCAGTCGCTGCAGGCGATTGCCGCCGCCGCCACGCTCGAGGCGCTCGACGCCGAGCGCGTCGCCGTCATCGGCAAGTCGGGGTTCGTGACCGAGCAGCTCAAGCAACTCGGCAAGCTGCCCGGCGACGAACGCAAGGCGGCCGGCGAGCGCATCAATGCGGCCAAGGACAGCGTGCTCGCGGCTATCGCGGCGCGCCGCGCCGCACTCGAGGATCTCGCCCTCGAAGCGCGCCTCGGCGCCGACCGCGTCGACGTGACCCTGCCGGGACGACGCGCCGGGCGCGGCTCGCTGCATCCGGTCACGCGTGCGATGGAACGCATCTGCGACATCTTCGCGAGGCTCGGCTACGAGCGTGCCGACGGTCCCGAGATCGAGGACGACTGGCACAACTTCGAGGCGCTCAACTTCCCGCCCGACCATCCGGCGCGGACCATGCACGACACGTTCTGGTTCGGCGACGGCCGGCTGCTGCGCACGCACACCTCGCCGGTGCAGATCCGCGCGATGTCGCGTCAGGCGCCGCCGATCCGCATCATCGCGCCCGGCAAGGTCTACCGCAGCGACTCGGATCAGACCCATTCGCCGATGTTCCATCAGGTCGAGGGTCTGCTGGTCGACGAAACCTCGAGCTTCGCCGACCTCAAGGGCACGCTCTCGGCGTTCATCCGTGCGTTCTTCGAGCGCGACTTCGAGATGCGCCTGCGCCCGAGCTTCTTCCCGTTCACCGAGCCGTCGGCCGAAGTCGACATCGGCTGGACCGGCGACGACGGTTCGACGCGCTGGCTCGAGGTGCTCGGTTGCGGCATGGTCCATCCGAACGTGCTGCGCAACTGCGGCATCGACCCCGAGCGCTGCAGCGGCTTCGCATTTGGCCTCGGCGTCGAGCGCTTCGCGATGCTGCGCTATGGCGTGCGTGACCTGCGCGCGTTCTTCGAGAACGACCTGCGTTTCCTGCGCCAGTTCGCCTGAGCACCGCCGAACGGCGGTCCGCACTCCACGTTGCATCGGAACCCGAGCATGAAATTCAGCGAGAACTGGCTGCGCGAGCTGGTCGACATTCCGGTCGACGGTGCCGCGCTGGTGCGGAAGTTGACGATGAGCGGCCTCGAAGTCGAGGAAGCCGTCGTCCTCGGAGCGGGACTCGACGGCATTGTCGTCGGCGAGATCGTCTCCGCCGAACGCCATCCCGACGCCGACAAGCTCCAGGTCTGCCGCGTCGACATCGGCCGCGGCGAGCCGCTGCAGATCGTCTGCGGCGCGCCGAACGCGCGGGTCGGCCTCAAGGCGCCATTGGCGACGATCGGCACGACCGTCGGTGCCCTCACGATCAAGGCGGCGAAGCTGCGCGGCGTCGAGTCGAGCGGCATGCTGTGCTCGGCGAGGGAGCTCGGTCTCGACGCCGATGCCGGCGGCCTGCTCGAGCTGTCCGCCGATGCCGTGCCGGGCCAGGCCCTGGCCGCGCATCTCGGCCTGCCCGACACGATGATCGAACTCGGTCTGACGCCGAACCGCCCGGACTGCCTCGGCCTGCGCGGGCTCGCGCGCGAGGTCGCCGCCGAATTCGGCACGAAGACGCACTTGCCGGCCGAAGAACTCGTGCCGGCGACGCACGACGGCGTGCTCGCGGTACGGCTCGACGCGCCGCGCGATTGCCCGCTTTACTGCGGTCGCCTGCTGCGCGGCCTCGATTCGAATGCGTCGTCGCCAGCCTGGCTGGTGGAACGCCTGCGCCGCTCGGGCCTGCGTCCGATCAGTGCGCTCGTCGATGTCACCAACTACGTGATGATCGAAACCGGCCAGCCCCTGCATGCCTTCGACGCCGGTCGCGTGGAAGGTTCGATCGTCGTGCGCCGCGCCGCGGCCGGCGAACGACTGGCCTTGCTCGACGAACGCGTCGTCGAGCTGGCCGACGATGTCCTCGTCATCGCCGACGAGCGCAAGGCGCTGGCCCTGGCCGGCATCATGGGCGGTTTCGAATCACGCGTGACCACGACGACCACGGATGTCTTTCTCGAGGCGGCCCACTTCGCGCCGGCGGCGATCGGCGGGCGCGCACGTCGGCTCGGCCTGCACACGGATGCCTCGCATCGCTTCGAGCGCGGCGTGGATGCCGATCTGCCGCGCCTCGCGATCGAGCGCGCCACCGCGCTGCTGCTCGCCATCGCCGGTGGAAGCGCCGGCCGCGTCGTCGAGGCGGTCGCCGCGCAGTACATCCCGCAGCGCGCGCCGGTGCGCCTGCGCCGGGCGCGCCTCGAGCGCATCCTCGGCGTGTCGATCGACGATGCCGAGGTCATGCGCATCCTCGCCGCGATCGGCGCCGGCGCAGCGGCGACCGAGCAGGGCTGGGCCATCACGCCGCCGGCGGCGCGTTTCGACCTCGCCATCGAGGAGGACCTGATCGAGGAGGTCGCGCGCCTGCACGGTTACGACAACATCCCGTCGCGCGCGCCGCGCGGCGAGATCAGCCCGCCGCCGGTTCCCGAGGGGCGCGTGGCCATTGCCGCCATGCGCGACCAGCTCGTCGCGCGCGACTATGCCGAGGCGATCACCTACGCCTTCGTCGGTGGCGATCTGCTCGAGACCTGGGGACTCACCGACGGCGGCATCGCGCTGGCCAATCCGATCTCGGCCGAGCTCGCGGTGATGCGCACGAGCCTGTTGCCCGGACTGGTCGCGGCGCTCGCGGCGAACCTCGCGCGCCAGCAGGAGCGCGTGCGCCTGTTCGAGATCGGTCGGCGTTACATCGCGGGCGACCCGTCACCGGTCGAAACCCGGCGCATCGCGGGTGTCGCCACCGGGCCGGCGGTCGCCACGCAATGGAGCGAGCCGGCACGCGCTCTCGACTTCTTCGACATCAAGGGCGATGTCGAGTCGCTGCTTGCCCTGGCCGGTGCCGCGTCCGACGACGTCGCGTTCCGGGCCGGCGGCCCGGCCTGGCTGCATCCGGGTCGCTCGGCCACCGTGCTGCGTGGCGAGGTCGTGCTCGGCCACGTCGGGGCGCTCGCCCCGCGCCTGCAGAAGGCGCTCGATCTCGGTGTCGATGTGTACGCGTTCGATCTCGACGTCGATGGGCTCGCCGCGCGCACGCTGCCGGTCGCCGCTGCGCTTTCGCGCTTTCCGTCCGTGCGCCGCGACCTGTCCTTCACGCTGCCGGCCACGGTCGCCTGGGCCGAGGTCGAGGAGGCCCTGCGCGCGGCGGTCGGTCCGTTGCTGGTCGATGTGTTCGTGTTCGACCAGTACCTCGGACCCAACCTCGGCGAAGGTGTCAAGAGTCTCGCTACAGGCTTGATTTTGCAGGATGGTTCACGCACCCTAACCGATCAGGACGCAGACCGGTGCGTCGCTCTGGCCGTCGCCGCGTTGCAGACGGGTTACAAAGCAAAGTTGCGAGGGTAGGATGGCGCTGACGAAGGCGGAGATGGCGGAGCGTCTGTTCTCGGACGTCGGTCTGAACAAGCGTGAAGCCAAGGAATTCGTCGACGCGTTCTTCGAGTCGGTGCGCGACGCATTGGAAAGGGGGGAGCAGGTCAAGCTGTCGGGGTTCGGCAATTTCGACCTGCGGTTCAAGAACCAGCGTCCCGGGCGTAATCCCAAGACCGGCGAGGAGATCCCGATCTCCGCGCGGCGGGTGGTTACATTCAGGCCGGGGCAAAAACTGAAGGTCCGGGTCGAAGCGTATGCTGGATCAGGGGAGCAATAGCGAACTGCCGGCCATTCCCGCGAAGCGGTATTTCGCGATTGGCGAGGTCAGCGAGCTGTGCGGCGTGAAGCCGCACGTGCTGCGTTACTGGGAGCAGGAGTTCCCCAATCTCAAGCCGGTCAAGCGACGCGGGAACCGCCGCTATTACCAGCGCCACGACGTGCTGATGATCCGCCAGATCCGCTCGCTGCTGTACGAGCAGGGCTTCACCATCACGGGTGCACGCCAACGACTGGAAGGCCCGCAGGCGCGCATGGAAGTCAGCATTTCCGGCCAGATCGCGCGTCAGGTCCGCATGGAACTCGAGGAAGTCCTGCAGATCCTGCGGCGCTGAGCGCCGCCTGCCGGGCGCGCGCGGTTGCGCCGGCCTGCTACAATCCGCGCCCCCGCGGCGAGCGGCAAGCGAAGATTCGGGGCGTAGCGCAGTCTGGTAGCGCACCTGCCTGGGGGGCAGGGGGTCGTGGGTTCGAATCCCGCCGTCCCGACCAATCCGCCGTGCATCGCCATCCTCGTGGCCGTCGCATCAACTCGCGGCCCACAGCATCCGAGGTCACCCGTGGCAACTCGACGCGGCATCATCCTCGCCGGCGGTTCCGGCACACGCCTGTATCCGCTGACCCAGGCGGTCAGCAAGCAGCTGCTGCCGGTCTACGACAAGCCGATGATCTACTACCCGCTCAGCACGCTCATGCTCGCGGGCATACGCGACGTGCTCGTCATCAACACGCCCCACGAGCAGGCCCTGTTCGAGCGCCTGCTCGGCGACGGCTCGCAATGGGGCATGTCGATCCGCTACGCGGTGCAGCCTTCGCCGGACGGCCTGGCCCAGGCGTACGTGATCGGCCGCGACTTCGTCGGCGGTAAGCCGAGCTGCCTGATCCTCGGCGACAACATCTTCTACGGCCACGGCCTGAAGGAACTGCTCGCCGCCGCGGACGCGCGCACGCACGGGGCGACCGTGTTCGGCTACCGCGTGCGCGATCCGGAACGCTACGGCGTGGCCGCCTTCGATGGCGCCGGTCGGGTCGTCGGACTCGAGGAGAAGCCGGCGCAACCGAAGTCGAACTGGGCAGTCACCGGACTCTATTTCCATGACGGCCGCGCAGCCGATTTCGCCGCCAGCCTCGCTCCGTCGCCGCGTGGCGAGCTCGAGATCACCGACCTCAATCGCTGCTATCTCGACGATGCCAGCCTCATGCTCGAACGCATGGGCCGCGGCTTCGCCTGGCTCGATACCGGCACGCATGATTCACTGGTCGAGGCATCGAGCTACATCGAGACGATCGAGAACCGCCAGGGACTCAAGGTCTGCTGTCCCGAGGAGGTCGCCTTCCTCAACCACTGGATCGATGCCGAACAAGTGTTGCGCCTCGCCGCGCCGCTCGCGAAGAACGCCTATGGCCAGTACCTGCAGCAACTCGTGCGCGAGAGGCGCGAGGCATGAAGGTCATGGCGACGAGCCTGCCCGGCTGCCTCGTGATCGAGCCGGTCGTGCACGGCGACGCGCGTGGATTCTTCTACGAGAGTTTCAATGCGGCGCGCTTCGCCGAACACGGCATCGACGCCGCCTTCGTGCAGACCAATGTCTCGCGATCGGCGCACGGCGTGCTGCGCGGCCTGCACCACCAATGGCCGAATCCGCAGGGCAAGCTGGTCAGCGTGCTCGAGGGCGAGGTCTACGATGTGGCGGTCGACATCCGGGTCGGCTCGCCGACGTTCGGGCAATGGACCGCCGTGATCCTGTCGGAAGCCAACAAGCGCCATTTCTGGATTCCGCCGGGCTTCGCGCACGGATTCGCCGTGCTGTCCGACCACGCCACGTTCGTCTACCAGTGCACGACGCTCTACGACGGTGCCGCCGATGCGGCGATCCGCTGGAACGATGCCGATCTCGCGATCGACTGGCCGCTCGCATCGCCCGTCCTGTCGGACAAGGACCGCACGGCACCGTTCCTCGCCGACGTGCCGCGCGGCAGATTGCCGACGTACGCATGATGGCGACCTTCCCCGCCGATCCGGTCGTCGCGCAGCGTCCGCGATGAAGCTGCTGCTGCTCGGTGCCAACGGCCAGGTCGGGCATGCCTTGCTCGATCCGCTGGCTCGGCTCGGCGATGTCGTCGCGGCGACGCGTGACGGCCGGCGCGAAGACGGCTCCGGCTGCCTCGCCGCCGATCTGGCCGATCCGCAGTCGCTGGCCCATGCGCTCGACGAGAGCGATGCCGACGTCGTCGTCAACGCCGCCGCCCATACCGCCGTCGATCGCGCCGAAGACGAGCCAGAACTCGCGGACCGCGTCAACCACTACGCCGTCGCCGAAATCGGCGCGTGGGCGGCGCGTCGCAAGGCGCTCGTCGTCCACTACTCGACCGACTACGTGTTCGACGGTCGCGCGACGCGCCCATACCGCGAGGACGATGCGACGGGTCCGCTCGGCGTCTACGGCCGGACCAAGCTCGCCGGAGAAGTCGCGCTGCGTGCGAGCGGCGCGCAACACCTGCTGATGCGCACGGCCTGGGTGCATTCGGCGACGGGCCACAATTTCGTGCGCACGATGCTGCGCCTGGCTGCAGAACGCGAAGTCCTGCGCGTCGTCGCCGACCAGGTCGGGTCGCCGACGCCGGCGCACTGGATCGCGGCGGCGAGCGCGCGCATCGTCGCGCACTGGTCGCGGCTCGACGCGGCCGATCGCCGCCAGGCCTGCGGGACCTACCATCTCGCCGCGGCCTCGCGCTGCAGCTGGCACGATTTCGCCGTCGCGATCTTCGACGGCGCCGCGCAGCGCGGACTGATCGCGCGTGCGCCGCGCGTCGAGGCGATCGCCACGTCCGATTACCCGACCCGTACGGGTCGCCCGGCCTGGTCGGTGCTCGACACGACCAAGCTCGCGCTCGTGTTCGGGGTACACTTGCCGTCTTGGGAGCAGGGACTGCGCGAGGTACTCGACGAACTCGCGTCCACACCAGGAGCCGCACCATGATCGTTCCCGTGATCCTCTCCGGCGGTGCCGGAACCCGACTCTGGCCGGTTTCGCGCAGCGCCTACCCTAAGCCGTTCATGCGCATGGGCGACGGCCGCTCGCTGCTCTACAAGACGCTCGATCGCGCGCTGGCGCTTGCCGACGGTGGTCCCGTCCTGACCGTGACGGGCCGCGACTACTACTTCCTGACGCGTGACGAATACGCGCTGCATCCGCGCGCCGACCTCGACCGCCTGCCGTTCCTGCTCGAACCGGCCGGGCGCAACACCGCGCCGGCCGTCGTGCTCGCCGCACTGCACGCACTCGATCAGGTCGGCAGCGAGGCGATCCTGCTCGTGCTGCCGGCCGATCACCTGATCCGCGATCTCGATGCCTTCGCCGCCGATGCGCGGCGTGCCGCCGACCTCGCCGCCGACGGCTGGCTCGTCACGTTCGGCATCCGACCGAGCCATCCCGAGACCGGCTTCGGCTATCTGCGCATGGGTAGTGCGATCGCAGGCCGCGGTGGCCGCGAGGTCGCTGCGTTCGTCGAGAAGCCGAATCGCGAAACCGCCGAGAGCTACGTCGCCTCGGGCGACTACGTTTGGAACTCGGGCATGTTCTGCTTCCGCGCCGACGCGCTCGTCGCGGCCGCCGAGCAGGCCTGTCCGGATCTGCTCGCCGCGGCGCGCGCCTGCCACGCGAGCGAGAAGAGCCAGATAAGTCCGGTCGAGTTCGAGCGCGAAGCCTTTCTCGCCCAGCCCGATATCTCGATCGACTACGCGATCATGGAGCGCGCCGCGCGCGTCGCCGTCGTCCCGGCTTCGTTCGACTGGAGCGACATCGGCTCGTGGAAGGCGGTCAGCGACATGGATGCCGAGGCCGACGCCGACGGCAACCGCGTGCAGGGCCAGGCCGTCATCGTCGAGAGTACGAACTGTTACATCCAGTCCGATGCACGCATGGTCGCCGCGGTCGGCGTGCGCAATCTCGTCATCGTCGACACCGGCGATGCGGTGCTGGTCGCCGACCGCGAGCGCGCGCAACAGGTCAAGGTCGTCGTCGACCGCCTGCGCGCGAGCAATCACCAGGCCGCCGCCTTCCACACGACCGTGCACCGGCCGTGGGGCAGCTACACGATCCTCGAGGATGCCGACGACTGCAAGGTCAAGCGCCTGACCGTCAAGCCGGGTCACGTGCTCTCGTTGCAGCTGCACAACCGGCGCAGCGAGCACTGGACCGTCGTGCGCGGCACGGCGAAGGTGCGCATCGGCGAGAAGGAGTTCCTGCTCGAGGCCAACCAGTCGGCCTACATCCCGATGAACACCGTGCATCGTCTCGAGAATCCGACCGCCGAGGACATCCACCTGATCGAGGTGCAATGCGGCGACTACTTCGGCGAGGACGACATCGTGCGTCTCGAGGATCGCTACGGGCGCGTCAAGAGCAAGGTGTGACACGCGAGGTTTGCAGGCCCGCCGCGGCCCGACGCGGCATCCATCCACTTCGATAGGGAAATTGCCATGACCCGATCTCTCCGTGCATTGCTCGCGATCGCCGCGATCGCCATGCCGTTCGCCGCCGCCGCGCAACAGGTGCCGCTGGCCGACTTCAACAAGCGCCCGGTCTACGAGACGATGAAGATCTCGCCGGACGGCAAGACGCTCGCCGCGATGGCCTACGTCGAAGGCAAGCGCTACCTCGCCCTCGTCAACATGCAGACGATGGAGGTCAAGGCGATCCGCGGGTCGGACGGCAACGAGCTCGCCGAGTTCTGGTGGGTCGCGCCGAACCGCGTCGTCTACACGCTCGGCGAGAAGGTCGCCGGCATCGAGAAGCCGTTCCTCACCGGTGAACTGTTCGCGGTCAACGGCGACGGAACCGGCAGCGACATGCTGTTCGGCTATCGCAAGGGCGGCCAGCAGACCGGCTCGCGCATCAAGCAGGTGACCGCCGAATACGGCAGTGCGCGCATGATCGACGACCTGCGCAACGACGACGGCAGCATCCTCGTCGCGGTCGACAGCTGGGCAGGATCGGGCACCGATGGCGATTTCAGCAAGGTGTCGCGCATGGACGTGCGCACCGGCAAGCGCGGCAACACGATCGCCGTCGCGCCGATGCGCCGCGCCGATTTCCTGACCGACAACGCCGGACGCGTGCGTTTCGCCTTTGGCGAGGACATGCAGGGCAAGCTGCAGGTCCATTACCGCCCGAATGACGATGCCAAGTGGGAACTCGTGCTCGACGAGCGCTCGACCAGCACGCGCGCTTTCCCGGTCGCGTTCTCGCGTGACGACTCGACCGTCTATTGGGCGTGTGCATCCGCCGATGCGCCGGGCGGGCTCTGCACGTGGACCGAGAAGGACCGCAACTTCAAGCGCATCTGGACCAACAAGACAGTCGAATCGGTCGACCTCGTGCGCAGCCTGGACGGTCTCGACATCATCGGCATGCGTGCCATGCCGGGCCGGCCGAGCCTCGATCCGCTCGTCAAGGGCGACCCGACGATCAAGATCATCGTGGCGATGATGCAGCAGTTTCCGGGCGACGACATCGACATCGTGTCGACCACGCCCGACGGCAAGAAGGCCGTGTTCCTCGCCTCGGCCGACGTCAATCCCGGCGCGTTCTATCTGTACGACGCGGACACGAAGAAGGTTTCGCTGCTGGCCAATCGAGCGCCGTGGGCCAATCCCGAGAAACTCGCGCCGATGGAGCCGATCGAAGTCAAGGCGCGCGACGGACTGGCCCTGCACGGTTACCTCACGCGTCCGCCGGGCCAGGAAGCGGCGAAGAACCTGCCGCTCGTCGTGCTCGTGCACGGTGGCCCGCGCGCGCGCGACATCTGGGCCTACGACGGCGAAGTGCAGGCGCTGGCCAGTCGCGGCTATGCGGTGTTGCAGGTGAACTTCCGCGGTTCGGACGGCTATGGCTACGACTTCCTGCATGCCGGTGACCGGCAGTGGGGGCGCAAGATGCAGGACGACGTCACCGACGCGACGAAATGGGCGATCACGTCGGGTGTCGCCGATCCGAAGCGGGTGTGCATCTACGGCGGCAGCTACGGAGGCTACGCATCGCTGATGGGCGCGGCACGCGAGCCGGACCTCTACCAGTGTGCGATCGGCGCCTTCGGCGTCTACGACCTGCCGATGATGTTCACGCGCGGCGACATCCAGAAATCGCTGTACGGAACCGAGTACATGCGCGAAGCGCTCGGCACCGATACGACCGAGCAGGCGCAGAACTCGCCGGTCAACTACGCCGAACGCATCAAGGCCAAGGTCATGCTGATCGTCGGTGGCGAGGACGTGCGCGTGCCGCCCGAACACGGCGAGAAGATGCGCGCGGCCCTCGTCAAGGCCGGCAAGGCACCCGAGTGGCTGTACTACCGCACCGAGGGCCACGGCATCTACAACGACGACACGCGTCTCGAGATGCTGACCAAGGTGATCGCCTTCCTCGACGCCAACATCGGCAAGGCGAAGAACTGACTGCAGTCCGGGCTCGCGTCGCCATCGTGCGACGCGAGCCTCAGTCGAAATCGGCTCCGAAAATCCCCTCGACCGCCGACTCGGCCAGGCGGCAGTCCGTTCGCCCCGGTTGGCCGCAGTCGCGCAACGCTGCCAGCGCGGCGCGCAGCGCCGCCGCCGATGCACCGCCGGTGCCGAGGCTCGCGAGCTGTTTGGGATCGTCGTCGAGCGCGTAGTGCTCGATTCCGGCGGATTCGCCGTCGGTGCGCCAGTCGATCCATGTACGTGATCGCAGCAGCGGCGCATCGGTGCCGCCCGTTCGCACGGCGAAATAGTCGGCAAACGACACCGGCGCCCAGGCGCCGTCGCGGAAGTGCTCGACGAGCAAGCGGCGGCGCCAACCGGGCGGTTCGGTACCGTCGAGCAGCGCGCGCAGGTCCGAACCGTCCATGGCGAACGTCGGCACGGCTCCGGCCAGCGCCGCCAGCGTCGGCGCAAGGTCGTGGTTGAGCACGAGCGCATCGCGTATGCGTCCGGCCGGAACACCCGGACCGCGCAGCAACAACGGCACGCGGATCGATTCCTCGTAGGCGAGCACCTTGCCCCAGGCGCGGTGTTCGCCGTTGAACCAGCCGTTGTCCGAGGTCAGCACGAGCACCGTGTCCTGCCACGCGCCGGATGCTTCGAGCCTCGCGCGCAAGGTCGCGACGAGGTCGTCGAGCGCGCGCAGCGCTTCGAGGCGATGCCGGTAGCTGCGCTGCAGGGCGTCGATGTCGGACCCTGACAGTCGCGGATAGCGTTGGTCGTACCACGCCGGCTTGTCGCCCACATCGGCTTCATCGAAGGCCGGATCGAACGGGTCGAAGCCGACCGTCGGCAGCAGGCTGCCGGCATGGCGCGGCGCGGCGCGCACGTCGCGCTCGAACTCCGTCATTGCCGGCAGGCACAGCTCGAAGTGCGGCGCGAGCGGCGCGAGCCAGAGGAAGAACGGACGTGCGTCGGTCGCCTGGCGATCGACGAACCGCGCGGCCCGCGTCGCGATCACGTCGGTCTGGTAGTCGGCGTCGTCGCCGCCATGGCTGACCAGGCGGCCGTTGTCGTTGATCGTGTAGTGGTACATGCAGTACGCGCCGGCGTAGCCGATGCCCGGGATGCCGTTGTACTCGCCGTAGTCGGGCAGGGCCTGCCAGTCGTCCCAGCCCGGTGGCACGTAGCGCATCGGGTCGCACAGCGGGCAGTTGCGCGGCGGCACGTAGCCGTAGCCATTGAGGAACTTGCCGATCAGGCCGGTGCGGTAGCCGGCGCGCTGCAGCCAGGTACCGAGGTGCTCGCGGTCGTCGAAGGCGGCGAACGACCCCTGCGGCGCGCTTGCGTCCCAGGTGATGTTGAGCACGCCGTGGTTGTGTGCGTAGCGCCCGGTCAGGAAGCTCGCACGCGACGGGCAGCACAGCGGGTTCGACACGAACGATTCGCGAAAGCGCGTGCCGCCGTCGCGCAGGGTCGACGCGATCGCCGGCAGCAGGCCGAGGTCGAGCGCGCGATCGAACGTCTTCTCGTCAAGGTCGTCGGCCATCAGCACGACGAGGTTCGGTGCGGGCACCGGCATCGACGCCGATCCCGTCGCAGCGGCGACGCCGAACGCGAGCAGCACGCTGCCGAGCCTCGCGCGCACGCCGCGCGTCACCCGCGCAGGCGTTGCAGCAGTCCCGCGGTCGATGCATCGAGTCCATCCGTGTCGCCCGAGTCGAGCCGCGGCAGCAGGTCGTTGCACAACGCCTTGCCGAGTTCGACGCCCCACTGGTCGAAGCTGTTGATGGCCCACAGCGCACCGCTCGTGTAGACGCGGTGCTCGTACATCGCGATCAGCGCGCCGAGCGCGCGCGGGGTCAGGCGTTCGAGCAGCAGGGTCGTGCTCGGCCGGTTGCCGGTGAACGTGCGGTGGCGCGCGAGCACGTCGGGATCGATCGTCGCCGCGGCGGTCGGTGCACGCTCGGACCTGGCCTGGGCCGTGCTCTTGCCGAGCATGAGCGCCTGCGCCTGGGCCAGGCCGTTGGCGAGCAGCTTGGCGTGCAGATCGCGGTACGGATGGGTCGGTTCGCGCACGAGGATGAACTCGACCGGGATCACGTCGGTGCCCTGGTGCAGCATCTGGAAATAGGCGTGCTGGCCGTTCGTGCCGGGCTCGCCCCAGACGACCGGGCTCGTCGCGAACGGCAGCGGCTCGCCGTCGAGGTCGACGCGCTTGCCGTTGCTTTCCATCTCGAGCTGCTGCAGATACGCCGGCAGGCGCCTGAGGCCCTGGTGGTACGGCGCGACGCTGCGGCTCGTGAAGCCGAGGAAGTTGCGGTACCAGACGTCGAGCAGGCCGAGCAGGATCGGCAGGTTGGATTCGAGCGGCGCTTCGGCGAAATGGCGGTCCATCGCGTGCGCGCCGGCGAGCAGGTCGCGGAAGTGTGCGGCGCCGATCGCGAGCGCGATCGGCAGGCCGATCGCCGACCACAGCGAATAGCGGCCGCCGACCCAGTCCCAGAAGCCGAACGTCGTTTCGATGCCGAACGCGGCCGCGGCGTCGACGTTCGTCGTCGTGGCGACGAAATGCCGGCGCGTGTCGCCGCCGCCGTTGGCGAGGAACCATTCGCGCGCGACGGTGGCATTCGCCATCGTCTCCTGCGTCGTGAACGTCTTCGAGGCGATGATGAACAGCGTCGTGCGCGGATCGAGGTCGCGCAGCACCGGCGCGATGTCGTGTCCGTCGACGTTCGAGACGAAATGGAAGCGCAGGTCGTGCTGCACGAACGCATCGAGCGCCGGTACCGCCATCTGCGGGCCGAGGTCCGAACCGCCGATGCCGATGTTGACGATGTCGCGGATCCCGCTGCGCGCCGTGTCGCGGATGCGTTCGACGAAGCCGAGCATGCGCTCGAGCACGCCGTGGACCTCGGCCGAATGCGCGCCGTGGCCGGGCGGCGCGCGCAAGGCCGTGTGCAGGACCGAGCGCCCTTCGGTCGCATTGGCCGGCGTCCCGGCCAGCAGCGCGTCGCGTCGTTCCTCGATCCGGCAGTCGCGGGCGAGCGCGAGCAGGGCGTCGCGCGTCGCACGGTCGATCAGGTTCTTCGACAGGTCGGCGAAGACTTCGGGCGCCTCGTACGAGAAGTCGGCGAAGCGGTGCGCATCGGCGGCGAACGCGTCGCGAAGGTCGAAGCGATCGCCGCCGCCGGCGTGCAGTTCGCGAAGGCGGGCCCAGGCCGGGGTGCGGTCGCAACGCGGTGCGGCGGTCATGCGCGGGCATCCTCGGGATCGAAGACGCGCAGCATAGCGATTCGCCGCAGCGGCGTGCGGATCGATGCCAGGCACGATCTTCCGTCGGTGCCGCGACCGGGCGGATCGGCGCGTCGTCAGACGTCGCGCGCGCCGCTTGCGGCGAACAGCTCATCGGCCATGCGCTCGATCATTGCGCGTTCGTGCAGCACGGCCAGCCAGTCGGCCGGTATGCCGCGCACGCCGTAGTGCGCGCCGGCGAGCTGGCCGGTGATCGCCGCGGTCGTGTCGGCATCGCTGCCGAGGTTCGCTGCGCGCAGCACGGCATCGGCGAACGAGGTCGTGTTCGCGAAGCACCACAAGGCGGCTTCGAGCGAAGCGACCGCGTGGCCGCTGCCACGGATCGCCTCGTCGCTGCGTGCGTGCCAGCGCAGGTCGGCCAGCGCGGAGACGGTGGACTCGTCCGACGCGAATCCGTCGCGTTCGAGGATCTCGTCGCGGGCCGAACCGTGCAGCGCGCGCTGCAGGCGATCGGCGAGCAGTCGACAGCACTCGACCGCTTCGGCAGCGGCATGCGTCGTGCGCGAGCTGGCGGCGGCGTAGCGGTCGATCGCCGCGGCATCCGGAAACCAGCGAAGCACGACCGGCGCGAGGCGCATCAGCGAGCCATTGCCGGCGGTGCGGCGATCGGCCGACCCTGCCCACGGATTGCCGTCGCGCGAGTAACGTTGCAGCGCCGCGCGTACGGTCTTGCCGATGTCGAAGCAGGTGCCCGTCGCGCTGAGGTGACCATGCCGCCACCAGGCCAGGTAGCGATTCATCTGGTCGCGCGCGTCGAAGCCGCCACAGGCGAGCAGGCTCTCGGCCAGGCAGAGCGCCATCGAGGTGTCGTCCGTCCACTGGCCGGCGCGCAGCGCGAACGGACCGCCGCCGGTCATGCCGGTGACCGGCGTGAACGTCCCGCGCGGCATGAACTCGACGGTCGTGCCGACGGCATCGCCGCAGGCGAGGCCGAGCAGGCAGCCGCGAAAGCGATCGGGCAGGGAAATCGGCATGCGCGCGCCGGCATCCTTCGGAGCGCGCAGCATCGCAGATCGGCGCGTGCGGGGCTGCAAGGCGTCTCGGGTCACGCCCGGGCGTGACGCACGCCCCTTTCTCGCGGCGAGCGCCGTCCGTACCATGCCCGATCCGCCGCGAGTCCCGCCCCCTGTCGAGGAACTGCCGATGAAACCGATGTTCGCCGCCGCCCCGCTGGCACTGGCTGCTTGCGTGGCGCAGGCCGCCCCGCGCCCGTTCGAGGCCCGCGACCTGGTCCTGCTCGACCGCGTCAGCGAGCCGGTGCTTTCGCCCGACGGGCGCAGCATCGCCTTCCAGTTGCGCGAAACCGACTGGGCCGCGAACAAGGGCAAGAACAGCGTCTGGACCGTAGCTGCCGCCGGTGGCAAGGCGCAGCGCCTGCGCGACGGAGCGACGTCGCCGCGCTGGTCGCCCGACGGCGCCAGCGTGTACTTCCTTGCGCCGAAGGACGACGTCAGCCAGCTCTGGCGCGTCCCGGCCAACGGCGGCGAGGCCGAGCAGGTCACTCGCTTCGCGCTCGACGTCGGCAGCTTCCGGCTCGCACCGGATGGCAAGTCGGTGCTGTTCGGGGTCGAGTTGTTCGTCGATTGCACGGCCGATGCGGATCCGCTCGCCTGCACGAAGCGGCGCCTCGACAAGCCGGCCGACGCGAAGCAGACGGGCAAGGTCTTCGACCGCCTGTTCGTGCGCCACTGGGACACCTGGGCGGACGGTCGCCGCTCGCAATTGCTGGTCGCCGCGATCGGCGTCGACGGCCAGCTCGGCACGCCGCGCGTGCTGAGCGCCGGACTCGATGGCGATGTCCCGTCCAAGCCGTTCGGCGACGACAGCGAGTATGCGTTCTCGGCGGACGGCAAGACCGTGTACTTCAGCGTACGCACGGCCGGCAGCGGCGAGGCCTGGTCGACCAACTTCGACCTCTGGTCGGTGCCGGCCGACGGCTCGTCGAAACCGCTCAACCTGACCGCCGACAACCCGGCCGGCGACGGCACGCCGCTGCCCTCACGCGACGGCAGGACGCTCTACTACCTCGCGATGAAGCGCCCGGGCTTCGAGGCCGACCGCAACGCGATCATGGCGCTCGACCTTGCCAGCGGTCAGCGTCGCGAGGTCGCCGCCGGCTGGGACCGTTCGGCCTCGGGCCTCAAGCTGTCGGCCGACGGCAAGACCCTGTACACGGCGAGCGACGACTGGGGCCAGCATCCTCTGTTCGCGATCGACATCGCGAGCGGCAAGGCGACGCGCCTCGTCGGCGAAGGCAGCGTGATCGGCTTCGACGCCGGCGCGAAGTCGCTCGTCGTCGCGCGCCAGGACCATCGCCATCCGACCGATCTCTACATGACCGACCTGCGTGGCAAGGGCCTGCGCCAGGTCACGCGCTTCAATGCCGAGCGCCTGAAGGACCTGCGTTTCGGCGACAGCGAGTTCTTCACGTTCAAGGGCGCCGGTGGCGCGACCGTGCAGGGCTACGTGGTCAAGCCGGTCGGCTTCAAGGCAAACCAGACCTATCCGGTCGCCTTCATCATCCACGGCGGTCCGCAGGGCGCTATGACCAATGATTTCCACTACCGCTGGAATCCGCAGACCTATGCCGGGCGCGGCTTCGCGGTCGTGACGATCAACTTCCACGGCTCGACCGGCTACGGCCAGGCCTTCACCGACGCGATCTCGGGCGACTGGGGCGGCAAGCCGCTGGAGGACCTCAAACTCGGCTGGGAAGCGGCGCTCAAGAAGTACAAGTTCCTCGATCGCGATCGCGCCTGCGCGCTCGGTGCCTCGTACGGCGGCTACATGGTCAACTGGATCGCCGGCAACTGGAACGAACCGTGGAAGTGCCTCGTCAACCACGACGGCGTGTTCGACACGCGCGCGATGGGCTACGAGACCGAGGAACTTTGGTTCACCGAATGGGAAAACGGCGGCACCGTGTTCGACGCGCCGGCCGGCTACGAGAAGTTCAACCCGCTCAACCACGTCAAGGACTGGCGCGTGCCGATGCTGGTCGTGCAGGGCGAGAAGGATTTCCGCATTCCGACCACCCAGGGCCTGGCCACGTTCACCGCCCTGCAGCGCCGCGGCATCCCGAGCCAGCTGCTCGTGTTCCCGGACGAGAACCACTGGGTGCTCAAGCCGCACAACAGCGTGCAGTGGCACGACACGGTCGAGGCCTGGCTCAAGCGCTGGACGGGGCAGTGATGGCGGGTGTCGCGTCGCCGAGGCCCGGATCGCCGCGCCGCGCGAGGCGGTTGCAGGCTGCTGCTCCTGCGTGTAGGAATGGCGGCCACATTTCCGCAGCAGGGCACCCGGCGACATGAGTCCGAGCAAGGTGGCAGAAGGCGACGAGCGCGGCTGGATCGTGCCGATCGGCGGCGCCGAGGAGAAGCACAATGACGCGCGCATCCTCGAGCGCTTCGTCTCGCTGTGCGGCGGCCGCGACGCCGACATCGTCGTGATCCCGACCGCGAGCCAGCTCGCCGACACCGGTTCGCGCTACGAGGCGATCTTCCACGAACTCGGTGCCGGCCGCGTCACCGCGATGGACTTCGACACGCGCCGCGACGCCGAGGAAGGCAACCGGCTCGAACGCATCGAGCAGGCCAGCGGCATCTTCTTCACCGGTGGCAACCAGCTGCGCATCTCGACCCTGCTCGGCGGCACGTCGGTGGCCAAGCTGATCCGCACGCTCAATGCGCAGGGCGTGCATGTCGGCGGCACGAGTGCCGGCGCGAGCATCCTCAGCGAACACATGATCGCGTTCGGCAAGGAAGGCGCCTCGCCGACCGCCGGCAGCGTGCGCCTCGCACCGGGCCTCGGCCTGACCAACCGCTTCGTCATCGACCAGCATTTCCGCCAGCGCGACCGCCTCGGCCGCCTGCTCGCCGCGCTCGCCTACAACCCGTTCGCGATCGGCATCGGCCTTGACGAGGACACCGCCGCGTTCATCCGCCCCGACAACACGCTCGAGGTCGAGGGCAGCGGCGCGGTCACCGTGGTCGACGCGAGCGAACTGCAGTTTTCCTCGATGGCCGAGGTCGACGAAGACGAGCCGGTCTGCCTGCTCGGCCTGCGCATCCACATTCTCGTCGCCGGCGCGACCTTCAACCTGCACACGCGCATCGCCTCGGCCGGATCGCTGGCGGCCGGGAAGTCGAAGCACTGAACCTGTCGATGCGCCGGGATGCCTTTGAGCTCTGGATGTTCCTTCTCCCCGCGTGCGGTGATGGGTAGGCAGACGCCCTTGAGCTCTGGATGTTCCTTCTCCCCGCGTGCGGGGAGAAGGTGCCGCAGGCGGATGAGGGGCCGCTCTTGATCTGCACGTCGCTCGACACGGCCGAGCGCACGTGCCCCTCATCCGGCGCTGCCGCGCCACCTTCTCCCCGTTTTCACGGGGAGAAGGGAAGCAGACGCTTTTGAGCTCTGGATGTTCCTTCTCCCCGCGTGCGGGGAGAAGGTGCCGCAGGCGGATGAGGGGCCGCTCTTGATCTGCACGCCGCTCGACACCGCCGAGCGCAAGCGCCCCTCATCCGGCGCTGCCGCGCCACCTTGAGGCCGCCCGACGGCGGCCATCGATCCCCGTTGTGACGGGAAACGGGAGGCAGGTGTTGGTTCCTCGAGCGGGCGCTGCACGGGCCAGGCTCCGGCGTCCCACCGCGCGCGGTCGCTGTTGTCGCGTGACGTCCGGCACGGGCGCGCGAATCGCGGGAACGCTGAAATGGTGATGTACGACGGTATGACACTGGACATGCGCGGCGCATCGCGCCGTTGCCGTCACCGTCGGCACCACTCGAGGCAGAGGATCACGGCATGGGGATGGCGCGCGCGCGGTTGGAGGAAATCAAGGTGCACGTGAGGGCGAAGCTCGCCGCGCTGTGGACCAGCCTGATGTTCTGCTTCGTCTACGGCGACTACTTCGAGCTGTACGTTCCGGGCAAGCTCGAATCGATGCTCGATGGCCGCATGGGCCCGCTCGGGCCGGTCACCGAGGGCGTACTGGTCGGCACCTCGATCCTGCTGGCGGTGCCGGGCCTGATGATCGCGCTGTCGCTGCTGCTGCCGGCCGCGCTGTGCCGCTGGACCAACCTCGTGCTGGCCGTGGCCTACGCCGCGATCATGGCGCTGGCGGCGCAGGGCGCGTGGAACTTCTACGTGCTGATGGCCGCGATCGAGATCGTGCTGTGCGCATGCATCGTCGCGCACGCATGGCGCTGGCCGCGCCACGCGTTGGCCGCACACGATCGCGACGAGCTGCGGGCGGAAGCCGCATGACGAGCCCCGACCCCATCGTGTCCGCAAGGCGGTCGGCGCGCATCGCCGGTGCGCTCTATCTCGTCGTCGTGCTCGCCGGGATCTTCAGTCTCGCCTGGGTACCTTCGCGCCTCGCCGTGAGCGGGGACGCGCTCGCGCGCTTCGCCCAGCTGCAGCACGAGGCGTTCGTGTTCCGTGCGGGCATCGCGGCGAGCGTGGTGTGCTATCTCGCGTTCCTGCTGCTGCCTTTGGCCCTGTACCGCCTGCTGGCGGCGCACGGGCGCGTCGCGGCGGTCGTGATGGTCGCGCTGGCGGCGGCGAGCGTGCCGTTCTCGTTCGCCAACCTGCTGCACCGGCTCGACGTCGTCGCGCTGCTCGAACAGGCGTCGCGCCCCGGCGCCGACCTCGCGGTGCTGGCCGCGCAGGCGCAGGCGTTGCTCGCGCAGTACAACCAGGGCATCGGGCTGTCCGAAGTGTTCTGGGGTGCATGGCTGCTGCCGCTCGGCATGCTGGTCTACCGATCCGGGTTGATCCCGCCCGTGCTCGGCGTACTGCTCGTGATCGGCGGCTGCGGGTATCTGCTCGACTTCTTCAGCGGACTGCTCGTGCCCGGATACGCGGGGTCGACGCTGGCCGGCTACGCCACGCGACCGGCGGCCCTCGGCGAAATCGCGACCTGCCTGTGGCTGCTCGTGGCGGGGGTGCGTAGCCGTTGATCGCCCGGGTCGGGTATGGTCGGAAGCGGGCGATCGACCGTCCGCCCGGAACACGCCATCCAGCCCCGAGGACCCCCATGCGCATCCTGGACCGCTCCGTCTATGTTGGCCCGTCGCTGTATGCGCATTTTCCGGTCATCCGCCTCGAGCTCGATCTCGGCGAACTCGAGCAGTGGCCGACCGCACGCCTCGGCGACGCCTTCGTCGACGGCCTCGTCGCCGCGCTGCCGGGTCTCGCCGAGCACGGCTGCTCGTACCGCGAACCGGGCGGCTTCATCCGCCGCATGCGCGAAGGCGAGGGCACCTGGCTCGGCCACGTGCTCGAGCACGTCGCGATCGAACTGCAGAACGTCGCCGGCGAGGACGTGACGTTCGGCAAGACGCGCAGCGTCGACAAGCCGGGCGTCTACTCGGTCGTCTACGAATACGCCCAGCGCGAGGAAGGCATCGCCGCCGGCGAGCTGGCCCTGCGCCTGCTCGCCTCGCTGTTGCCCGCGAACCTGCGCCCGGCCGGCAGCGTGCCCGAAGGCTGGAACTGGGAAAGCGCGCGCGACGAGTTCATCCGCTACGCGCAGCGGCGCGCGCTCGGTCCATCGACCGCCTCGCTCGTGCGCGCGGCCGAGGAGCGCGGCATCCCGTGGCTGCGCCTCAACGACCAGTCGCTCGTGCAGCTCGGCCACGGCAAGTACCAGCAGCGCATCCAGGCCACGGTCACCGGACGTACTTCGCACATCGCGGTCGAACTCGCCAGCGACAAGGAGGAGACGAACAAGATCCTCGGTGCGCTCGGCCTGCCGGTGCCGCGCCAGGAACTCGTGCAGTCGGAAGATGGCGCGCTGCGCGCCGCGCGCCGCCTCGGCGTGCCGGTCGTGACCAAGCCGTACAACGGCAACCACGGGCGCGGCATCTCGATCAAGCTCTCGACCGACGACGAGATCCGCGCCGGCTTCGCCGCGGCGCGCGAACACTCGCGCTCGGTCATCGTCGAGAACTACGTCAGCGGCGACGATCATCGGCTGCTCGTGGTCAACGGCGAACTCGTCGCGGCGACGCGACGCACGCCGGGCCATGTGGTCGGTGACGGAACGCGCTCGATCGCCGAACTCGTCGACATCGTCAACCAGGACCCGCGCCGCGGCATCGGCCACGAGAAGGTGCTGACGCGCCTCGAGCTCGATGCGCAGGCGACGATGATGATGGACCGCGTCGGCCACACCGCCGCCTCGGTGCCGAAGGACGGCGAGGTCGTCTACCTGCGCTCGACCGCGAACCTGTCGACCGGCGGCACCGCCACCGACGTCACCGACATCATCCATCCCGACAACCGCGACATGGCGGTGCGCGCGATCCGCGCGATCGGCCTCGACGTCGGTGGCGTCGACTTCCTGTCGACCAACATCGCCGAAAGCTACAAGGCGATCGGCGGCGGCATCTGCGAGGTCAATGCCGCGCCGGGATTCCGCATGCACGTCAGCCCGAGCGAAGGCACGCCGCGCGACGCCGCCGGCCCGGTCATCGACATGCTGTTCCCGTCCGGCTCGCCGTCGCGCGTGCCGATCGCGGCCGTGACCGGCACCAACGGCAAGACCACGACCGCGCGCATGCTCGCGCACATCACCAAGATGGCCGGCTACACGCCGGGCCTGACCACGACCGACGGCGTCTACATCGACGGCCAGCGCACGGTCGAGGGCGACATGACCGGCCCGGTATCGGCACGCATGGTGCTGTCCGATCCGCAGATCGACATCGCCGTACTGGAGACCGCGCGCGGCGGCCTGCTGCGCGCCGGCATGGGCGTGCGCAAGGTCAACGTCGGCGCGGTCATCAACGTGCAGTCCGACCACCTCGGCATGAAGGGCATCGACACGCTCGAGCAGCTCGCCGAGGTCAAGCGCATCGTCGTCGAGGTCGCCGAGGACTGCGCGGTGCTCAACGCCGACGATCCGAACGTGCTGAAGATGTCCGGCTACACCGACGCGAAGACGATCTGCTACGTGACGATGAACCCGTCGCACGGGCTCGTGCGCGAGCACATCCGCGCGGGCGGCCGCGCCTGCGCGCTCGAGGGCGGCGTCAACGGCCAGATGATCACGCTCTACGACAAGGGCAGCCACATCCCGCTGCTGTGGACGCACCTGATCCCGGCCACGCTCGAGGGCCGCGCGATGCACAACGTGCAGAATGCGATGGTCGCCGCGGCGATGGCGTTCTCGCTCGGCATCAGGCTCGATGCGATCCGCCAGGGCCTGCGCACGTTCGACACGACGTTCTTCCAGGCGCCGGGACGCATGAACGTGTTCAACGAGCACCCGTTCAAGGTGCTGTTCGACTACGGCCACAACGCGCATGCGGTCGGGGTCATGGCCGACCTCGCCCAGCGCCTCGACGTGGCCGGGCGGCGCATCGTCGTGCTGGCCGGTCCGGGCGACCGCCGCGACGAGGACCTGCACGCGATCGCCGATGCGGTCGCCGGCCGCTTCGACCACTACGTCTGTCGCCGCGACGACGGCCTGCGCGGACGCGACGGCGACGAAGTGCCGCTGATCATGTCGCGGCGCCTGCGCGAGGCCGGTGTTCCGGCCGAGGCGATCTCGATCATCCCGGACGAGCAGGAGGCGATCGACGGCGCGCTGCGCATGGCGCGCTCGGGCGACCTGCTGCTCGTGTTCGCCGATGCGCTCGTGCGCTCGTGGAAGCAGATCATCAAGTTCCGTCCCGAAGGCGCGGCCGAACCGAAGCCGGCGCCCGTGGCGGCGCCGGTGAGCGTCGTGGCCGAGCCCGTGTTCGACGAGTCGAGCTTCGCCGCGATGGGCGGGGTCGTGCGCGACGAGCGCGGCATCCATCTGTCGCGGGAGGGCGAAGACTGAGCGCCGACCCACGACTCCCGTTCGCGGACTCGCGCCGCCTGACCGGAGCGAACCTCTACTTCGCCGATGCCGGTGCCGTGCTCGAGACGGTCGGGGCGCTGCCGTCGATCGAGGCCACGGACGCATGGCGTGCGCGCGTGTCGACGCTGTGTGCCGAACTCGGCTGGCCGGCCGGCGATATCGTGGCGCGCGTGCACCGCACGGGCGCGTCACTGGCGCTGGCCGCGCCGCTCGACCAGCTGTTCAGCGCGACCGAGGTCAACGAGTGGGCCTGGGCGTCGCTCGTGCTCGAGTCCGGTGCCGCGGCCCTCGATTTCGATTGGCCGCAGGCACCGGGACACCCGCCGGCGTGGGATGCCGGATCGGCGATCGAGACGCTGCGTCGTCATGCGCGCGGCGAACGCGACGTGCGCCTGCTCGCGCTCGACGCGCAGACGCGCCGACGCGGCCTCGACCTGCTCGTCGACGATGACGTCTCGATCGGCAGCGGCACCGGCGTCGCGCAATGGCCGCACGATGCGCTGCCGGATCCGGCGAGCATCGACTGGGATGCGCGCCGCGACATCCCGGCCGCGCTCGTCACCGGCTCGAACGGCAAGACGACGACCGTGCGCCTGCTCGCCGCGATGGCGCGCGCGCACGGCTGGACCACGCTACACAGCTGCACGGACGGATTGTTCCTCGATGGCGTGGCCTTCGCGGCCGGCGACTACTCGGGTCCGGCCGGCGCGCGCGCGGTGCTGCGCGAACCGCGC
>JAFLDX010000010.1 GCA_017302215.1 Lysobacterales bacterium
ACCAGCGATCGAGTGCCACCACCACGTCGATGCGCTCGATCGGAGCGGGCCCGGCGAGATCGCTGGCGAGCAGGTCGGCGAGGCCGCCGAAGAAGCCGGCGGCCGGGATCACCACGAGGCCGCGGGCCCGCGCCGCGGCGTCGAAGGTGGCGAGCGTGCGCAGCGCGCTTTCCTGTTCGGCGGTGACGTCGATGTAATGGCAGCCGGCCGCGAGCGCGGCCTCGACCAACGGCCCGGCGGTGTCGAGGAACGGGCCCGCGGCATTGATGACGACGGCGCAATCCGCGAAGGCGCCGATCAGTGCATCGCGATCATCGACTGCAGCGATGCGGATCGCTGCTCCGGCGCGTGCCGCCACGTCCCGGCGCCCGACCGCCAGCGCAGGGATTCCACGTCGCGCGAGTTCATCGACGACGAAACCTCCGGTATGTCCGCCAGCGCCGTACACGGCAACGACGTTCCTCGACCGCGCCGCACACATCCTTGAATCGTTCATTCAACCCCGCTCCCGGACCGTCCGCCATGCACTCGCGTCGCTGCGCAAGCCGCTCACTCGAATGTGACGCGAAGGCTCGAGTCTGCGCTGTCGAAATCTTCATCGATCGCGTGGCCAGGCCATGTCAATGTTGACCGAGGATGTGTCGGCGGAACGCGGAAGGGCTTCGTCGATAGGCCTGCTGGAATGCTGCGGCGAAGTGGCTGTGACTGGAGAAACCGAGATCGTGCGCGAGCGCGGCGAGATCGTCGTAGGCCGCCAGCTGGTCGAGTGCGCGCGCAAGGCGCAGGCGCAGGTGATAGCGATACAGCGGAACACCTTCGACCTGGCGGAAGCTCTGGGTCAGGTAGACCGGCGACACGCCGACCTCGGCGGCGATCCCGGCCAGGGTCCAGCGCCGCGCGAGATCGGAGGCGAGCACGACCTTCGTGCGTTCGACGAGGCGTCGCTTCGCACCGCTCGAACCGGCCACGTGCGCCGTGTTCCTGCCGAGTGCCCGATGCACGAGAACGAGAGCGAGACTCTCCGCTTCGAGCGCATCGGCAACGCGCTGGCGCAGGGAATGGCGCAGCAGTGCGACGAGCACTTGCGCGCGGGCATCGATGCCGAGTCGCGCGTGACGAAAGCGCAGCACGGGCCCGTCGACGAGCAGTCCGGGCGGTGCCAGCTCGCGCAACATCGCCTCGTCCATCCACAACGAAAGGCTTGCGTCGCCGCCCGGGACCGGATGGCTCACCTGATAGCTATCACCGGCACTGAACAGCAGGACCTGGCTGGCATCGGCGACCGACGGTTCTCCGTCGACGTGGCGGACGTAGGTGCCCCGATACGGGAACACGAGATGCGTGCGCGTGACGTGCTCGGGCTCGCCACGGTGCACCGGCTCGCCCGGGCACGTCACGTCGCGCACGCTGACGAGCGGCGTATCGAGCAGCACATCGACGCGGAACGCGGACATGGGATCGGGCGCGAGACGGGATCGTCCAGCATACGCCGCGACGGTGAGGACGTCGGCCGGTTCGCTAAAGATTCCGACAGCCGCCGCGGCGCGGCGATGGCCCAATGCACTGGCCCGATTCGCGGGTGCCAAGGAGCAACCCCCATGAGCGAGAAGACCTGTGCGGCCTGCGACTACCCGCTCGACGACAAGGCTATCCCGGTTCGCATCGGCGGCAAGGTCGTCGAGGCCTGCTGCGAGGAGTGTGCGGTCAAGCTGCGCGAGGCGCATGCTGCGGCGACGCAGGCGCATCGCTGACACGTTCGCGGATCGGCACGGTGCGGTGGCACGGCCCACTCTCCGGCCGCGGCGCCACAGCGTGCCGATCCGTCCCGCCGATGCGAAGGACCGCGTACGGATGCCCGCTCGATCGCATGGCGCATGCCGCCGTGCCCGCTTTGACCTCTACGCCCCGGCGGTGTTGCAATGGGCGGCAAGGCGAACGTGCGGATCGGACGGGCACATGGACGATGGCGTGTTGAGCGGACGCTGCCATTGCGGCGATACGGGCTGGAGCTTGCGCGGCGCCCCCGGCTCGATCACCGCCTGCAACTGCACGCTGTGCCGGCGGTATGGCGCGCTGTGGGCCTACGATTTCGAGAACGGACGCATCGAGATCGGCGGCGTCGTTGGGCGCTACACGCGCCGTGGCAAGGCCGATCCTGCACTGGAAACCCTGTTCTGCCCGACCTGCGCCTGCGTGATCGCGTGGCGCGGGTTGCGCTTCGAGAAGGATGGCCGTCGGCGCGTTGCCGTCAACGTGCGCATGGCCGAGCCGACGGCGGTCGCCGATCTCGCGATCGACCATTTCGACGGCCTCGACCGCTTCGACGACCTGCCCGGCGACGGCCGCTGCGTGCGCGACCTATGGTTCTGACCACGACGACCTGCCCGGCGACTGCCGCTGCGTGCGCGACCTTTGGTTCTGACCACGACGATCGTCGCGGCCGCGGCGCACATGAAATCGCCGCCGCCGCTCGACCCTGTGTACGATTCCGAAACCCATCGGAGGATTCGCGCATGAAGCTGATCTGCATTGCCGTATCGATCGCCGTCGCCGCACATGCGTTGCCGGCATGGGCCGGGCCCACGGCGGACACTGCCGGCACCTGCCTGACCGACAACACCACGGGCAAGGACCGCAAGATACTGACGCGCTGGGTCTACCTGGCCATGTCCAAGCATCCGGAACTTCGCGCGTTGTCGTCCGCCACGAGCGCCGACCACGATGCGTCGACGCGCGACGTGGCGGCGCTTTTCCAGCGCCTGGTTGTGGTCGACTGCCGCGACGAGATCAAGGCCATGATCGCCGCCGAAGGCAGCGGCTCGATGGGCCTGCCATTCGAAGTGCTCGGTCGCGTCGCCATGCTCGAACTGATGGGCAATCCGGACGTTGCAGCGGAAATCGCGCGGATCGACCGGTTCATCGACAAGACCAAGGTCGACGCGGCAGTGCGCGCGGATTGAACATCCCGGCCGGCCGGAGCCGCAGGCGGCTGCGCCGGCGCTCGCGACTCGATCGAGTCGCGAGCGCCGGCGCAAGGGGCGGAGACGAAGTCCCGCCCCGCCCTTCGTCAGGGCTGCACGTGCTGGCAGGGATTCGCGTCGAACGACTCGCGGAACAGGATGTTCTCCGGATTCATGCGCCAGCCGATGTCGCGGAACAGCGGCAGGGTCAGGTCGATCCGGTTGAAGATCGAGCGGTTCAGCGCGGGCTCCATCAGAAGGTTCGGCAGGGCGTCCGAATGAAAATGCGAGACCGACGATCCTGACTGCAGCGGATTCGGCCCGAACATGCGCACGCAGCCGTCGGTCGTGCCGGACAACGCGCCGCCCGGGTCTGTGCCGAGCGTGACATTGGTGCCCGGCAGGTTCGCCTTGATCGAGGTCGCGAGGGCCTGGGTGATGCCGAGGGACGGAATCGTGATCGTCGCATCGTTGCCTCCCATCGGCGGCAGGCCGGCCGTGTTGTTGCCGACAAGCACGCCGATGGCACCGTTGAGCTGGGCGTTCTTGACCTTGACCGTGAATGCGCAGATGCCGCGGTCGATCAAGGCGATCTTGCCGGCGACGGCGGCGGCATTGGCGAACGGCGTCTCGCAACCGTCACTGGGGGTGCCGCTGCCGTCGTTGACGAGGACGACGTCGCCGGTCCGCGCGTTGATCACGCTCGGCCCGAACTCGCCGGTCTGCGCCTCGTAGATGCCGGCGATCCCGGGTGGGGTATTGACGATCGCCTTGGCGGCCGAGCCGAGATAGGCCGAGGACCACGAACTGGTCAGCGGACCGGCCCAGACCAGATCCGGATCGTTGATGGCCGAGGCGACGCGTTCGGCGTTCGTCATGTCCTTCCACAGCTTGTCGGTCTCGGTGTCGTACAGATAGAACCCCCAGATCGGCGGGTTGGCACCGGTCGACGCCGCGCCGGTCGCCGTGTTGTACAGCGCGGTGAAACCGAGTCCGTGCCCGATCTCGTGGAAAACGACCGGCAGCAGCGGAATGCGGTCGTCCGGCACGGTCACGGCAGGATCGGTGCCGTACCACCAGCCCACCGTGCCGGCCGAGCAGCCCGAATCGATGAGGATGTTGAAGTTTGCGTTGAGGTCCGCGCTCGCACCGAGATCGGTGCCGGCATACGAGTTGGCCAACGCCTGCACGTAGGCGACGCCGGTGCGCGGCGCGTTCGCGAAATTCGAGTGCGCCGAGGTGGGTCCCGCCGAGCCCAGGACGGCGCCGCTGGCATCGCAGGTCTGCGCGATCATCTGCGCGCTGACGGTGATCGTGACGTTGGACACCAGCAGGGTGCCCCACTGCGCAGCCGCCTGATTGAAGACGCGCAGGCGGCACTGGCCGAGCGTCTCGCCGGCATTGCAGCCGGCGCCGGCCTGCGGCGCCGAGCCGTCGTTGAAACCGACGCCCGCCGCATTGGCGTTCTGGATGACGATCGTCGCACCGTGCACGAACGGAGCAGCACCGACCAGCAACGCGCCGGCGACGAGGCGCGCGGAAATGCCGTGGAATGCGCGATCAGCGGTCATCGCGCACCCCCGTCGCCGGTGTGGCGTGATCGTGAAGGACCCCGTGCTCGCGACAGCGGACGTGCAGCTTGCCGTCAGCTCCGCGTGTTGCAACAAGGGCCGAATCGACCTGGCCGTTGAAGATCCATTCGATCGAGCCATCGGCCTTGTGGATTTCCTCGATCTTGCTGAAATCCTGCGGGAACTCGCGCGCGGCAGCGGCCGCCGCGGCGGCGGCCTGCTCCGGCGTGGCTGGCCGGCTGACCAGACGACCGGTGTGCGGATCGACGTACATCCGCATGCCCGAATCGACTACCCCCGCGTTCGTCGCGGGCGGGGCGGGCGCCGGCTGTCCGGCGGCCGCGGCGACAGCTGCACCGCCGGCGACCAGGCCCGCCGTGCAGATGATCCATGCTTTCAGTTTCATGACGCATTCCTGTTCGTGAGGGTGACACCCGGCGGCATCGTCCGCGGGAGCCGCGCGAGAATACCCGTTGTCGTGCGCGCCGGCGTGAATGCCCCGTTGCGGGGGCGTCGGCGCACCGGGCTGCGGGAACACATGAAATCCGGCGCATGGACGATCCGGGCAGGCAACGAACTCCGTTGCCGCGTCGATCGGGGGACGGCAACGCTCCCGCCTTGGGGTTGCGACCGCCGTTTTGCGTAGTACCGGGTGAACTCCGGAGTCATCGATCATGCGCATGCGCCTGCTGTCCATCGCCCTCGTGGCCACCGCAATCACCCTGCCTGCTCGAGCCGACATGGGCCTCGGCGGCATCGCCCGGACAGGCTCGGGCCAGACCACCGTGCCGCTGCGCATCTTCGGGCCTGCGGTCAACGGCACCGGCGCCGCCTCGTACGAGATGAGCGGTCCGGCGATGGGCGTGCAGGACACGATGTGGGCGACCTACGAGCCGAACGAGCAGCTGCTTTACGTGTCCGACTTCTACGGCAAGGCCATCCGCGTCTATCCCGCGTTCAAGACCGGCAACGTCGCACCGATCCGCGTCATCAACCCGCCCGTCCTCTCGCAGACGCGCGCGAACGCGCCGGTGTTCGCCCACGACGAACTCGGCGTCATCACGACCAACTGCTGCATCGCCGTCTACCCGCTGCACGGCAACGGCGATACCGTCGCGCCGATCCGCACGATCCTGTGGGGCGGTGGCGCGAATCCGACCACCCAGCTCAACAACCCGGGGTCGCTGACCTACCTGCCCGACACCGACGAATTCGCGGTCATCGACTACGAACCGGGCACCAATGCGAGTCGCATCATCTTCCATGCGCGCACGGCGAGCGGCTACGCCACGCCAACGCGCACGATCACCGGCAACGGCGTGGCCGGTGCGGTCGGCATCGCCCACGATCGCCGCGCGCACCTGCTGTACGTGCTCGGAAAGACGACCCTCGCCAACCTCGACATGATCGGGCGCGTTGCCGTTTTCCTCGACACGGCCAGCGGCGCCGCGACGCCGCTCTACACGATCGCCGGTAGCCTGACCCAGCTCAACCGTCCGGCCGGCCACTACTTCGTCGGCATCGGCCACGACCCGTACGAGCGCCGCATCATGGTCAGCAGCAGCACGTCGTCGGTCCCGGCCGCGCACCGCGTGATCATCTTCAACGAGGACGCGGCCTACAACTCCGTACCGTTGCGCGACCTCTCGGGCGACTCGCTCGGGCCGGGCTACATGGGCACGCCGTTCGGCGTGCCGTCGTGGGACGTCATCCACCGCAACGGCTTCGACCTGCCGCCGCCGGACTGACGCGGACACCCGCCCTGCGCGCCGCGAGCGCGTCGTGATCGGATCGTCCTGCGAACACGAAGACAACACCGAACGACGCGTGTGGCAGCGATCGGTCGCGCTGCGGCGACCCGGCCATCGTCAGCGATGTCGCCTGCGCGCGCCTTTGCGCGTCGAGATCATGCAGCACCCGGGAGGTCGAGGTCGCCCGCGACGGCGCACCCGCCGACGCGTTGCGTCCAGGGCCTCGCCGGTCGCACCATCACGCCGCATCATCCACAGGGAATCCGCCATGCCACTGCCGTTCCGTGCACGCTTCGCAATGCTGTTCGCCGTCCTGCCCACGCTTGGCATGGCCACGCCGGCCGACGGCGATCTCGAGGCACGCATCACCGCGATGGGACGGATCGGCTCGGCGAGTTCGCCGCGCTGGTCGCCGGACGGGCGCATGATTGCCTTCCATGCCAACCCCGGCGGCGTGCCGCAGGTGTTCTGGATTCCGGCCGAAGGAGGCTACCCGCGTGCGGTCAGTGCCGGGCCCGATGCGACGTCGAGCCTCAGCTGGTCGCCCGACGGCCGGCTCGCCTACGCGGTATCGCCGGGTGGCGGCTACCAGGCGCGCCTGCTGCTGACCTCGACCGACGGCATCGGCACGATCGCGATGGACGACGACGGCGCGGCCAACACCTTCGCCGGCGAGTTCGCCAGGGACGGTCGCTACCACTTCCGCAGCAACGCGCGCGATCCGGCCAGCACCGACGCCTGGATCTGGGACCCTGCCAGCGCTCGCGCGCAGATGGCGTTCCGCATCGACGGCTTCGGCGGCATCGCCGACCTGGCCGGCGACAAGGCGCTCGAATGGAAGCTGGTCAACCGCGGCAACATCGATGCCTACCTGCGTGACCTGCGCAGCGGCGAACGCATCCTGCTGACGCCGCACAAGGGTCCGGCCTCGATGTCGGGCCGCTTCGGCGCGAATGCGTCGACGATCTATCTCTCGCACAACCTCGAGCGCGACCGCGAGGAATTCGCACGCATCGACCTCGACCGCAAGGGCAAGCCGTCGAAGCCGGTCACGCTCGCCGCGCGCAAGGACGCGGAGCTCGACGATTTCGCGCTCAGCGACGACGCGGGCTTCGCCGTGCTCGTCTGGAACGTCGCCGGCCGCAACGAGCTCGAGCGCATCGACCTCGCCGATGGCCGGCGCAGCCCGTTGCCTGCACCTCCCGCCGAGATCGTCGGTGACCTCGACATCGCGCCCGATGGTCGGCGCGTCGTCATGTCGGTCGCCGGTTCGATCGCGCCGTCCGACCTGTGGACGCTCGACCTCGCGACGCAGGCCTGGACGCGCCTGACCTGGAGCGCGCATCCGGGCATCGACCTCGCCGGCCTCGTCAAGCCCGAACTGCGCACGTTCACCTCGCACGACGGGCTCGAGCTGACCGGCTGGCTGTACCTCCCCAGAGACTTCCGCAAGCCCGGTCCGGTCGTGCTGAGCTTCCACGGCGGCCCCGAAGGCCAGGAGCGTCCCGGCTTCCGCGCCGACTACCAGGCGCTGCTTGCGAGCGGCATCGCCGTGTTCGCGCCGAACATCCGCGGCTCGTCGGGCTTCGGCAAGCGCTTCATGCAGATGGACAACCAGGCCGGCCGATTCGCCGCGAACAAGGACATCAAGGCGAGCGCCGACTTCCTCGTCGCCTCCGGCATCGGCGAGGGCAAGCATCTCGGCATCATGGGCGGCAGCTACGGCGGTTACGCGACGATGGTCGGCGTCACCGAGTTCCCGGACACGTTCGCGGCGGCGGTCAACCTGTTCGGCATGGTCAACTTCGAGACGTTCTTCGCGCGCAGCGAGCCGTGGATGGCGGCGATCTCGACCAGTGAGTACGGCGACCCGAAGACCCAGGCGAAACTGCTGCGCGAGCTTTCGCCGATCCACAAGCTCGATCGCGTGCGCACGCCGCTGATGGTCCTGCACGGCGCGAACGACACCAATGTGCCGGTGGTCGAGGCCGAGCAGATCGTCGACACGCTGAAGGCGCGCGGGATCGATGTCGAGTACATCCTGTTTCCCGACGAGGGCCATGGCTGGCGCAAGGAACCGAACCGCGTGCGCTCGATCCTCGGCATCACGCACTTCTTCCGCGAGCACCTGCTCGCCAACTGAAACGCGGACTCAGGTATCCGCGACGTCCTTGCCGAGCCGGGCCTGCAGGTAGAGCGGCAAGCCGAGCATGCGGATCAGGCGCAGCTGCTGCTCGAGCCAGTGGGTATGGTCTTCCTCGGTGTCCTTGAGCTGCGCCTCGAGGATGTCGCGCGTGACGTAGTCGGCATGCCGCTCGCTGAGGGCGATGCCCCTGGCCAGGTTGGCGCGCACGGCGTGTTCGGTGTCGAGGTCGCGCTGCAGCATCTGCTCGACCGTCGTGCCGGGCTCGAACGGATCGGGACGCATGTCCGGCGTACCCTCGAGGAACAGGATGCGCTGGAGCAGCGCATCGGCGTGCTGCGCCTCCTCGTCCATCTCGTGGCGCATGCGTTCGTACAGCGCCTTGAGGCCGAGGTCCTCGTAGCGGCGCGCGTGCACGAAGTACTGGTCGCGCGCAGCCAGCTCGCCGCGCAACAGGAAAACGAGGTACTCGATGACTTCGGGATGGCCCTTCATCGCCGCGGCTCCGCAGGGAATGCGCGCCAGTGTGCCGCAACGCGCGGTGCGATGGCGGGATGAGAATGCGTGCGCTTTGCCTTCTCACGAACGCGACCGCGCCGGGCAGCGCGCCGGCACGCGCCGGTCACCCCCACTTTCCATCGGTGGTCTGGATCATGATGTGTCCGTTCGGCTGCAGGACCGCCTTGCGGATGTCCTTCTCCGACGCGCAGCCGGCGAGGTGCATGGCATTGATGAAATCGGCGTCGCTGACCAGCTGGCGACGCAACATCGCGCGATCGACCTTGCCGTCCGCGGCCAGCACGGAGGGTTTGCCCTCGACGAGTGCGCGGAAGCCCTCGAATCGGGACGACGCCCAGGCAATCACCCAGTTCAACGCGAACACGGTGCCGGTCATGACGAATGCGCCGGTCAACGAGTTGTCCCCGCCGTTGATGCCGTTCTGCACGCTGTTGCCGATGAGGATCAGCAGGATCGTGTCGAACGGGGTGAACTGCCCCATTGCGCGCTTGCCCGAAAGGCGCATCATCACGAGGACGAAAACGTAGATCGCGCTGCCGCGCAGGACGTAGATCCACCAGGGAGCGGACATCTGCAGCATCTCGTGCATGGTCGTGCCTCCGAGAACGGGAACATTCGGGCGCATGCAGCGAGCGCGTGACCCGCTACAGCTTGCAGCAATCCGGGGGCGATCGAAGCCGGTCAAGGACCCGAGCTCCATCACAGTCGATCCGGGCCAGGTGCGGCGCCAGGTGACATGCCGATGGCCCATCGATGACCGTTGAGCCCTCTCAATCATCCCGCAGGCGCGCCTGCAGGAAGACATTCTGACGATGGAACTGGAGGTATGCACGTTGTCCGGCCGAAAACGAGCCGACGTGGGTCATTGTTTCGAGATCCAGTCCCATCGCCCGAATCGATCGCAGGTGAGCGACGGGCGAAACCAGGACTCGTCCGGAATCTTCGAACCCGAGAAAGCCGCGATCGAACAGGTGATCCGCATCCGGCGTAAGCAGGAGTCCGTTCTCGCCGTCCAGTCGCTCGACATTGTCGGCATCACGCCACGGCTTGCAGTGACTCGCGCGCAAGTGCTCGATGCGATCGACTCCGGTGAGGCGGCAACGATGCTCGATCGCCATCACGCGTTGCTTGAACAAACCTTGCCCACGACGTGCCAGTACCACGGCATCACGAACCGTCGGTGTCAACGACTCATCGGATCGCAGAGCCGCAATTTGGTGCTCCTCCCACTCGACAAGTCCCACAGCGGATGGCGCGAGCGAGTCCTCGATTCGATCACCACGAAGGATCACACGAGCTTCATGCCCGATGAGATCCGCGAGTTCGAGAGCAAGAACGCCGGGGAGCGAGGTCAGATAGACACTCTGCTGCCCGCGTCCGCTGAGCTGCAACGGTGCGTACCGCCGCGGCAACAACGGCGCGATACGATCGATGTGGTCGATCGGGCGGATTGCGTGGACCAGGCGATGAAATCCGACATCGACCCGCCAGCCAATGCGGTCCCAGTAGGCACCGACACTACCGAATTCCATCGGCTTCGGAGCCTCGTACGCATGTGACCTGACGATCCCGATGGCCTTGATGGCCACGTCAGAGAACGAGAAGACCACGTCCCCCGGCGCGACTTCCCGCATGAACTCGTAGAACGGATTGGTGTGGCCGTTGGACTTGCGTTTCGGCGACCACAGGTATCCGCCCGGCACTTCATGGCGGTAGGTCTGGTTCTGGTTCACCCACCAGTAGCGCATCGGCTCCCCCGAGTCCGGCGCCAGAATACCGAATGCCGTCGAGCGCCGCGGTTTTCGACCACAATGCGAGCATGAGAACCTTCGTCCTGCGTGCCCGCGCCGCGCCGACCGACAGCCGCGCCCTGCTCGTCGGCATCGGCAGCGAGGCCCATCCCGAAATCCTCGCGCACGCGCTGATGAACGCGGTCTTCGTCGCCCAGGCGCACCGCCCCGGCGTCATCGTCCATCTCGTCCTCGAAAGCACGCCGGACTATTCGCGCGCGATCCGCTTCGACTTCGACGCGATGCACGACATCGGCGGCTTCGACGAGCGCGCCCTGCTCGGCAGGATCGCGCAGGCACTCGATGTGTCGAGGGGCATGGGCAAGGACGAGGCGCGCGCCGTCGAATCCGGCGTCGAAGTGCGCACGACGGGCTTCGAGCGGCTCGTGCAGCGGCTCGCCGCGGACCACGCGCTGTACGTCATGGACCCGAAGGGCCGGCCGATCCGCGACGAGCCGCTGGGCGATCGTCCGTGCTTCCTGCTGACCGACCACATCCCGATGCCGAAGAACACGTTCCACACGCTCGACCGGCTCGGCGCGAAGCGGATCGCGCTCGGCCCGACGATGCTGTTCGCCTCGCAGTGCGTGACCGTGATTCACCACGAACTCGATCGCGCGCTCGGACCGGCGTCGGTGACGCGCGATTGACCGCTGGGCGCGCCAGCTGAATCGCGCGCCAATGAACTCGCGCGGGCGTGCCAACCGGTGTCGATCCCGACCGCCGTCGTGCGTCGCCTTCGCGAGGAACGTCCCCCGGGCCGCTCCCCGCGATTCGTTCGGAGACGGTTCGGCCGCGCTTGCGCCGAACCGCCCGAGCATCCCCCAAACCATTCCGGACCGCCGCAAGGAGATGCCATGAAGATCGTCACGAGCCTCAGTTTCCAGGGGCAATGCCGCGAGGCGTTCGCGTTCTACGCCAAGGTGCTGGGCGGAAAGATCACGGCCGCGTTCCCGTACGGCGAGGCGCCGCCGGGCATGCCGATCACCGATGCAAGATACAAGGACTGGCTCATGCACTGCTGGCTCGAAGTCGGCGACCAGGCGCTCATGGGTGCCGACATGGACACGACCTGGGCGCCGAACGTCGACAAGCCGAAGAATGGCTTCGATGTCACCCTGCACACCGATGACATCGAGCAGGCGCGACGCTGGTTCACCGCGCTGTCGGAAGGCGGCAAGGTCGTCATGCCGTTCACGGAGACGTTCTGGTCGCCCGCCTTCGGCTCGCTGGTCGACCGCTACGGCGTGCCCTGGATGGTCAACACGAATCCGTCGGCAGACTGGAAGCCGCCCCACGCCTGACCACGATCGAGAATCGCGTCGGACGGCCGGTGACGGCATCGGATCGATGCCGTCACCGGCGAGAACGCATGCCCGGAGCGGGATCCGCCTCGATCACGGTTCGTCGATGCGCGCGCGGATCGGATCGAAACACGGGTCCGCGTCGACGCGTGCGCGCGATACGACCTGTCCGGCCGGGCGCTCGAGCAACCCGCGTACGCGTTCCGCTGCCCCGGCGAGATCTCCGGCCTGGATCTCGATCTCCGCCAGTGCGGCGTGCAAGGGCGGCGCCGTGACGGCATCGCGCTCGAGCGGGAACCTGAGCGCGATGTCGCGCGCGAGGACGAGTGCCTGCGTTGCGTGTCCGGAACGTGCCATGACGAGGGCGTGCACGATCTGCAGGTTGCGGTCGTCGGCGGATTCGCGGCGTCGTGCCTCGATCAGGCGCGCGGCCTGCGCGAAGGCATCTGCTGCGGCGGTCACGTCCGATCTCGACGCGAAGGCGAGTCCTCGCAGGTACGCGGCGGGTGTCTGCGTCGACGGGAGAAACGGCGAGACGACCCAGTCCGGTGCACCTTGCAGCGCAGCGATCGCGGCATCGGCATCGTGGCGCAGCCACGCGATCGCGAACGCGACGCCATAGCGGTAGCGGTTCTCGCCCGGGCTTTCGGGAAGTGCGCCGAGCAGCGCCGCGGCGCGGACCGCGTCGCCGCTCATCAGCACCGCGATGACCTCGTGCAGGCGCGCGACATGCTGGGCGGGATCTGCCGCGACCGAGCGCTGGTAGGCGACCACGGCGTCGTCGTAGCGACGCAGCATCATCAAGGCATGGCCACGCTCCATGTGCCAGCGCGGATTGCGCGGATCGCGGCCGATCGCCTGTTCGTAGGCATCGATCGCCCCCTGCAGGTGGCCCTGCCGACGCAGCACGCCGGCGATCGCCACGCTGACGTCGCTGTCTCCGGGCTGCAGGGCGCGCGCACGCTCGAATGCGGCGAGCGCACCCGCGTAGTCGCGGTCGCGGTAATAGTGGACATAGCCGAGGGCGAGATGGCCCTGGGCGAGGTCCGGCGCGAGCGCGATCGCGGTGCGCGCGGCCTGTTCGGCCGAACGCTGCGTGGCCGGATCGTTGTCGAGGTAGTACCAGCCACTCAGGCTCTCGACGTAGGACAGGCGCGCCCAGGCGAGCGCGAACACCGGATCCGCGGCGATCGCCTGCCGATACAGGCGACGAGCCTCGGTCGCAGCCGCGGTGGCATCGGCACTCGCCTGCCGGGCCAGCTGGTCGGTGAGGTACTCGGCTCGCAGGAAATCGTCATACGCGGCCAGATTGCGGGTCGGCACGTATGCGACCCTCGCCCGTTCGGCGCTCGTCAGCGCGACGCGCAGCGCCGCCGCAACGCGCTCGGCGATCTCGTTCTGCACGTCGAACACGTCGGTCATGCCGCGCACGTAGGTATCCCCCCAGACGTGCTTGCCGGTTCGGGCGTCGACCAGCACCACGTTGACGCGGATGCGATCGCCGAGCCGCTGCACGCTGCCCTCGAGCAGGTGGGCGACCCCGAGCGCGCGCGCGATCTCCGCCGGCGCAGCGCCGTCCGCACCGCGATCGCGCGTCGCATCGCGCGCCATCACCTGGAGGTCGCCGACCGCGGCCAGCTTGGCCAGGATCGTGGCCTGCATGCCGGCCACGAACCAGTCGCCATCGCTCGAGCCACCGAGATCGGCGAACGGCAGCACGGCCAGCGAGTTGTCGGCGACCGCGCGGGTCGAGGCGGCCGGCGGCGTCGGCTCGCGCGTTCCGAACCAGGTCGCGGCCAGCACCGCCAGCAACAGCGTTGCCGCGAGAGCGGGCCAGCGCGATCGGCGTCCCGCCATCGGCCGCTCGAGGTCGGCATCCGCTGCCGGCGGCGCCGCCGCGACCGCCTCCGTCGCGCCATCGGCCGCGCGTTCACGCGCACCTTCCATCGCATCGGCTTCATCGGGGCCCGGCCGGCGCGGCTCGCGCCGAACCGTCCCGCTGAACCGGTAGCCGTGACCACGCACCGTCTCGACCCATTCGGTGCCCGCGCCGTCGTCGAGCACCTTGCGCACCGCGCTGACGTTCCAGCTCAGGTTGTTCTCCTCGACGATCGTCGAGGGCCACAGCGCCTCGATCAGGGCGCTGCGGGTATGCAGACGGCCCGGCTCCGCGACGAGGATCATCAGCAGGTCGAAGGCTTTCGCGTGCAGCGGCACCGGCATGCCATCGCGATACAGGCGGCGCTCGGCCGGGTCGGCGAGGAAGGGTCCGAAGACGAAAACGACGTTGCCGGTTTCCGCGGTGGTCAGGGCAGCTCCAGGGACAATCCCCGGGAATCAGGGGCTTGGCGGTTCGTTCACAGCGAAATCACAGATTAAAACAAGAGCATCCAAAGGTCACCGGGCAGACGACGATGGCATTGTGCCCCACGTCGTCGATGCGCTCGGCTCGTCGGGCTCACGGACGCTTGCGGATGCGCTGGTCCCTATTCTTCGTCCCCCATCAGGAGTACCCGGCATGAACACGTTCGACCTCCCGCGACGCCTGGCGTCAGCCGGACGGGCCCTCGCCCTGGCCGTTGCGGCGATCGCCTCGGTCCCACTCGCCGCACAGACGCGCGGCCAGCTCGAATACCACTTCGAAGCGCGTGCGGTCATGCCGCTCAACATCGGCGGACATGCCACCACCGTGCTCGACTCGGGGCTCGTGATGGTCGCCGGCGGGCAGGCCCAGAACGGCACGTACCAGTCCGCGACCTACCTCTACAACCCCGCATCGGACGAGTGGACGACGTCCGGCAGCCTGGCCCAGGCCCGTCGCGGCATCCGCCTGGCACGCCTCCCGAACGGCGACGTCATCGCCATCGGCGGCAGTCTCGGCAACTCGTCGGCCCAGGTCGAACGGTTCGACCCGTCAGCCGGCACGTGGAGTTCGCTCAACGCCATGGTCGAGGCGCGTGACAACCATGCAGTCGTCGAATTGCAGGACGGATCGATCCTCGTCATCGGCGGCCGCAAGCTCGTGAACGGCGCCGGCACCATCCTGTCGAGCGTCGAACGCTTCGACCCGGCAACCGGCCAGTGGGAAGCGCGCGCATCGCTGGCTGCCGCGCGCATGAACCACACCGCCACCCTGCTCGCCAACGGCGAAGTGCTCGTGGCTGGTGGCTACACCTCGTCGCCTGCGGGCGCGATGACGACGGCCGAGATCTACAATCCCGTGACCAACCAATGGCGGGCGGCCAGCCCGCTGCCCGAGCCGCGCATGAACCAGCATGCGGTCACGATCGCCTCCGGCGAGGTGATGCTCGCGGGCGGAAACGTGGAAGCGTTCGGCGCCGGCGCAACCGTGGGCCTGATCTACGATCCCGTGCAGGATGCCTGGCGCTCGAGCGCGCCGTCGACGCTCGCGCGTCGCAACACCAGTGTCGAGCGCCTTCCCGACGGTCGCGTCGCGGTGATCGGCGGGGGATCCCCAAGCGAACTGCCGGTCGCCGGATCGGCCGAGATCTACGACCCGGCGAGCAATGCCTGGACACCGCTGTTGACCCTGGTCGAGCGCCGGTTCTTGCCCGAGACCGTGGTGCTGCCATCGGGAAACGTCCTCGTGATCGGCGGACAGCGCCCGACGCCTTCGACCTCCTACCTCGCGGCCGTCGAGGAGATGGTCGGCACGGCGCCCGACGCGATCTTCAGCGACGGATTCGACGAAGTGCCCTGAGCGCGGGCGTGCATCGCCGTCGCGCATGCGCGCGGATGCACGCGCGCGATTCCGCCCGGGGATCGCGCGCGCAGCGCGGCACGGGTCGGCAGCGCCCGACCATCAGGCGGTCGTTGCGGGCAACGCTCCCGCACCGGATCGGGTAACCCCGGCACGCACACGCGGTGACGCGAACCGCGACGGTGCCGGCGGCATCGGTGGCGACCAGGTCGCGGCCGTCGGCCACGGGGTCGTCGCACGGCACCATCGCTTCTCGGGCAACCACGAAGATCACCGATGCCGGCGACACGTGCCGCCCGTGCATCAGGCCCGACGGCCGCCGTCCGCTGACGGCCGCATTCATCGTGCCCTCGACTGCACGCGCCCGAACGCGCGTCCGCCGGGCCGTCGCGGCGCGCCCACGGCGATTCGACCCCGCTCACGGTTCGCGACGCGCCCGGTCGGTCGCGCACGTCCGTCGCTCACTCGCATTCCGCTCGGCGCAGTCGTAACGTCCGCACACCTCAACCTGCACCGCACCGCCGGACCATCCCCATGACGAACGGTTTCCGCCACGCCCTGTTCTGCCTCGCTGTCATCGCGTCGCCGGTGTCGGCCGACGTTCCGCGCGTGACGCCGATGACGCCCGACGTCGTCGAGCAGTACGAGAGCATCCTTCCCTCCGCCGACTTCATCCGGCGCGAGGCCATGGTGCCGATGCGCGACGGCGTCAAGCTGTTCACCGTGGTGATGATGCGCAAGGGCACGAAGGACGCGCCGATCCTGCTGTCGCGCACGCCGTACAACGCGAGCCGGCAGACCGGGCGCGTCAGGAGCCAGCGCATCGTCGACGTGCTCGAGGTGATGGATGCCGAATTCGTCGAAGACGGCTACATCCGCGTCTACCAGGACATCCGCGGCATGCACAAGTCCGAGGGCCAATGGATCCTCAACCGTCCGCTGTCCGGTCCGCTCAACGATACCGGCATCGACGAATCGACCGATGCGCGCGACACGATCGAGTGGCTCGTCAAGAACGTGCCGGAAGGGAATGGAAACGTCGGCATGATCGGATCGAGCTACCTCGGTTTCACCGCGCTGATGAGCCTGATCGATCCGCATCCGGCCCTGAAGGCCGTGATCGCGCAGAGCCCGATGGTGGACGGCTGGATGGGCGATGACTGGTTCCACAACGGCGCGTTCCGCATCAATGCGCTCGGCTTTCCGCTGAGCCAGGGCTACCAGAAGGGCGATGGCGGCGGCGAGTTCGCGCTCGGTGGCGGCGACGACTACACGCGCTTTCTCGAAGCCGGCTCGGTCGCCGACTTCGTGCACGGCGTGGGCGCCGACCATGTGCCCGGCATCCGCAAGTTCCTCGAAAATCCCGCCTATACGCCGTTCTGGTCGCTGCAGGCGGTCGACAAGTGGCTGGCCGCGCGCCCGCATACGGTGCCGACGATGCTCGTCGTCGGCCAGTGGGACCAGGAAGACAGCTACGGCGCGCCGGCGGTCTACCGCGCGCTCGAACCGAAGGACGCGAACAACGACCGCGTCTCGCTCGTGATCGGACCGTGGAGGCACTCCGGCTTCAACCACTACGGCTACGACCTCGGCGACCTGACCTTTACCGGCGACACCGCGCGCGAATGGCGGGTGAAGTACGCCAAGCCGTTCTTCGACCACTGGCTCAAGGGCGGGGCCGATCCGAAGACGCCGCCCGTGCTCACCTATGCGACCGGCGTGAACGAATGGAACGTGTCGCCGCGCTGGCCGATGGGTTCGCCGAAGCCACTGTACCTGGCGGCCCAGGGAACCGCCGGCTTCGACCGTCCCGGCAAGGTCGGAGCCGAAGACTACGTGAGCGACCCGGCCAGGCCGGTGCCGTTCATCCCGCGCCCGATCGACATGGGGGATGCGAGCCAATGGAAGCCGTGGCTGGTCCATGACCAGCGCTTCGTGACCGGGCGACCCGATGTCGCCGTCTGGACCAGCGTGCCGCTCGATCGAGCCGTGCACATCATGGGTGCGCCGCAGGTCGAGTTGTTCGCATCGACGACGGGAACCGATGCCGACTGGGTGGTCAAGCTGATCGACGTCTACCCGAACGACGTGCCGGAGGACGCATCGCAGGGCGCGAAGCCGACGATGGCAGGGTTCGAGCTGCCGATCGGCATCGAGATCTTCCGCGGCCGCTACCGCAAGAGCTTCGCGCAACCGTCACCGCTGACGCCCGGCAAGGTCGAGCGCTACACGTGGAAACTGCCCGACGTCGACCATGTCTTCCGTCCCGGCCATCGCCTCATGGTGCAGGTGCAGTCGACGCTGTTCCCGCTCTACGACCGCAACCCCCAAACCTACGTCGACAACATCATGTATGCGCCGAAAGACGCATACCGCAAGGCCACGCAGAGTGTCTGGTTCGGCGGCGATCGCGCCAGCGCGATCATCCTGCCGGTGGTCGACTGATGCTCCGGCAGACGCCCGAGCGCGATCTTGCTCGGCACGGCGACTTCGACGGAACGGTTCACGCGTCGCGGCAAGTCCGGCTCGCGCCGAACCGACCGCTGCGGCGGCGCGCCGGCGCCATCGCGCGTTCGCCGACCCGAGTGGCCCGCATTCAGTCGAGGTAGGGCTGCCTCGCGATCGCGGCGAACTCCTGCTCGCTCATCGTCGACAGGATGCAGGCCATCAGGCCGGTGGTGGCGAGGAACACCGAACCGATGGAAAGGTCGGCAGTGCGCTCGGGAAGCAGCGTGGCGAGCAGCCGGGCGAGCGGGATGCCGGCGACGAAGCAGGCGAACGTGGCGAACACCGAGCCGATCACGAGGGCACCACCGCGCATCAACGCACCACGCGCCCAGTGCGCGCGCGGGTCCGCCGTGGCGCGCGCCGCCCGCCGCATCATCAGGCTGCGGGCCAGGACGAGCAGCGGAACGCCGATGTACTCGCGCGCATCCGGCAGACCGCCACGGGTGAACCCCCCGGCCGCCCGGTACGCCGCGAGGATGAAGATCGACAGGAACGCGGTCAGTGCGACCATCCTGGCCACGTCGACCAGGTGCCGGCGCCATCCGCGTCGAGGATGGAACGCGTGGGTCAGAGCCACCGTCACCACCAGTTCGACCATTACCGCGAGCAACAGGGTCGGCAGGCCGAGCCAGCCGATGGCCAGCATCGACACGGCGAAGACCCATTCCAGCACTTCCGTGCGCACGGTTGCCGGCTTGACCTTGTGCCACTCGATCCGCGTCGCCATGCCGCCTCCCGCCCTTCGTGACGCCGCCTTCGCCGGGCGTCGACCCGGACGCCCGGGTTCCACGCGCAGCCGCCCCATCGCGGGCCATGCGCAGCCACGGCAGACGCCACGTCCGGTCCGCCGTGGCGCGTCGCGGGATGCCCGTCGCCATGCTGCCTCGGCGAGGCCGTGATCGGTATAGTGCGCGCTCACGGCGGGCCCGTTGCCCGCAGGCACAACGCGAAGGAGCGGTCATGGGTCTCATTCAAGCGGCGGTGGGCGCGGTCGGCGGCATGCTCGCGGACCAGTGGAAGGACTTCTACACGGTGCCGGCCGGCCTGCCTTCGACCGCCGCCCTGTTCGCCGCGGTGCCGCAGGGCACCAATGCCGGGCGTGGCTCGAACACGAAGGGCTCGTCGAACATCATCACCAACGGCTCGAAGATCATCGTGCCGGAGGGCTACGGCCTGCTGCTGATGCAGGACGGCGCAATCACCGGACTCGCGGCCGAGCCGGGTGGCTACGAGTGGCGCTCGGACGATCTCAACTCGAAATCGATCTTTGCCGGCGACGGCCTGGTCAGCCCGCTCATCCTGCAGAGCTGGGAGCGCTTCAAGTTCGGCGGCCAGCCCGGTTCGCAGCAGGCCGCGTTCTTCGTCTCGCTGAAGGAACTGCCGGACAACCGCTTCGGCACGCAGTCCGAGATCTACTGGGATGATGCCTTCCTCAACACCCAGGTCGGCGCGGTCACGCGCGGCTCGTACACGCTGAAGATCGCCGACCCGATCCTGTTCGTGAAGAATTTCGTGCCGGCCAGCTACCTGCAGGCCGGCAAGGTGTTCGACTTCACCGACATGGACAACGCCGCGGCAAGCCAGTTGTTCAACGAAGTCGTCGGCTCGCTCGCGCCGGCCTTCAGCCTGTACTCGAACGATCCGGCCAAGGGCAACCGCATCACCAAGCTGCAGCAGGATTCGATCGGCTTCGCCAAGAGCCTGTCCGATGCGGTCGAGCAGGCCTACCAGTGGCGCTCCGACCGTGGCCTCGTGATCGTCAAGACCGCGATTGTCTCGATCGAGTACGACGCCAACACGCGCGAACTGCTGAAGACCGTGCAGCGCGCCGACGCGCTCGCCGGGTCGCGCGGCAACTCGAACCTGCAGGCGAGCGTCGCCGCGGGCATGCAGGCGGCCGGCGAGAACGGCGGCGCAGCCGGCATGATGGGCATCGGCATGGCGTCGGGCATGATGGGTGGCCTCGGCGGCCTGCAGCAGCCGGCTACGCCGGCGGCACCGGCCGCCGACGATCCGGTTGCCAAACTCAAGAAGGCGAAGGAGATGCTCGACCTTGGCCTCATCACGCAGTCCGACTACGACGCGCTGAAGGCCAAGGCACTCGGCCTCTGAAGCTGGGCGAAACCGATCGCGACTGGAGTCGCTCCCACATCGTTTCTGCTGTTGTGGGAGCTTGAGCCGCGATCAGCCCCGTTCCGAACTCCCTCCTTCTGCTGAGAACCATCCCATGCCCGATTCGAGGACGCCGCCCCCGGTGCCGAAGCCGCCCGTCAGCGGCCCCGGTTCCCCGCGCGATGTCCCGCCGGTGCCCGGCGATCATTCGATCGATCTCGGCGCCCTGCCCGACGCGATCCGCGACGAGCTCGAGGCGCCCGATCCGGTCGCGATCGACACGTCTTCCGCCGAACTGAAGGACGGCCTCAACCGCTGCCCGAAATGCGGATCGACCGAGATCCGCCACAAGCCCGGCACCGACCTGCTGGTCTGCCTGTACTGCCGCAACGAATGGGACGGTGCGCGCGTCGAGGAAGCCTTCGGGCTCGGCGAAGGCCTCGCCGACCTGCGCGGCACGGTCATGGCTTCCGGGGCGCGCGACATCGCCGCCGACGCCGCGGCGCTGATGACGTTCAAGTGCACCGGCTGCGGTGCCGAAGTCACGGTCAACACCGAGAGCGCGATGACGGCGCGCTGCCACTGGTGCCGACACGTGTTCGGCGTCAACGAACAGGTCGCCAACGGCGCCGTGCCCGATGCCGTGCTGCCGTTCCACATCCGCAAGGAGGACGCGGTCGCGCGCATCCGCCAGTTCGTCGACAAGCGCCGCCTGTTCGCGCTGAAGGAGTTCAAGGAGCAGTTCACGCCGGAGAACGTCGTCGGCGTCTACCTGCCGTACATGATCGTCGACGGCAACGCGAGCGCCGCGGTCGCCGGCAAGGGCGAGATCAAGACGCGCGAGTACACGCGCGGCAGCGGCAACAACAAGACCACGTACTACGATGCCGACATCTACCGGGTCGAGCGCCAGGTCGACTTCACCGTCGACGACCTGCCGCTCGAATCCTCCACCGAGCGCGGCAATCTCGACACGAAGGTCAACACCAACAACATCATCAACACGATCCTGCCGTTCGACACCAAGAACGCGGTGAAGTGGAATGCCTCGTACCTCAGCGGCTTCACCTCGGAAAAGCGCAACAGCAACGTCGATCAGTTGCAGCCACGCCTCGAGGACCAGTTCCTTTCGATCGCGCGCGCCCAGGTCGCCGATTCGGTGAACCGCTACGACCGCGGCGTGCGCTGGGAACAGGAGCGCCTCGACGTGCACGGCACGCGCTGGGTGTCGATGTACCTGCCGGTCTGGCTGTACTCGTACCACCAGCCCGCAAGCAACGGCGGCATGCTGCACTACATCGCGGTCAATGGCCGCACCGGAGAGACCATGGGCAGCGTGCCGGTCCAGCAGTGGAAGCTGCTGCTGACCGCGATCACCACCGGGACCTTCATCGAAGGCATCGTTCTCTGGATCCTGGCGCATTCATCATGAGCGACGACGGCGGACTCTGGCTGCTCGCGGCCGGCCCGGCCGGCGCGACCGCGTTGTACTGGGCGCTGTACCGGTACTACCGCAACACCGACAAGTCGCACGGCTTCGAGCGCGAAACCAAGGTCGAGGCGAAGCCGGTGACCGGCGCCGACGCCAAGATCGACGAGATCAAGGGCACGCGCGCCTCTCGCATCGGCGGCGAGAACGGGCGGGCCTATCGCACCCGCGTCGAGCGCGTGCGCGGCGATTCGAGCTGAGGGCCGGCCACGCGGCCGGACGGCGCGGTCGCGAACACGCTCGCCAACGCGTCCAGGCGCGCCCCACCATCGGTGTCAGCGCTGTGCGCGTTCGCTGCCGGCCTCCACCGCCGCCCAGACGCGCAGCAGGTTGCCGCCGAGGATCTTCCTCAATGCCGCATCGCCGTAACCGCGCTCGCGCAGGCCGGCCACGAGATTCGGATAGTCGGCGACGCTGCGCAGGCCATCCGGCAGCTTCCCGGATACACCGTCGAAGTCGGAGCCGAGGCCGACGTGGTCGATGCCGATCAGCTGGACGGCATAGTCGATCTGGTCGAGTACGGCGGCGATCGGCGTCGATGGAGCGGGATGGGCGCGCTGCCACTCCCTGGAGAATGCGCCCGCGTCTTCGGTCGGCTTGCCGGCAGCGCGCGCGGCGATGTTGCGTTGCTCGAGCGCCGCCTCCGCGTCGAAATAGGCCTGCAGATCGTCCGATGCCTGGCGATTCACGAAGCCGATGCCGAACGCGAGTTGCACCACCCCACCCTTCGTCGCGATGGCCTTGGCCAGCTCGTCGCTGAGGTTGCGCTCGAAGCCCGGCGTGAAATGACGCAGCCCGGAATGACTGGCGATCACCGGCAACCGGCTCGATTCCACGGCTTGCCGGGTTGCCGCATCGGACAGATGGGACACGTCCACCATCATGCCGAGCCGGTTCATCTCGGCCACCACCTTGATGCCGAACGGGCTCAGCCCCTGCCATTGACGGTTGCGATCGTACGACGAGTCGCTGATGCGGTTGCCGGCGCTGTGGGCGAGCGTGATGTAGCGCACTCCGCGTGCATGGAATCGCGCGAGCTCGGCGAGGTCGTCTCCGATCGGCGCGCCGTTCTCCATGCCGAGTGCGAGCAGCACGCGCTTTCCCGCGCGCATGCGCCCGGCAGCGGCCGGCGAGGTGACCAGCTCGAACTTGTCGGGGTGCCGCCCCACCATGGCCTCGACCGCATCGATCTGCTGGTTCGCGACACGCCGCGCGGTGCCCGCCCGGTCCTCGTCCGGCGAGGTGTAGATCGACATGAACGCCACGTCCAACCCGCCCGCGCGCGCACGCGGATAGTCGAACTCGCGATCCGGCGTCGGCTCGCCCAGATCGCGCCACTGCGCGAGCAACTCGGTAGGCGCATCGATGTGGGTGTCGACGATCAGCGCGTCACGGGCGAACCGGCGTGCATCGGTGATATCGGAACCGGCGAGGGCATTCCCCGTCGTCAGCACGAGTGCGAGCGCGAAGAGGCGAGCGGGCATGGGCACTCCGGGTGCGCGCAGGAACGACGATGCTAGCAGGCGCGCAACGCGATGAGCGCGAATGCGCGCGTTCGAGACCGATTCGCCACACGCGAAGCCGCCTTCCTGCCGTACAACCAGGACGTGTCGCCGACGAGCGACGCGGGTTCGGCGTGCGCGGGAACTTGACGACACGTGAACCGGCTGCGGTCGCTGCACGACCCTGCCCATCGTCACGCTCAGGCGCGAGGGCGGCCGGCGGCATCCGCCCCGTCGACGTCGGCGACGTCGAGCAGCGGACGCCCGGCCTCGACCAGCGCGCGCATGGCCGCCCACGGCATCGGCTTGCCGATCAGGTAGCCCTGGGCCTCGTCGACGCCGCACAGGCGCAGGAAACGCAATTGCTCGATCCTCTCGACGCCTTCCACGCAGACCGTCATCTCGAGCTTCTTCGCGAACTCGATGATCCCGCTCAGCAGCTGCTTCGCGCGCGCGCTGCCGAACGCGGCGTCCAGCATGGACTTGTCGATCTTCAGTTGGGTGATGCCGAGATCGGCCAGCCGTGAAAGCGAGGAGTAGCCGACGCCGAAATCGTCGATGGCGAGGTGGATGTCATTGCGCTGGAGCAGCGCGATCGAAGTCTTGAAGTCGTCAATCGGGTCCGGGAGTTCATCCTCGATGATCTCCACATTGATCGGCAGCACGCGCCCGGCCTCGATGATGCGCTCGACCAGGGGCATGCTGAGCAGCGAACGCGGGTGCACGTTGACGTGGATGAGCGGCGGCGTCACGCGTTCGATGTCCCATGCGCTCCATTCCGCCACGAGGTTCTCGACCACCCAGCCATCGATCTCGCCCGCCAGGTTGGCCCGTTTCAGGGCGCCGAGGAAATGCGGTGCGAGGATACCCTCGACGCGATGGTTCAGGCGCAGCAGCGACTCGACACCGACGATGCGTCCGTGCGCGACGCCGACGATCGGCTGGTAGTACGAGACCAGCGATCCTTCGCGCATGAGCCTGAGGGCGTGCGCGAGATCGCTGTCGTCGCGCGGTTCCGCCGCACCGAGGGTGTCGCTCTCGACGTGGGTTACGGGCGTCGAGGAGCCGAACCGGAAACGGTCCCTGAACTCCATGACGCTGTCGCCGATCGCGCTCTGCGCGGCTTCCCAGCGACGAACGAACGGAACGTAGATCGCGATCGCGATGACCAGGTTGAACGCCGCCAACCCCACCGCGGCCCAGCTTCCACCGGTCGCCAGCCAGGCACCCAGCAACGGCGGCGTGGTCCAGCCCGGGTACTGCGTCGGGATCGGCACGATCCCGGCCGAGATCGCGAAGTACGCGACCGACGTGCATGCCAATGGCGCGATGACGAACGGCGGCATGAGGTAGCGATTGAAAATCACGGGCAAGCCGTAGATCAGAAGTTCATTGACGTTGAAACACAGGACCGGCATGGCCGAGGCACAGATCAGGCGCTTGGTCCGCGAGCGCGCGACCAGGAAGATCGCGATCGCGAGCGCGAGTGCCGTGCCGCTGCCGCCGAGGTTGACGAACGCCGAGAACGCCGGCGAGGGAAACAGGTTCGGTGCAACGCCGCCCGCGGCGGTCACGGCGGCGTTCTCGCTGAAGTTCATCATCAGGTCGCGCACCCACGGCATGAGCGCGAGCGAGCCGTGGATGCCCAGCGTCCAAAGTGCATTCAGCACGACGACGTAGACGACGAGCGAAGGAAAGTGGTTGGCCCAGCCGTCGCGGTGCAGGATCGCGACCAGCGACGACCAGTCGGTGGCCTGGATCGCGCCGTCCAGCACGACCGCAACGGCAACGATCATCACCGTCGGCAACACGTAGTTGAGGAAGCGGCGCACGTAGGCATTCTGGTGCGGCGACCGGAACAGCTGCAGGATCGAGATCCGTTCGAGTCGCGACAACGCCCATGGCACGATCGGCCCGACGAACAGCGAGTACACGTTGCCGAGCAGCGAAAGCTCGTCGATGCGGCGCGGCGACTCGCGATCGAGGGTCAGCGTGAGCAGCAGGAACACGAACAACGAGAGTGCGACCGCGAAGGGCCGGTTGCTGCCGTAGAGATTGGCGGCGTGGTAGCTGATCGTGCACACGGCCAGGGCCGGCAGCAACGACAACACGAAGGTGTGCACGTAGAAGAGGAGGTCGCGCATCGACCGCCACTGTTCCGCCGGAATGAACAGGTCGACTCCGGCGACGATCGCGATGTCGATGCCCTGCAGCAGGATCAGCGGAAGCAGCGTGGCATAGCCGCTGCGGATCGCGACCAGGGGCCTCCACTCGGACGCGGCATGGAACATTCCGGTGGATTTCATGCCGCCTCCCGTGCCGAGTCGCTCTCCTTGACCGATCTGTGTACCACGTCGCCGGGACCACGACCAGCGCGGGCGCCCGCGGTGCTCCCGTGCGGCTCGCGGGCACGACGGCGACACAGCGGACGAATGGCGCGGGCAGGCGGCCGCAACGGGCGGACCGGGCACGCGCCGCGCTCCGGCGCGGTGACATCGGAGGGTTTGCGAAGCGTGCGGAGTTGACGCCGGGATTCAGAGCGCGGGCAAGGCCTGCGCAAGGTCGTCGATGCCGTGCCACGGGTCGCTTCGTCGGCGCGCGAGGCGTTGCAGGGCGTCGCGCGGACCGAAATGGTCGCCGCCACGCAGGCGCGCGATTTCGCTCCATGCCACCGGCATCGCCACGCCGGCCGATGCGCGCGCACGCAACGAGTACGCCGCGATGCTCGTCGCGCTGCGGCCGTTGCGCAGCCAGTCGATGAAGATACGCCCGCGCCGGTTGCGTGCGCCGGCCACGCTGACGAAGCGCTCGGGCTCGAGTTCGGCGAGGGCTTCGGCGACGCCGCGCGCGAACGCGCGCGCGCGCGTCCAGTCGATCGCCGGGTGGATCGGCACGACCACATGCAGGCCCTTGCCGCCCGAAGTGCGCACGAACGATTCGAGCCCTATCGCGGCGAGGTGCCGCCTGACGATGCGCGCGCCGGCGACGATCGCGGCCCAGCCGACGCGCTCGCCCGGATCCAGATCGAACACGAGGCGTGCGGCCCGGTCCGGATGGCCCGGCGCGCACCCGCCGACATGGAACTCGAGTGCATTCATCTGCACGAGCTCGATCAGGCCGTCGACGCTGTCCACGGCGAAGTAGGCCTTGACCTGGCCGGCCTCGCGCACGCGCATCGTCGCTACGCCGGCACCCCAACCGCGTCCGGCGTGTTTCTGGAAGAAGCATTCGCCGACGACGCCGTCGGGGCAGCGCAAGACCGAGAGCGGGCGTCCCGCGATCCCGGGCAGCATCCGCGGCGCGACCGCGCGGTAGTAGTCGACGACATCGCCCTTGGTGAAACCTGCTGCGGGGAACACGACGCGCTGCGGATGCGTGACCTCGATTCCGGCAGAGGGCAGCGCTGGCCGCGCGGTTCGTGCATCTCGCGTCTTCATGCGTCCACTCCTGCCCACGCGCCGCGTCGAGGCCGCGTCCTGATCCTCGCGCAGACCCTTGAACGAAGCCTGGCGCAGCAGGCCGTGCGCGCCGCGTCCATGATGGAACACTTCGGCCACGAGGCGCGGCTCGACCCAGTGCGCGCGCTCGCGATCGCTGCGCGCGAGCCCATCGACTGCGGCAGCCGGATGGTCGATGTGCAACGCGGCGAGCCGACGCTGCAGGGCGACGAGTCCCGCGTCGTCGAACCCGCTGCCGACGCGCCCGGCATAGGCGAGCCCGCCGGACTCGTCCGGTTCGCCGAGCAACAGGGCGCCGAAACCGGCGCGACGGCCCTTCGGTTCGGTATAGCCGATCACGGTGTACTCGACGCTCGGCCGGATCTTGAGCTTGAGCCAGTCGCCACTGCGCGCAGCACGGTACGGACTGTCCACGCGCTTGCTGACGATGCCCTCGAGCCCTGCCCGCTTCGCCTGCGCGTACACGTCGGCGCCGTCGCCGACGTGGTGCTCGGACCAGCGCAGCAGCGCGTCGGGATGACGCTCGAAGCGCTCCTTGAGCACGCGCTTGCGCTCGAGCAGCGGTACATCGCGCAGCGAACGCCCATCGGCGTGAACGAGGTCGAACATCATGTAGACCAGTGGCTCGCCGGGCTCATCCGACAGCCTTCGTTGCAGGTGCGCGAAGCTGCCGCCCTTGCCATCGGCGGCGAGCAGTTCGCCGTCGATGCGCGCACTGCGCAAGCCGAGCGACTCGACCGCGCGCGCGATATCGAGCAGGCGCGTGGTCCAGTCGATTCCGTTGCGCGACCACAGGCGCGTCTTGCCGCGCACGACCGTCGCGAGCAGGCGATAGCCGTCCCACTTGACCTCGTGCAGCCAACCGTCGCCGATCGGCGCTTCCGTGGCCGGCTTGCACAACTCGGGCGCGAAAGGCTCGGCACGGATCGTCTCGCGCGGCGCCGACGACGCCGCGGCGCGCGGTGGTTTGGCACGGCGCGGCGGCGCTGGCGCGTCCATCGCTGCCCAGGTGCCTCGACGCACGCGCAGCGGCAACGGGCGTTGCGTCTTCGCATCGACGAAATCGTCGGCATCACGGGGGCCGGCGTAGTCGTCGACGTGCTTGATCAGCAGCCACGCCGGCTTCTTCCCCTGCGCCCCGGTGCGCACGAGCACCCACGAGCCGCGCAGGACGTCGCCGTGCAGGATGAATTTCAGTTCGCCGCGGGCCAGGCCGGCGCGAGCCGAGCCGATCGGCTCCCACGTACCGGTGTCGAAGATATCGACGTGGCCGGCACCGTACTCGCCTTGCGGAATGTCGCCCTCGAACCCTGCATAGGCGAGCGGATGGTCCTCGACCTGGATCGCCATGCGCTTGACCTTCGGGTCGAAGCTGGGCCCCTTCGGCACGGCCCAGCTCTTCAGCGCGCCATCGAGCTCGAGGCGGAAATCGAAATGGCGATGCGAGGCATGATGCAACTGCACGACGAAGCGGCGCCCGCGCTCGCCGCCGCGCGCGGGCTCGGGGCTGCGCTCGAAATCGCGCTTGCGCGAATACTCGGCGAGGCTCATGCGGGTCGACGGCGCGGTCGGGCTCGAGAGGTCCCATGACCGTATCACCCGCCGCGGCTGAACGGTCTGCAACGCGCGCGATGGTGCCCATGGCCAGCACCACGCGCGCCGACTAGGCTCGACGTTCCCGTTCGCGCAACGACCTCGAGGAACGATGCCATGGCCCGCCCGATCTGGACCGGTACCCTTTCCTTCGGCCTGCTCCACCTGCCGGTGTCGATCGTCAGCGGCGAACGTCGCGTGGACCTGCATTTCCGCATGCTCGACGGCAAGACGAAGAAGCCGATCCGCTACGAGCGCGTCAATGCCGAAACCGGCGCCGAAGTGCCATGGAAGGACATCGTCAAGGCCTACGAATACCGCAAGGGCAGCTATGTCGTGCTCGAGCCGGAGGACATCAAGTCGGCGGCCCCGGAAAGCCATGACTCGATCGACCTCGAGACCTTCGTCGCGGCCGACGCGATCCCGCCGCCGTACTTCGAGAAGCCCTACCTGCTGCTGCCCGGCAAGAAGGCCGAGAAGGGCTACGTACTGCTGCGCGAGACCCTGCGCAAGACCGCACGCATCGGCATCGGCCGCGTCGTGATCCGCACGCGCGAATACCTCTGCGCGGTGATGCCGCAGGGCGACGCGCTCGCGCTGAACCTGCTGCGCTACCAGCAGGAGCTCGTCCCGCTCGACGATCACGCCTTTCCCGAAGGCAGCCTGGCCAAGTACCGCATCAGCAAGACCGAACTCGACATGGCGGCGCGCCTCGTCGAGTCGATGGGCGGCGAGTGGTCGCCCGGCGGCTACCGCGACGAGTTCCGCGACAAGCTCGCGAAGGTCGTCGAGAAACGCATCAAGGGCAAGGGTCGCGTGCGCACGATCGACGACGAGCCGGCAGCGGCCGAAGGCACGGCGACGAACGTCGTCGACTTCATGGCGCTGCTGCGCAAGAGCATCGCGAGCGACCGCCGTACGCCGGCCAAGGCCGCTGCCGCGCCGCGCAAGAAGGCGGCGAAGGCGGTGCGAAAGAAAGCCGCGCCGAAAGCCGCCGCAGCGAAGCCGCGCAAGCGCGCCTAGCAACGGGACGAACGGAGTCACTTCGCGTCCAGTTCCCCCTCGCCGATCCGATCGTCGGGAACGCGAACCCGATACGCTTGCTGGCGCGGCGCAGGCGGGCCAGCAAGGGCATCCTGCCCGTTCATGGAGCGCCCGGCGGTTCGCTGTAGGCTCGACGCATCCGTCGCGGAGGACGCATGCCATGGCCCGGAACGGTTCCTGCTGGATTGCAGCTTGCCTCGTCACGCTCGTCGCCGGTTGCACCGTGCATGCCCCTGCCGAGGCGAGCGAGGTACCCGCTGCGGGCATTCCCTCCGGCAGCGGGGCTTTCGCTGCGACATCCGCAGGGCTGCGTGCCGACCGCGGTCCCCAACCCTCCGATTCGGCGCTCGACGCGAAGTGGTTCGTCGACACGAACGGCAACGGCGCGCCGGATTTCGTCGAGATGTCCGCAGGCCTCGATGCGTCTTCGGAAGATGGCTGCCTCGTTCACGCCTGCCCGATCCCCGAAGGCAAGGAGGCCGGTGCACCGACGCGGCGCAATCTCCTGTTCGTGGTGGATGCGTCCGGATCGATGGCGGCGCTCGCCGGCTCCGAGCGCAAGTTCGAGGCCGCGCGGCGCACGCTCGTCGCCCATGCACGCCAGCTGCCGACCGACGTGCGCGCCGGGCTGCTGGTCTACGGGCACGAGGGCGACAACACGGAAAGCGGGAGAGCGATCAGTTGCCGGTCAGCGACGCTGCTCGCACCGCTCGGCGAGTTCGACGCGCAGCGCGCGCAACATGCGGCCGACGGCATCCGTGCGGTGGGCTGGACACCGATCGGACTCGCGTTGCAGCGCGCCGGCGCGGCGTTCAAGGGACACGAAGCAGAAGACAATCACATCCTGCTGATCTCGGACGGGCTGGAAACCTGTGGCGGCGATGCGGTCGCGGAAGTCGGCAAGCTGCGCGATGCAGGCATCCGCTTCCGGCTCGATGTGGTCGGCTTCGACATCGCGCGCGGCGAGGACGCCGAACTGCGCCGCATCGCCAAGGCCGGACTCGGCGAGTACTTCGCGGCGGGAGACGGGCAAGCGCTGTCGAAACTCTTCGAGATGCAGCTGGAATCCCTGCGCGACCGTCGCGAGGATCTCTGGAATGCCACCCGCTGCAACGCGGACAGCGCATTCGCCTATGCACGCTGCCTGACGAAGGTGACGGTCGGGCTGTCGGATGCGAAGAAGGCGGCCTACGGATCGGCCAGCTCCGCGGATCGCGAGCGGCTCGACGACGCGATGGAGGCGTGGCAGGAACATGCGCAGAACCTGCGCGAGACGACCTTGAAACGACTCCAGCGCGCCGCCGAAGACGCTGCCGCCGCGACGCGCGAGCAGAATGAGCACGTGATCGACGCGCAGCGCCGCAAGCAAGACCGATAACGCGTGACGGCAGGACCAGGTTCGCCTTTCGGCCATCGGGGTGCCGGGGGCGAAAGCCGAGGAAGCCGGGCCGGCCCCGCATCGTCCATGCCCGTTCGCTTTTGCCACTGCTTGCCGTTCCGTTGACCGACGGCGCCATCGGCGCCGCGAGGGCGACGCGCGTGGAACGATCATCGGCTCTACCGGCACGGGGACATCGTGGCTGCGCCAGCGCGCTCGCGGCGGTGTTGGCGACAGGGTTCGGTGCACTCGGCGCAACGGCCACGGCGGCCGAACTCGCCAGCGTCGGTCCCGTCTACGTCGACTTCGGCGCGATCAAGGTCGGCACGACGGTCAGCATTCCGGTGCGCGTGCGCAACCTGACCGCCTTGCCGATGACGTTCGCCGGCGGCGGATTCAGCGACACGCAGGCATTCTTCGGCTCGAACGGCAGCTGCGGCGGCAGTCTCGCGGCCGGTGCGACCTGCGCCCTCGACTACACGTTCCGCCCGCCCCAAGCCGGCAACACGGCGTTTCAGGCCTCGACCTCGCTGTCGGTCATCGTGGCCGGCTCGGCCCAGGCGTTCGCGCTCGAGTTCGCCGGCTCGGGCACCGAAAGCCTCGTCCAGCTCACGCCGCGCCACATCGACTTCGGCAAGTGGCTGGTCGGCCAGCAGGTCATCGTGCCGGTCACCGTCACCAACACGCACGCCTCGACCGTCACCTTCGGCGGCGGCGGCTTCGCCCCGGGACCGTTCACCGGCATCTCGGGCACCTGCGGCGGCACGCCGCTCGCGGCCGGCGCTTCGTGTCACTTCAACTATCGGTTCATTCCGGCCGAGGTCGGCTCGGTCAGCGCCGCGACGAGCATCGGCGTGAGTGCCGCCTCGCCGGCACCGGCGCTCGGCGAGGCCTATCCGATCACGGTCACCGGTACCGGCGTCGCGAGCGTGCCGATCGTCGGCGTGGCGCCGGTCTCGATCGGCTTCGGCAGGATCAAGGTCGGCACGCGCGCGAGCGTGCCGTTTCCGTTTACCAATCAGACCGCGCAGACACTGTCGTTCGGCGGCGGCGGCTTCAGCCCCGGCAACGACGGCGACGGCGCCTTCAGCGGCGGCTCGGCGACTGGTGCCGGCTGCAACACCGCGATGGGCCAGGCCCTGCCGGGCGCGACCTGCACGGGCCAGTACCGCTTCGAGCCGCGCGTCGAAGGCGTCGCCAGCGCGAGCACGAGCTACGGTTTCTCGGTTCCCGGCACGAGCGTCAACCAGCCGATCAGCGTCACCGGCGAAGGCACCGGCACGCTCGCCCAGCTCACGCCGAACGACATCGACTTCGGCCGCGTCGCGTTCGGCACCACGCTGAGCGTGCCGGTCACGCTGACCAACACGAGCGGCAAAACCTTGACCAGCATCCTCGGCGGCTCGGTGACACAGCCGTTCTCGTCGTCGACGACCTGCGGCACGACGCTCGCCGCCGGCGCGAGCTGCAGCTGGACCTACACCTTCAACGCCGGCCAGCCGAACGCGGCCATCGGCGCCACCGTCACGCGCCAGACCCTGGTCTCGTTCACCAACACGACCGGCATCCAGCCCGTGGTCGCCGTGACGATGACCGCGACGCGTGGAGATCGCCTGTTCGGTGATGGCTTCGACGACTGAGACGGTGAACCGGGATCAGGTTCACTTCTTCTCGCCGTGCAACGACGCGCGTCGTGTCGCGAGGCGGCATCTGCCCCCTTACTGCGCGCTTTCGGACGACGCTTTCGTCTCTTCCGGAATCTTGAACGACTGACTTTTCGACCACGACACGAGACCCAGGTCGAACCCCCACCGCAATTGGATGACCAGGTCCGGAGTGTTGTCGGCATCGGAAGAGGACGCGATCACGAGCCCGCCCAGGCGGCGGGCGAGACCTTCATTCACGTCCGCGGCTTCCTTCACTTGGGCCACGGCAACCAGCTCCCTCCTGGTTGCGTCGCCTTGGGTCCAGAGCGTGCGCAGGGATACGCCCGAAGCCTGCACGCTCGGGTCGGCATTCAGCGCATTCGCGGCCGCGACGAGATCGACGAAGGGCTGCGTCTTGAGCACGTGCGCGAATGCCAACGGACCGAGCGACGCCATCGCTGCCAGCACGCCAACCGCGATCCGGTGCCCGCCCCGCAGCGGCGACATTGCCGGCGCCTCGGCCGGCGAAGCCTCGCTCACAACCGATGTTCCGGTTGCGAGGTCATGCAGGGATCGACGCGAGGGGCGATTGAACAGGTACAGATAGATGGTTGCGAGAGCTCCACCGGAAACGACCACGGAACCCAGCATCATCCATGGCAGCGCACTGTGGAAGGCCGCCGGCAACCACGCTCCGTTCATGTAGAACGGCAGGCCAAGCACGACCTGGCGTGCGAACGCGCGTCGCACACTGATCAGGCCGCCGTCCGACCCCACCACGCGGATGAACAACGCCGCCTTGCCCAGGGTCTGGCCCTGTCCGATGCGGCTGTTGAGCAGGCCGAAGTAGAGCAACGCCAAGCCGAAACCGACCCATCGTCCGACCGATCCGAGCGCAACCACCTGCTCGGTCCAGACCCAGCAAATGACGCCACCCACCAGCATCAGGATGATCGTGTCCAGTGCGAGCGCACCGAGGCGTCGCCAGAAGCCGGCGAATTGCACGGGAGCGGACACTTCGGCATTCGCAGGGTCGGACATGCATTCCCCGAATCGACGAGCGTGCGCGGATGTTGACATCAATCGAACGGGGTCAGGTTCTGAGGTTTCCCCACGAATGATCCAGTGAGATCAGTCGTTTGGCATCATCCGTTGGTAGCAAGAGTTGCGCGCATGGCGCAGTCTTCAAGGCGACGAAACCAACGAAGGCTG
>JAFLDX010000101.1 GCA_017302215.1 Lysobacterales bacterium
GCCGGCCGCGTCGCCCGCATCGTCGAGCAGCGCGGCGTAGCCGGTGCGCAGGCGCAGGCTCGACGGGTCGCGGCGCAGGGCCTCGGCGTACTGGCGGCGTGCCAGCGCCTTGTCGCCACGGTCGAGGGCGAGTTGTGCACTCCACGCGTAGCCGTCTCCACTGCGGAACCGCGTGAGCGCCGCGGCCGACAGCCGCTCGGCGAGCACGGAATCGCCGAGGCGCACCGCCAGCTGGCTCATCGCGAGCCAGCTCGATTCGTTCGCGTCGAGCCGCTCCGGCGTCGCCACTGCCGCGAGCACACGCGCGGCCAGCGCCTTGTCCCCAGCCCCGAGCAGGACCTGCGCGACCAGTCGCCAGCCGGGCGTGGAAGCGACGTCGGTCAGGGTCACGAGCTCGGCACGCGCGCGCGCCTCATCCCCCTCCGCGAGCGCGATCCAGGCACGCGCCTGCACGATGCCGCTCGCATCCGGCGCGAGTTGCTGCCAGCGCGCGAGCGAGCGCTGCGCCAGCGGCCATTGCCTTGCGGCCAACGCGGTTCGCGTTGCCTGCTCGGCGATCGCGGGATCGGCCGACAGCAATGCGGCATCGGTGTACCGGCCGGCCGCTTCGACGAGATCCCCCTTCTGCAGCGCGAATTCGGCGCCGATCAGCATCAGTGGCAGGTCCTGCGCGACCGGCACCGGGCGCACGCTCTGCGCGGCGAGAGGTCGCGGCGCGCGCGCTCCCGGAGGCGTCGCGCAGGCGCCGAGCAGGGCGAGCGCGAATGCCACGAGGGCGAGGCCGCGCGGCATGCCCGATGGGCTGGCGATGGCAGACCTGCTTCGGTTCGGCACGCGCGCGAATCCTGGTAACCCCGGGGCTTGCTTGAAGTTGCGGGGAGGCGCCCGCACAATCCGGCGCGGCGGTGGTGATCGACGTCCGGCATGCATCGCCGATCCCGTCTCGATGCGACCGCGCCGCGCTCCTGTTCGTTCACGGGCAAGCTTAGCCGATTGTCGCACGCATGGCCCTGATCGCCCTCGGACTCAACCACCTTTCGGCACCGGTCGCGCTGCGCGAGCGCATCGCCTTCGCACCGGAGGCGACCGGCCCGGCGCTCGGTGAGCTGATCGCCCTGCCGGGCGTGCGCGAAGCAGCGATCCTGTCGACCTGCAACCGCACCGAGCTGTACTGCAACGTGGAAGCAGGCGCCGAATCGTCGCCATTCGCATGGTTGCATCGCCATCGCAACCTCGGTGGCACCAACATCGACGAATTCACCTATCGGCATCACGATGCCGACGCCGTGCGCCATCTGTTCCGCGTCGCCACGGGTCTTGAATCGATGGTGCTCGGCGAGCCGCAGATCCTCGGCCAGGTCAAGGACGCCTACACACTCGCGCGCGGCGCGCGCGCGCTGGACGCGCCGCTCGAACGGCTGTTCCAGAACACCTTCGCGGTGGCCAAGCGCGTGCGTTCGGACACGCGAATCGGCACCAGCACGGTGTCCGTCGCCTTCACCGCGGTACGCCTCGCCGAACGCGTGTTCGCCGACCTCAGCCAGGCCTGCGTGCTGCTGATCGGCGCGGGCGAGACGATCGAACTCGCGGCACGCCACCTGACCGAGGCACGCGCGCGCCGGCTGATCGTCGCCAACCGCACGCTCGCGAATGCGCATGCACTGGCCGGACGCTTCGGCGGTTATGCCATCGAGCTGTCCGATCTCGAGCGCCACCTCGCCGAAGCCGACATCGTGATCTCCTCGACCGCAGCGCGCGAGCCCGTGTTGTCGCGTCGCATGGTCGCTGCCGCGATCGCGGCGCGCCGTCGGCGGCCGATGTTCCTCGTCGACATCGCGGTGCCGCGCGACATCGATCCCGACGTCGGCACGCTCGACGACGTGTTCCTGTACACGATCGACGACCTGCGCGACGTCATCGACGAGAACCTGCGTTCGCGCCAGCAGGCCGCGCGAGAAGCCGAAGCGATGATCGAGCTGTCGGTCGAGCACTTCATGGACTGGTGGCGCGCACTTGACCTGCGCAACCCGGTCGGAGGACTGCGGCGCGCAGCCGAAGCCGGTCGCGACGACGTTCTGGCGCGCGCGCGCGCGCTGCTGGCGCGCGGCAAGACACCCGAGGAGGCGCTCGACTACCTGGCCCACGCGCTGACCAACAAGCTCCTGCACGCGCCGAGCGCGAACCTGCGTGCGGCGGCCCTGCGCGGCGATATCGAGCTGCTGCGTGCCGCGGAACGCCTTTTCGAGGCGAAGCCCGACGACACCGAGGCGGCGGCGCCTTCGGAACGGCTGCCGCCCGCCTCCAGCTGAGCCGTCGGCGCCGCAGCGCAGCACGCCGTTCGCAATTCTTTGCCTTAACCCGCGCCACGGATTAACCTAGCTCGCGGCGCGCGCCGCGATTCCCGGAACGCATGAGCAAACAATTCGCACTGGTAGTCGATGACGAGCGGGACATCCGCGAGCTGCTGACCCTCACCCTGGGTCGCATGGGGCTGATCGTCGAGACCGCGGCCACGGTCACCGACGCGAAAGCGCGTCTCGCCGAACAGCGGTATGCGCTGTGCTTTACCGACATGCGCCTGCCCGACGGCACCGGCCACGACATCATCGAACTGATCGCGTCGAAGTATGCGGAGACGCCGGTCGCCATGATCACGGCCTACGGCAACGTCGACGCCGCCGTGGTCGCGCTCAAGGCCGGTGCCTTCGACTTCGTGTCCAAGCCGGTCGACATCAATGTCCTTAGACGGCTCGTGCAGACGGCGCTCAAGCTGTCGGAAGAAAAGCGGTCGAGCACCGATGCCAGCCAGTCGCGGCTGATCGGCGACTCGGTCGCCATGGAAGAACTTCGCGCGACGATCGCCAAGGTCGCGCGCAGCCAGGCTCCGGTCTACATCGCCGGCGAGTCCGGCGTCGGCAAGGAACTGGTGGCACGCCTGATCCACGAACTCGGTCCGCGCGCCGCGTCGTCGTTCGTGCCGGTCAACTGCGGCGCGATTCCGTCGGAACTGATGGAAAGCGAGTTCTTCGGCCACAAGAAGGGCAGCTTCACCGGTGCCCACGCCGACAAGGAAGGCCTGTTCCAGGCCGCCCAGGGCGGCACCCTCTTCCTCGACGAGGTCGCCGAACTGCCCGTGCACATGCAGGTGAAACTGCTGCGCGTGATCCAGGAGAAGGCCGTTCGCCCGATCGGCGCGCGCGCCGAGGTGCCGGTCGACGTGCGCATCCTGTCGGCCACGCACAAGAACCTCGCCAAGCTGGTCGACCTCGGCGCGTTCCGCCAGGACCTGTTCTATCGCATCAACGTCATCGAACTGCGCGTGCCGCCGCTGCGCGAACGCCGCGACGACATCCCGAAACTCGCCGGGCGCGTGCTCGAGCGCCTCGGCCGCGACTCGGGCAGTGCGCCGGCTCGGTTGACTCCCGACGCGCTGAAGTCGCTGCTCGCCTACGACTTCCCCGGCAACGTGCGCGAGCTCGAGAACGTGCTCGAGCGGGCCGTCGCGCTGTGCGAGAACGGCTCGATCAGCGTCGAGGACCTGCGCCTCGTCGCGCGCGCGCCGGCGACGGTCAACGAGAACGCCGAGCGCTGGGCCAATACGAGCAGCCTGCAAACGCCTCCACCGCCGTCGGCTGAACCGGCGCACGCCGCGACCGAACCCGCGGCGCGCGTGCTGCCCGATTCGGCCTACGTCGGCGACCTCGCCGCAACCGTCGCCGAGACCGAGCGCGCGGTCATCATGAAGGCGCTCGAGGCGACCCGCTGGAACCGCACGGCCGCAGCGCGCCAGCTCGGCCTGACCCTGCGCCAGTTGCGCTACCGACTCGAGAAGCTCGGCATCGAATAGGAAGCGGCTTGCGCCGCGATGCTCTTGCTTTTTTTGCGTTGTACAGACAGAGCATCGCGGCGGAAGCCGCTTCCTGCATGCCCGCAGGGGCTGTACGGACAGAGCACGGCTGAAGCCGTTTCCTGCAGGCGTTTCGTGCGGTTCTCCAGCAGGATCTTCTATTTCGCCTTCGTCGAAAAACTGCCGAACGGCGCGAGCTGATCGGCGACCGCCTTGTCGCCGACGACGACGATGCTCAGTCCGGCCGGATCGAAGTACTTGCGCGCGATCGCCTGCACCTGCGCGGCGCTGACCTTGTTCGTGCGACCGACAAACTCACCGAGATACTCGGGCGGCCTGCCGAGCAGCCAGCCGTTGGCGAGCGAGCCCGCAACCGCACCCTGCAGCTGGTTGCGGAAAAGGTAGATGCCGGCAGTCGAGCGCTTGGCCCGGGTCAGTTCCTCGGCCTCGACCGGCATGTCGACGAGCGACTGCATCTGCTTGCGGAACTCGGCCACGGCATCGCCGGTGACCTCGTTGCGCACATCGGCTTCGGCCGCGAAAACGCCGCCGGCACGATTCGCCCCGAAGCCGCTGTAGGCGCCGTAGGTGTAACCCTTCTCCTCGCGCAGCACGCGCGACAACCGGCTCGAGAAATCGCCGCCGAGCACCGCGTTGGCGATGGTCGCGGCGATCTCGTCGTCGCTGCCGGCGGCGAACGCGGGTCGGCCGATGCGCACGGCCGACTGCACGCTGCCGGCGCGCTCGATGAAGACATGCCGGAGCGGGCGCACGCTCGGCGGCGCCGGCGTGTCCGCAAGCGCCTTGCCGGTGCCCTTCCACGTGCCGAATGCCTCGCCGGCCAGGGTGAACCCCTGTTCGGCGGTCAGCGGGCCGGCGACCACGAGCAGGGCGTGGTCGGGGCGGAAGCGCGCCGCGTGCGCCGCGACGAGCGCGGCCCGGTCCGTGCCGTTGATCGATGCTTCGGTCGGGCGCGTGCGTGCATAGGGATGGTCGCCATACACGACCTCGTCGAGGGCACGGCCCGCCTGGTAGTCCGGCTCGGCTTCGGCCGCCTTCAGTGCCTGCAATGCATTGCCCTTGGCGAGCGCGAGTTCGTCCTGCGGAAAACTCGCATTGCGGGCCACATCGGCGACGAGTCGAGCGAGCGCCGTCGCGCCGGAGGCGAGGCCGGACGCACTCAGGCTGATGCCGTCGTTGCCGGCGTTGGCGGCGAGCGAGGCACCGAGCGCCTGCAGTTCCTCGGCGATCCGGGCCGAACTGCGTGTCGGCGTACCCTCGACGAGCAGGTCCGCCAGCAGGCTCGACATGCCGGGTCGGTCGACCGGATCGGCCGCCTTGCCGCCGCGCACGGCGAGCACGAAATCGACTTTCGGGTTGCCTCCCCTGCGCGGCATCACCCAGACGACGAGTCCATTCTCAAGCGTCTTGCGCGCGATCTCCGGCACCGGCAGGGGCTTGTCGGGCCCGTAGGCGGGCATGCCTTTCGGCACGAACGGATCGGCGGCAGAGGCGCTCGCCGCGGCGAGCGCCAGCGCGAGCGCGAGCGAAATCATCGTGGTCTTCATCGGCGGCCTCACTTCTTGTCCGTTGCGGGTGCGGCGGGTGCGGGCACCCGGTCGATGGCGACACGGTTGGTCGGCACGAGGTACCTGGCGGCGACGCGTTTCAGGTCGTCGGCGCCCACCGCCTCGATCCAGCCCGGCACGCGATTGACCGCATTCGCATCGCCCCACAGCATCCGGGCCTTGGCCAGCGCATCGGCGCGCAAGATGAACGCGTCGAGACCGTTGTAGTAGTCGGCGACCATCTTCGTCTTCACGCGCGCGAGGGTCGTCGCATCGACGCCGTCCTTCGCCACGCGCGCGATCTCCTCGTCGACTGCGTCGAGGACCGCGTCCATCGACACGTCCGGCTTGTACAGGCCGAACAGCACGAACTGGGTCGGTCCGTCGAAGTCCCAGGCATCGCCGAGCGGCCAGTTCAGGCCACCCTCGATGTTGAGCAGCTGCTCGCGGCCCTTGACGAGACCCTGGTACAACCGCGCGGCCGTGTCACCGACCAGCAACTGGGCGAGCACGGCCATCGGCGCGTGGTCGGCGCTGCCGCGTGCCGGCATCTTCCAGCCGGCCGCGAATGCCGGCACCTGGGCCAGCGCATCGGTCTGCTTCTCGCGCTTCTCCTTCGTGTTGAGCGGCTCGCCGACATCCGTGCCCTTCGGCACCGGCCGACGGGCGATCCCGCCGAAGTACTTCTCGGCCAGCGCGAACACGTCGGCGGCCTTGACGTCGCCGGCGATCGCGATCACGGCGTTGTTCGGGCCGTAGAAATCGCGATGGAAGGCACGCACGTCGTCGAGCTTCGCGCTGTCGAGATCGGTGAAGCTGCCGTAGCCGTCGTGGCTGTTCTCCCACTTCGAGAACGCGAGCGCGTTGAGTCCGTCCCAGAAGAACACGCCGTACGGCTTGTTCTTGACGTTGACGCGGATCTCTTCCTTGACGACCTCCTGCTGGTTCTTGAGATTCCCGGCGGAGAAGTCGAGCGTCTTCATGCGGTCGGCTTCGAGCCACAGGATCGGCTCGAGGGCCGACACCGGCGCCGTCTCGATGTAGTTCGTGTAGTCGCCGCGCGTGGAGCCGTTGTTGAAGCCGCCGCCACCGCTGATGACGCGGTCGAACACGCCCTTCGGCGCTTCCGGCGTGCCCTGGAACATGAGGTGCTCGAACAGGTGCGCAAAGCCCGTACGGCCTTTCGGCTCGAGGCGCATGCCGACGTGGTAGACCACGCTGACGCCGATCGTCGGCGAACTGTGGTCCTCGCTGACGACCACGGTCAGGCCGTTGTCGAGGGTCCTGGATGCGACCGGCAACTCCCAGCGGTCCTTGTCCGCTGCCGTTGCCGCTGCCGACAACGGCAGCGCAAGGGCGAGGATCCATGCATCGAAGCGGCGTTTCATCGGGCATTCTCCCTGCACGAAAACGCCAGTCTAGCGGTCATCCGGGGCAATGCCTTGCGCAGGAAGTCATGCCCGCGACGGAGCCTCGCGTATCATGCGCACGCCGCGCCGACGCGGCTCCGGACCGCGCATGACTCCCTCGATCCGCCGCAAGCTCGAGCAACTCGCCGAACGCCACCAGGAACTCGAACGCCTGCTCGCCAGCGCCGACGTGGCGGGCGACGCGAGGCGCCTGCGCGAGATTTCCCTCGAGCATGCACGCCTGGCACCGCTGAGCGCGATGCTCGGAGACTACGACGAGGCCGTGCGTGCACGCACGGCCGCGCGAGCCCTGCTCGCCGACGCCGAGATGGCGGCGCTCGCCGGCGAGGAGGTCGCGGCACTCGATGCGCGCCTCGCCGCGCTCGACGACGACCTCAACCTGCTGCTGATCCCGGCCGACCCGCGCGACGAAGGCAACCTGTTCCTCGAGGTCCGCGCCGGCACCGGCGGCGACGAGGCCGCGATCTTCGCCGGAGACCTGTTGCGCATGTATCTCAGGTACGCCGAGCGCCGGCGCTGGCAGGTCGAGATCCTGTCGGCCAGCGAAGGCGAACACGGCGGCTACAAGGAAGTCGTCGCCCGCGTCGAGGGCAAGGGCGCCTACTCGCGACTCAAGTTCGAATCAGGCACGCACCGCGTGCAGCGCGTTCCGGCGACCGAGTCGCAGGGGCGCATCCATACCTCCGCTGCGACCGTGGCGATCCTGCCCGAGCTCGACGAGGTCGACGACATCGAGATCAAGGACGCCGACCTGCGCATCGACACGTTCCGCGCTTCCGGTGCCGGCGGACAGCACGTCAACAAGACCGATTCGGCGATCCGCGTCACCCACCTGCCGACCGGGCTCGTCGTCGAGTGCCAGGACGAGCGCAGCCAGCACAAGAACCGCGCGCGCGCGCTGTCGCTGCTCAAGGCCCGCCTGCTTGACGACCAGCGCAGCCGGCAGGCGGCCGCACAGGCCGAGTCGCGTCGCCTGCAGGTCGGTTCGGGCGACCGCAGCCAGCGCATCCGCACCTACAACTACCCGCAGGGCCGCATCACCGACCACCGCGTCAACCTGACCCTGTACCGCTTGCCGGACATCGTGCAGGGCGACCTCGACGAACTCGTCGACGCGCTGACCCGCGAGGACCGCGTCGACCAGCTGCGCCTGCTCGCCGAGCCGGCCTGAGCCGACCGCGCGGCCGCGCGGCGGCATCTGCGCTACATTCGCGCCTTGGCGCGGGAGGAGTCGCGATGGGGTTGCCCGGGGACATCGGTGCGGACGGCGGGGCTGGACAGACGCAGTCGGGGCTCTCGTTCGACGCGGTCTACCAGCGCCTGCGAACCGTGGCCCAGCGCGAGCGCAGGCGCTTCGGTCCCGCGCGTACGCTGAACACGACCGCGCTCGTGCACGAGGTCTACCTCGACCTGGCCGCCGCCGGCGAGCGCGGTTTCGTGCCGCGCGACTACTTCGGCTACGCCGCGCGCTCGATGCGCAACCTGCTGACCGACCATGCGCGCCGCTGCCTGCGCCCGAAACACGGTGGCGACCTGCAGCAGACCGACCTCGACTCGCCGTCACTGGCCGCGGCCCAGGTCGATGCCTCGCGCGCACTCGAACTCGACGCCGCCCTGGCCAAGCTGCAGGCCGTCGATGCGCGCGCCGTCGAGGTCGTCGAGCTGCACTATTTCGCCGGCCTGGACCTCGGCCGCGTCGCCGAGCTGCTCGGTGTGTCCGAGCGGACCATCAACCGCGACTGGCGCGCCGCGCGCGCCTGGCTCGAAAGCGAGCTGACCGGCTAGTCGCCGCGATGTCGGTGCGGCGAGCGCTTCGACGTCGAGACTGACATGGCCTCCTCGTTCTCCCGCCTGCGCGAACTGTTCGAACGCTGCCTCGAGGTTCCCGAGGGCGAGCGCCCGCAATGGTTCGAAACCCACGTGCCCGATACCGGTGAGCGCATCGAACTCGAGCTTATGCTGGCCGCCGATTGCCACGCGACGGGCTTCCTGCGCGACGACGTAGCCGCGCATCTCGATCGCATCGCTGCGCACGCCGGCGACGACGAAGTCCCGCCCGAAGCGCTGCTCGGTCGCCGCTACGGCACGTTTGAACTGCGCCGCCTGATCGGCCGTGGCGGCCAGGGCACGGTCTACCTGGCCGAACGCGTCGGCGGCGACTTCGCCCAGACGGTGGCGGTCAAGCTGCTCCACCGCGGCATCCACGATGCCGGTGAATTGCGACGTTTCCGCCGCGAACGCGCGATCCTCGCGCGCTTCGAGCACGCCGGCGTGGCGCGCCTGATCGACGGCGGAGTCAGCGCTGACGGGATTCCCTACCTCGCCATGGAGTACGTCGACGGCGAACCGATCGACCGCTGGTGCGAGCACAACGCGCCGTCCGTCGAGGCCCGGCTGCGCCTGTTCCTCGACCTCTGCAGCGTGGTTGCCGCGGCACAACGCGCGCTGATCGTCCACCGCGACCTCAAGCCGTCGAACGTGCTGGTCGGCAGCGGCGGCACGATCAAGGTGCTCGACTTCGGCATCGCCCACCTGCTCGACGATGGCGATGACGAGGCGGCGACGCGGCCGCAGATGCTGACACCGGGCTACGGCGCACCGGAACAGGTGCATGGGGGCGCCGTCACGCTGGCTACCGACGTCTACGCGCTCGGCGTGCTGCTGCGCCTGTTGCTGACCGGCATCGCGCCGGCCGAAAGCCCGTCCGCACAGCCGGTGGCACTGCCGGCGCAGTTGCCGGTCGAGTTGCGCTGGATCCTCGCCAAGGCCTGCGCGAGTGCCCCGGGGCTGCGCTATCGCGATGCCGCGACCCTCGCCGACGACATCCGCCGCCTCCTCGCGTGCCAGCCGGTATCGGCGCACCCGCCGTCACGAACCTACCTGCTGCGCAAGTTCGCGCAGCGCCATCGCGGCGGCATCCTCGTCACCGCGGCCCTCGTCGCAGGCGTGCTCGCCAGCCTCGCGCTGTCCCTTTGGCAGGCCGGCATCGCGCGCGAGCAGGCGCGCCGCGCGCAGGCGACGCGCGACTTCGTGGTCGGCCTGTTCGAAACGGCGAACGAAGACCTGCCGGCCGACGCGCGGCCGACGCCCGATGTGCTCGTCCGCGCCGCGGCGAAGCGGCTCGCGATCGACACCAGCCTCGCCCCGGCGAGTCGCGCCGACTTCCTCGCGACGCTCGGCGAGGTCGCGAAGAACGGCAACGACTACGCGGCGGCGCTCGATTTCTACGACCAGGCCTTGCAGGCGCTCGGATCGACCGTGGCACACGACGCGCCGGCGCGACTCGCGATCGAGATCAAGCGCGCATGGGCGCTCGGCGCGCTCGATCGCGGCGATGCCGCCGCCGACGTGCTGCGGCCGCATCTCGCGCGGTTGCGCGCGAACGCCGACGATCTCACCGTCGAGGCGCTGTGGGCCTATGCCGATGCACGCGAAGCCGCGGGCCACGGCGACGAAGCGCCCGCGTTGCTCGGCGAGGCGCGTGACCTCGCGCTGCGCCTGCACGGGGCCGATGCGGTCGAGTCATTGCGCATCGCCTTCGCCCACAGTCGCGCGCTGACGCAGGTCGGCGAGCTCGTCGCCGCGAAGGCCGAACTCACGGACGCGCTGGCGCGCTGGCAACGCCTGGCGGTGCCGGTGCAGCAGGACTATGCGGTTGCGCTCGGCAACCTTGCCCTGCTGCAGCGCCGCCTCGGCGACTACACGCAGGCCATCGCCACGACCACCGAGGCCCTCGCGCTGTCGCGGCGCATCCATCCACGGCCACACGAGGACACCGCCGCGCTGCTGCAGGTGCTCGGCCAGCTGCATGCCGAGCGCGGCGAGACCGCGCAGGCGTCATCGCTGCTGCAGGAAGCTGCAACGATGCTCGAATCGTTGCTGCCGCCCGGGCATGCGCTGCGCATCGGCGTCGCCGGGTCGCTCGGCCTGCTCGCCTTCGAACGCCACGAATACGCCCAGTCCGTTCGCCTGCTCGAGCAATCGATCGAAGCATGCCGTTCGTCAGCCGCGCCGTCCTCGCGCTGCGCGACCAACGAACAGTGGCTCAGCACGAGCCTGCTGCGGCTCGGCCGACTCGACGAGGCGCGCGCGGCCAATGCGCATGCCCTGGCACGGCGTGCGCAACTGCAGGGAACCACCAACCCGGATTACGCGATCATGCTGCGCGGACGTGCCGATGTCCGGCTGGCCGAGGGCAACCCGGCCGCGGCCCTGGCCGACTACGACGCCGCACTCGCCCTGATCGCGCAGGCCGGGATCGATGCGAGCCTCGAACGTGCCAGCGCGCTCGGTGGGCGCGCCGAAAGCCTGCTCGCACTCGACCGCCCGGGCGAGGCTCTCGAAACCCTCGATACCGCGCAACGCATCACGACAAGCCTCGCGCCGGCCAACGCGGGACGCCTGCTGCGCCTCCTGGCCGCGCGTGCGCGCGGCC
>JAFLDX010000102.1 GCA_017302215.1 Lysobacterales bacterium
CCTCAGGTTGTTGAGTCGGCAAACCCAACATACCCAAGTCGCCACGATGACCTCTTCCTCGCGCCCAAGTCCCTGATCGATCAGGAACTCAAGACGGTGCTGCTACACCACGTCTGGGGACACGATCTGCGGGGGGCTTGAATACAATACGACTTCGGCAAATTCCACGCGCTTACCGTCCAGGCGACGGTGACTGCGGAATCAGCTTTGAGTACGCAGTGCATGACGCAATAACGGGGAACAATCCAGTTATCCTTGATCGCATCTCAACTGCGCTTAGAGATCACTGCCGTATTCGCGGTGGAGACCCGGCATCAATCTTGTTCGGTGCAGAGAAGAGCGGTGCTGTACAGCTAATCCAAACGGCGCATGAAGTTTTGACAAACGAAAGTCGACTTCTCTCCGGCGTTCTGGGTCAGCCAGTAAAACTCAAGCGGCATATTGACGCGGTGGCCGCTGCATTCCGAAGGAGCACTGCGCGTCAATCACTTCCAGAGTCAATCAATGGACTTTGGAAAGCAGATCTGTTCGTCGGCGACAGAACGCCCGACCAATGGGTGGGAACCACGGTTAAGATCAACCCTAGACATCTTGAGGGTGCTCAAGGGCTGCGCTTGGCTGTCGTGCCATCCCAACAGGGCCGAAATGACGCAATTAGGCGGGATGAACAACGAAACCTGATCGTGGTGCCGTTGCCTTACGACGGCTCCTTCATGGAAGTTTTCTATCAGGGCTGGCAAATCGTGCAGCAGTTCATACACGCGGACGCCCAAGTTCCGCGAGAAGTTAACCTGCCGCGTCCAGCGGATAGACAAGTCTGTCGCTTCTTGGAAGAGCGCCGAGATTTCCCCGTGGTTGATGTTCTTGCGGCTCTAGTTCCGCTTGCGCAGCCAGAACTACTCGCAACTCAAGAGGGGAACCTTGATGTTTCGCTGCGCCGCGGAGAAGACAGCGACACTAGCCTCCTAATCGCGCCCGTGGCATCGCAGGCGTTAAGCTAACAATTCATTCAAGCCGACGCCGCTTCGCGGCGCGGCTTAATTCAGGCGTTGGCCTCAGATCATGTCTTTCGAGATCATCTTTATTACTGAGGAGCCCGATCACACTCCGGCCGCGGAGATTCAGTTCAACGGCCAGCGGCTTTGCATTGTTCGCCTATTGGCTGTGGACGCACCCCAGATAGAGTTTCTGACAGAGCTATACGTGGGGCGGGACGTAAGGATGGTATTTTCGTACTTACAGCTACAAGAACAAGTTCAATTGGCCACAAACGACCTACTTGCATGGCAGAAGAACCTTGCCAATGGTCGCACTGAGGCCTAACAATTCATTCAAGCCGACGCCGCTTCGCTTTCAGGCAAACGGTGCGGTTGCAGTCGTGTGTTCGGCCTTGGGGTGAGCCTCACCTTGGCCGAGCCGGCGGGATGACGACGCCGAACTCGCGCAGCAGGCCGCGGGCGAGATTGATCGCGGCGGTGCGCTGTGCCTTGTGGAGCTCGCGCACGCGGTGCATCCCCTGGATGCCCTGCTGGCTGGGCGACTTGATCGGGACGCAGCGGATCGATGCGCAGTGCGCCGCTTCGAGCAGACCGGCCGCATCGGTGCGATCGGTCTTGTTGCGTCGCACGTAAGGGCGCACGTCGTGTGCCGGCAGCAGTTCGACGGTGTGGCCGAGGCTCGCGAAGTGTCGCGCCCAGGAGTGCGCCGAGCCGCACGCTTCCATGACGATGCGCATCGGCACGCGATTGTCGAACGCTCGTGCAAAGGCCGTGCGGGTCAGGCGGCGGCGCTCGACGACGCGTCGGTCGGCGTCGGCGAAGGCGAGCTCGAACACGGCCTTGGCGAGGTCGACGGCGGCGGTGGTGGCCGCAGCGGATTTGGGCGTAGCATGCATGGCGGACTCCTCTCGCGATCCCGTGTCCGGATCATCATGATCCGTCTGGCTCATCGAAGCCGTGTGGCGACACGAGGGGAGTCCATTCGATCATTCAAGCCGACGCCGGCACGCGGCGCGGCTCAACTCAGGCGTTAGGCGGCAGACGTGACACTCGACGAATTTGCCACGATCACGCAGCGAGTCATAGCACGCGACGGCTTTGACGAGTTTCGGCCAACCGCGTGCTATCCAGCGCGCCGGCGCCTAGCGGTTCTGGCGGGCGTCCCGCCGCATGTCGACATCGAATCGGCTTCGACCACGTGGGCATTGAAGAACGCCAGCTCAAACGAAGAAATTTTGGTCGCCTTCCGAGTTTCATCGGCGCGGTTCAAGATCGTGCGAATCGCTGAAGGTTTCACCGAGGAGGGTCAGTATGACGTCGCATGAGAAGCTGCAGTTCTACGACTCACTACCGCCTAACACATCGTGTATGGACTCCCCGTGCAAGTGACCGAGTGAAGCGCTTTCGGGAAAACGGTGCGGTTGCAGTCGTGTATTCGGCCTTGAGGTAAGCGCTTCGCGCTCGGGCCATGATGGAATCCGCCGGGACGAGGCCACGCGTTCAATCGGCCACCCAGGGCCAGAAGTTTTATCGGCTTGATCGTCCCGGGGACCGACTCGTTTGCCATCGACGTCACTCGGTGCAACGCGGGGTGGGAACTCGGGTGTCTGGCGTGAAGCGCACCCACGTCATACAAGTACGTGGCGTGTCGGCAAGCAAGGAGATCCACGGCGAATTTCCTCGCCGTTCGGACTCAGACCTGAGCAGGAGTGTCAGGACTCCACAACTCTAGGAGGAATACTCGGATGAAGATCCAAAGTGCCGTGATAGGCGCGCTGGCGTTGATCACGCTGTCCGGATGCGCGACCGTTACCTACGGAGACAAGAGCACCGAGGCGACGCTGCGTGAACTGCGGCCCGTCTCGGGCAAGGTCAGCCTGTACGTGTGTCGAGAGGACGCCGCATTCGTCGGTGCCGGAAACCGGACGACGGCGGTCGTCGACAACAAGCCGATCGGAACCCTGAAGCCGAACAATTTCGCGCATGTCGTCGTGGAGCCGGGTCCTCATGAGGTCTACATCGAGCACAATCCCGGCGGAAGAAGTGGAGTACTCAAGGTCGACACGCGCGCCGACGAAGTACCGATCGTCTGGGTGGGAATGACGGGTCGCGGCTGGGGTGTACTGACCGTGGACCATTTCGAAAGCAGGAGCGAGGCGGAGTCTTGCGTCAGGGAAGCCCAGTACGCCATTCCGAGCGAGTAGCTCTTGTGGCACGGCGCCGAGAAATTCTTGATCGACGGGCCCGAAAGATCGCCATCATGTCGCGTGTTCGTCGTGTCGAAGCGATCCTGCGTCGCTGGGATCCCATCGGCGTCGGTCCAGGTTCGTCGGCGCCCTCGGACGAGTATGACGGCTACGCGCTGCGAGCGGTCTCAATGGTCGAGGCCTACTGCACGGTCGAGCAGTTGGCGGACTTCCTCCAAACCCTCTGCACCGAGACGATCGGTGTCGATTTGGATCGGAACGAATCTGCATCAATCGCCTCGCAGATCATCGAAGCAGTTGGGCCGTCCGTCACTTCGCAGGAGCGGACGCGTGGGAGCTGACATCCAGAGCTTATTGCCCCAGAGAACAGCCATGCGCTACTTGACTCTGATGTCGATTCTCCTGTGGATTGGACCAGCAGAGGCGGCGAAGTGTCCGGTCTACTCATATGTGCCACAAGCCAACCAGCATCCCATGGGGCTCCTCACGCTGGACCGTGCCTCCGAAAAGGTCTTGCTTGCTCAGATTCCGGAACCGCCGACCGGCAAGATCTGCTGGTACGCGAGCACTGATGGCACTCTTTCGGCAGAGGCACCGGAGCCGACCAGGCGTTACTTGTTCCGCCTTGATCACGACCGCTGGATTTTCGTCGAGACATTGGATGTGGTCACAGTGGTTGGCTAGCCGTCTGATGCCGGTCTAGCCACTCATGCCAATGCCGCTTCGCAGATCATTTTTGGCAGTTGGATCAACCAAGGCGACGCCGCTTCGCAGCGCGGCTCAGTTCAAACGCTGACCAGAAAGAGCAGGCCATGAAGATCACGAATTACTTGGTGATGGACACCGACGGCAACGAGATTCTGGCCGACCCGCACGGCAACAATCTTGCGTTCGCGTGTCCGGCGTGTGGCGCACCGGTGCTGGCCGTGGCGCTGGAGAACCAGCGGGGCTGGGACGAAGAGCACCCTGCCACGTGTCGCTTCTGTGAAACTGACTACTTTCTGGATATCCGCGAGCAAGCTCGGAAGCTCTACGTCCACCCCGTTCTCGGGGTCTACCGATCCGGACTCCAATCGTAGCGCTCAGTTGCCAATGATTCTTTCGGCATTCCTGTTCGTCGCCACCGCAAGCTTGTCCACCTCCGGCGAGCAAATGCTGCGACATGCACGGTCTCTCGAGCGATCGGATTGCGCGACATGGGGCCTCGCTCGCGACATGATGAAGAGCGTATCGAGACTCGGTGGGTCGACGGCCGCCTGGAAGTGGAGGCATGGGCGTTCGAATCGGGGAACTTCTTGCTAGGCGAAGAGAGGTCGACCGCATCGCTGCGTGGCGATCGAATTCGACTGTCATTGACTTCCGTCGAACAACCGCCGCTGCCTGCCGGCGGGCCATACATCGCCTGCAGCTTTCCAGTCCGCATCCACTTCACCCTCACCGACTTGCCACGACGCGAGTACGAGATCGAACTCCGCGTGGACGATGAGCCTTTTCGTCGCGGAAGGACAGGCCGATAGTCGCACTTCGCGGCGCACGTGGGGACCCCGCGTTCTCGTTCCAGATGGCGACCGACATCATTGGGCGTGAATCACGAGTGACCCCTCGCACCTTCGTTGGAGGCACCACCAACCGGTGCTACCATGGTGCTACCCAGGAGACGGAACCATGACCACCACTTCGCTCAAGCTCCCGGACGACGTGAAGGAACTCGCGACGGCGGCGGCGAAACATCGCGGGATGACGCCGCATGCCTTCATGGTCGAGGCAATCCGGCAGGTTGCCAGTGCGGCCGAGAAGCGCGCCCGACTGCTTGCCGAGGCCGAGGACGCCCGCGATGAAACGCTGACGTCGCGAAAGGGCTTTGCTGCAAACGAAGTGCACGCGTACATCCGCGGGCGCGTGCAGCGAAAGGCGACGGTTCGCCCGAAGGCCAAGTCTTGGCGCAGATAGTCTATGCACGGCGAGCACTCGCGGATCTTGAGCGACTGGCCGACTTCCTGCTGGAATCCGCTCCGACTGCGGCGATCCAGACCATCGATCTCGTTCTTGAGGCCGTGGAGATTCTCGAGAATCATCCGCTGATCGGACGCCCGACCGGTACTGCGCTTCGAGAACTGGTCATTTCCCGCGGCAAGTCGGCTTATCTCGCCCTCTACAGTTACGAGGAACTGCAGGACACAGTGCTCGTCCTCGCGGTTCGACATGGCCGCGAAGCCGGGTATTCGGAAGAGTAGGCAGGCGTCGCCTACACCACCCGCCGCCGGTAGTCGACGAAGCGGAACGCAAACGCATGCCGCGCATCGGCCACATGTCGTTCGTCGTGCGTCACATCCCACTCTCCTGCATCGAAGCGCGGAAAGTGCGCATCGGCGCCGTCGATGCGCGTGTCGACCCAGGTCAGGCGCAGGTCGGTCGCGCGCGGAAGGGCGAGTGCGTAGACCTCGCCGCCGCCGATGACCATGAGGTCGCGATCGCCGGCGTGTCCGATCGCTTCGTCCAGCGAGGCGACGGCGAGCTGGCCCGGATACGGCGAGCGGCCGGATCGCGTCAGCACGAGGTTCGGGCGTCCCGGCAGGGCGAAGCCGATCGCGCGTGCGGTGCGGCTGCCCATCAGCACGGGCTTGCCGAGGGTCAGCGCCTTGAAGCGCTTGAGGTCGTCCGGCAGGTGCCACGGCATCGCGTTGTCGCGGCCGATCGCGAAGTCGCGGTCGAGCGCGGCGACGAGCGCGATGCGCGCCATCAGACCGCCACCGGTGCCCTGATCGCCTTGTCGGCGACGTAGCCTTCGATCGTGATGTCCTCGTAGCGGAAATCCTCGAGGCGGCGCACGTCGGGATTGAGGCGCAGCTGCGGCAGCGCATGCGGCGTGCGCGTGAGTTGTTCGCGCGCCTGCTCGACGTGGTTCGAATAGAGGTGTGCGTCGCCGAGCGTGTGCACGAAGTCGCCGGCGCGCAGCCCGCAGACCTGGGCGACCATGTGCGTCAGCAGCGCGTAGCTCGCGATGTTGAACGGCACGCCGAGGAAGATGTCGCCCGAGCGCTGGTAGAGCTGGCACGACAGGCGTCCGTCGGCGACGTGGAACTGGAACATCGTGTGGCAGGGCTGCAGGGCCATGCGCGGCAGGTCGCCGACGTTCCACGCACTGACCACGAGGCGGCGCGAATCGGGATTGCGGCGGATCTCGTCGACGACCCAGGCGATCTGGTCAACCGTGCGCCCGTCCGCGCATTCCCACGAGCGCCACTGCTTGCCGTAGACCGGGCCAAGGTTGCCGTCCGCATCGGCCCATTCGTCCCAGATGCCGACGCCGTTGTCCTTGAGGTAGCCGATGTTCGTGTCGCCCTTGAGGAACCAGATGAGCTCATGGATGATCGAGCGCAGGTGCAGCTTCTTGGTCGTGACGAGCGGGAAGCCCGCGCCGAGATCGAAACGCATCTGCCAGCCGAACACGCTCTGCGTGCCGGTGCCGGTGCGGTCGGCCTTCGGCGTGCCGTGCTCGAGCACGTGGCGCAGCAGGTCGAGGTACTGGCGCATCAGCGGGCGTCCTTCGGCTTCGTGCCCTTCGTATCAGCATCCTTCGGCGGATCGTCGACCACGCGCGGCTCGAGCACCGGCGCGCGGCGCGACCACGCGATCAGGACGAGGCCGAACGCGATCAGCGGCAGCGAGAGCAGCTGGCCCATGGTCAGCCAGCCCCAGGCGAGATAGCCGATCTGTGCATCGGGCTCACGTACGAACTCGACGAGGAAGCGGAATGCGCCGTACAGCACCGCGAACAGGCCGGATACCAGGAACCGTCGGCGCGGCTTCATCGACACGGCATACAGGATGCCGAACATGACGACGCCCTCGAGCACCATCTGGTAGAGCTGCGACGGGTGGCGCACTTCGGCGGCGAGCTGGCCGGCCTTCGCCATCGCCTCGAGTTGCTCGATCGAGGCCGAGTGTTCGAACGAACGCGGAAAGATCATTCCCCAGGCGACGTCGGTGTGGCGTCCCCACAATTCGCCGCCGACGAAATTGCCGAAGCGGCCGACGCCGAGGCCGATCGGCACAAGCGGCGCGACGAAGTCCATGACGTCGAAGTAATGCAGGTGCTGCTTGCGCGCCCACAGCCAGGCCGCAAGCAGCACGCCGAGCAGGCCGCCGTGGAACGACATGCCGCCCTCCCAGACGCGCACGATCGACCACGGATCGGCGGCGAGTTCGGACCAACCGTAGAACAGCATATAGCCGAGGCGTCCGCCGAGGATCACTCCGAGCATGCCGTAGAAGGCAAGGTCCGAGAATGCGGACGGCCCGACGGGCAGTCGACCCATGCGCCGCCGGCGCTCGCCGAGCCACCAGAACAGCGCGAACGCGATCGCGTACATGATGCCGTACCAGTGCACGGAAACCGGGCCCAGCTGGAAGGCAACGGGATCGAACGCGACGACGTAGGGGTGCATCGAGATTCCATGAGGGCGCCGCCGATCGCGACGCGCGTGACCCGCCCATTATGCCGACGCGGCGTGTGTGGTTGAAACCGCCCAGGCAGCGCCCGCAGACCACCGATCGCTTCTGGAACACAAGGGTTCGAACAGATCGCGGCTGAAGCCGCTCCCACAGGGAATCGATCCTGTGGGAGCGGCTTCAGCCGCGATGGGACGGTTCTGGAGAAGCGGCTTCAGCGACGATGGGTTGGCTCTGTGGGAGCGGCTTCTGTGGGAGCGGCTTCAGCCGCGATCCCTTTCGGCCGCTCTGAACCGGCGCTGCAGGAAACGGCTTTAGCCGTGATGCTCTGGCCGTACCACGCCGCAAGGAAAGAGCATCACGGCTGGCTTTCAACAGCTGCAGGGCGGGTCAGCCGGTTCCTGCAGCCGCTCTCGATGACCGATCTCGCCCTGCAACGGAGTCCAGCCGCTCACGCCGCCGGCAGCACGCGCAGGATTGCAGGATCGCACCCTGTGCGCGATCACATCTCCGTGACGCCTGGATCGCGCACAGGGTGCGCTTCTACGAAGAACGTTGAGGGCAGTTCTTCACGCCGCCGGCAGCACGCGCAGGATGTATCCCTTGAGGTAGTCGGTTTCGGGGATCGCCGGATGGACCGGGTGGTCCGGTCCCTGCTGCAGCGAGACGAGCACCTGGGCCTGGCGGTCGAGGTGGCGCGCGCCCTGCTGCACGGCGTCGAGCAGGGCCGCGCGCGGCATGTGGTGCGAGCACGAACAGGTGACGAGGATGCCGTCGCGCGAGAGCACCTGCATGCCGAGCTCGTTGAGGCGGCGGTAGGCGATGCGGCCCTCGGCGAGATCCTTCTTGCGCTTGACGAAGGCCGGCGGGTCGAGCACGACCACGTCGTAATGCTCGCGTTGTTCGCGCAAGGCCTTGAGGTGATCGAACGCATCGGCACGAACGGCGCTGACGCGATCGGCCATGCCGTTGCGTGCCGCGTTGCGCGTGATCGCGTCAACCGCGTCCTGCGAGGCATCGACGCAGACGACCTCGCGCGCACCGAACGCGGCGGCGCGCAGGCCCCAGCCGCCGAGGTAGCTGAACATGTCGAGCACGCGCTTGCCTTCGCAGAGCCTTGCGAGGTGATCGCGATTGCCGCGCTGGTCGTAGAACCAGCCGGTCTTCTGCCCGCCGACCGGATCGCACTCGAACTCCAGGCCGGCCTCGCGCACGAGCATCGGCTGCGCGACCGGCTCGCCGTAAGCGAGGTCGGCGTACTCGGGCAGGTGCTCGAGCGCGCGGATCGAGGCATCGTTCTTCCACCACAACTGGCGCGGCTTGAGCACCTTGACGGCCGCCTCGGTGATCGCGTCCTTGAGGCGCTCCATGCCGGCCGTGGTCGCCTGGGCGACGAGAACGTCGCCGAAGCGGTCGATGGTCAGGCCCGGCAGGCCGTCGGATTCGCCGAACACGAGACGATAGTACGGCTCGTCGTACAGACGCTCACGCAACGCGAGCGCGATGTTGAGGCGGTGCACGAGCAGCGAGCGGTCGAGTGCATGGCCGAGGCCGCGATTGACGAGGCGAGCGCAGATCAGCGAGTTCGGGTTGACGTAGCCGACCCCGATCGCGCGGCCGCGGCTGTCGACGATCGCGCAGGCATCTCCCGGCGCGAAGCCCGACAGCGGCGAGCGTTCGACGTCGACCTCGTTCGAGAACACCCACAGATGGCCGGCGCGCAGGCGCGCGTCCTCGCCACGCTTGAGCACGAGCGGCGGATAGGCGATGTCTTCGGTCACGCGTCGGTCCGTGGTGGCGTCAGGGCCGGCATTCTACGTGCTCGCGGCGCGATCCCGCGCATCGATGCGGGAGCGGCTTCAGCCGCGATCTCCACGACCTTGGCTCAATTCCCCCGATCGAAGCATCGCGACTGAAGTCGCTCCCACAAACGATGACTACGCCCGCGGGAGCGGCTTCAGCGGCGATCTCCATCTCCTTGGCACGAGCCCCTCGATCGAAGCATCGCGACTGAAGTCGCTCCCACAAACGATGCTACGCCCGCGGGAGCGGCTTCAGCGGCGATCTCCATCTCCTTGGCACGAGCCCCTCGATCGAAGCATCGCGACTGAAGTCGCTCCCACAATCCCGATGCGACCTGGAACCAATCCTGGGGAAGCGGCTGACCAGCCCTGCGGCTGTTGAAAACCAGCCGCGATCCCGCGCACGCCCGCACCGTGTGATCAAAGGATCACCGGCCGATTCGGTCGCTCGTCCGGGTTGTCGCCCGGCGCGGCCGGGAAATGCGCTTCGAGCAGCGCACCGATCGCGGCGACGGCGGCGACTGCGCCGGCCTCGTACTCGCCGGCCGTGAAGCGGTCCTTCATCGTCGCGCAGACGCGCTGCCACTCGCCGGCATCGATGTGCGCGGCAATGCCGCGGTCGGCGACGATCTCGATGGCGTGGTCGGCGAGCTGCACGTAGACCAGCACACCGGTGTTCTCGCGCGTATCCCACACGCGCAGGCGTGCGAACACCTCCTCGGCGCGTTCGCGCGGCGTGATCGCACGCTGCAGTGCGGCCAGCGGCAGTCCGCCCTCGACGGCGAAACAGATTTCGCCGCGGTGCGCATGCTCGCTGGCCGCGACCGCGTGCTGGATCGCATCGAGCGTCGCGATCGGGAAGGCGCGCTGCACGCGGCCGAAGTCGAACAGGTGTCGCAACCAGCGCATGTCACCAGCTCCCCGAGGCGCCGCCGCCGGAAAATCCGCCGCCGCCGCCGCTGAAACCACCGCCACCTCCGCCGCCCGAGCTGCCGCCGCCCCAACCCCCGGAGCCACCGCCGAATCCGCCGTAGCCGCCGCCGTTGGCGAAGCGTCCGCCGCCACTGCTGCCCATGAATCCGAACAGGGCGCCGCCGACGAAGGCGAGGATCGAGATCGGCACGAGCGCGGCGACGAACCAGGCCGCGGCCGACGCACCGGCGCCGGCGAGAATGGCGCGCAGCAGCGACGGCGCGCGCTGCAGGAACCAGACAAGCACGACCGCCACGAAGAACGCGAGCGACAAGGCGGTCTGAATGTCACCGCGCGAACGCGGCTCGTCGGCGAGCGGGGGCGGCAACGGTTCGTCGTTGACGAGCTTGATCATCGCCCCGGTCGCATCGCGGATGCCGCCATACCAGTCGCCGGCGCGGAAACGCGGGGCGATGTATTCGCGGATGATGCGCGCGGCGGCCGCATCGGGGATCGCGCCTTCGAGGCCCTGGCCGACCTCGATGCGCACGCGGCGGTCGTCCTTGGCCACGATCAGGATCGCGCCGTCGTCCGCGTCGGCACGGCCGAGTTTCCAGGCCTCGGCAACACGCATGCCGAACTGCGCGATGTCCTCTGGCTGCGTGGTCGGCACGATCAGCACGGCGAGTTGCGCGCCCTTCGCGCGCTCGACCGCGGCGAGTTCGGTTTCGAGCGCCTGCACTTCGCCGGCGGCGAGCGTGCCGGTCAGGTCGGTGACGCGCACCGTCAGCGCGGGCACGGCGACCGGCGCGCCCTGGGCGGCCACGCACGCCGCGGCGAC
>JAFLDX010000103.1 GCA_017302215.1 Lysobacterales bacterium
GCCGCGGCCACGCGTGAGCTCGTCAGGGCGCCCGGCGCCGAAGCGGTCGAGCACGCCGTGCCCGGTCCGCGCTGGCCCTGGTTCCTCGCGTGGATTGCGGCGTGCGCCGTGCTGTGGTGGCGCGAGCGTCGGGCGTCGGCATCGATGTAGCGGCGCATGTCGGCACGCGTGGCTCCAGTCGAAACCTTGCGAAGAAGCGCCCCTCATCCGCCCTGCCGGGCGCCCCGGATCGAGTCCGGGGCAGGCCCTTCTCCCCGCACGTGGGGAGAAGGGACAGCCAACGCATCCGCGGCGAGAGGGGACAGTCAACGCATCAACGCCAGCCTTCCCTTCGCCCCGCGCAGCGGGGAGAAGGTGCCCGGCAGGGCGGATGAGGGGCGCTTTGCAACGGTGGACACGCGCGATGAATCCAGGCGACTGTCCGGCGTGCCGGGCTCCTCACGCCTGCGGTTCACCCTTCGCCACCACCGCGTCCTTGTGCGCTTCGCGCGCGAGGCGTGCTTCGCGGCGCGCGATGTACAGGCTCGCGCCGATGACGATCGACGCGCCGATCGCGGTGTAGCGGTCGACCGCCTCGCCGAACAACAGCCAGGCGAGGCCCGCCACGACGAGCAGTTGCAGATAGCTCAGCGGCGCCAGCGCGGACGCATCGGCGAGTTTGAGCGCGCGCGTCCAGCAGTAGTGCCCGCCCGTGCCGAGTGCGCCCGACAGCACGAGCCACGGCCACGCCGCCGCGGTCGGCCACTGCCATACGGCGAGTGCGCCGGGCAGGGTCAACGGCACCCACAGGAGCGTGGTCAGCAGGACGATCCGGTCCGGCGGCTCGCTGCGCGAGAGGAACTTGATGCTGATCGTGACGAGGCCGCTCAACGCGGCGGCGGTCAGCGCGACGAGGCTGGCCGCGCTGAAGTCGGCGCTGACCGGACGCACGATGATGAGGATGCCGATGAAGCCGGCGATCACCGCGCTCCAGCGGCGCAGGCGCACGACCTCGCCGAGCACGAGCACGGCGCCGATCGTCACGAACAGCGGCGTCGAATACGACAGCGCGACCGCCTGCGCGAGCGGCAGGTGCACGAGCGCCCAGAAGCCGGCCAGCATCGAGGCCGTGCCGACCAGACAGCGCGCGAGGTAGAAGCCGAGCCGCTGCGTGCGCAGGATCTGCCAGCCGTGCACGTGGATCAGCGGCAGCGCGAACACGGCACCGAACAGGCAGCGGAAGAACGCGATCTCGAACGCATGCAGGGTGTGCGAGGCGTAGCGGATCGTGATCGCCATGAGGCCAAACAGCGTCGCGCTCGCCGCCATCATCAGCACGGCACGCGCAGGCAGTGCCGAGGGCGTCGGTGCGAGGTGAGCAGGAGGTTTTGGCAAGTCGGCAGGGCCGTCGGCGGGCATCGCGCCGTGCATGATATCGCGGGTCGCCCGTTCTTGCGGCGCGGTCGCCGGTCCAGCACGGCCCCTCATCCGGCGCTGTCCCGATGCCTTCCCGCCATTGCGCGACCGATCTAGAATCGAGGCCACGCGCTGCCGGCCACGATGGCCGACCCCTGAAGTGGCGCGCGGTCGACCCAGGAAGTCCTGCGCCATGTCCAGCGCTCCCGCGTTCGTCGTCGCCATTCCGGCCCGCTACGGTTCGCAGCGGCTGCCCGGCAAGCCGCTGCTGCCGATCGCCGGCCAGCCGATGATCGTCCACGTCGTACGCCGCGCGCTCGATGCCGGTGCGCGCGAAGTGATCGTGGCGACCGACGATCTGCGCATCGCCGATGCCCTGGCCGATGCCGGCGTCGAAGTGGCGATGACGCGCAGCGACCATGCCTCCGGCAGCGACCGCCTCGCCGAGGTCGCCGCGCAACGCCAGTGGCCCGCCGACACGATCGTGGTCAACCTTCAGGGTGACGAACCGCTCGCGCCGCCGAGCGGCATCCGCCGCGTTGCGCGTGCACTCGCGGAGAGCACGGCGCCGATGGCCACGCTCGCGACCGCGTTGATCAGCGTCGAGGAACTGTTCGACCCGAACTGCGTCAAGGTCGTGCGCGACCACTTCGGCCGCGCGCTCTACTTCAGTCGCGCCCCGATGCCGTGGCCGCGCGATGCGTTCGCTGCCGATCGGCAAAGCCTGCCCGACGGCGTGCCGTTCCTGCGCCACATCGGCATCTATGCCTACCGCGCCGGCTTCCTCGACCTGCTCGCCGGCCTCGCGCGCACCACGCTCGAGAAGGCCGAATCGCTCGAACAACTGCGCGTGCTCGAGCACGGCCATGCCATCCAGGTGGCGATCGCGCCCGAGCCGTTTCCCGCCGGCGTCGACACGATGCAGGACCTGATCCGCGTCGACCGCATCGTCTCGAACGCACCGGAGCGCCGCCGGCGCTGAGCCTCGGGGTAATCGCAGCAGCGCAGGAACGCCTTCAGGCGCGACGGGCCGAGCCGGCCTGTCCTGATCGCGACTGAAGCCGCGCGACAGGAACTCGATCCTGCAGCGCCGCATCGGCCTCGCACGATTCCGATGGGGGCCGCTTCAGCCGCGCTGCCTTCCGAACAGCGATTGCCCGAGCGGGGTCGAGCCGGGCCATCCCTCTGGTTCGCCTGACCCCGATCCGCCGCGGGCGCTAGAATCGGCTCCTTGCATCCGAAGCCAGGCCGCCATGAGCACGACCGCCGAGATCCTGCCGTCCCGTGAACCGTCCGGCGAGGGCACGCCGCTGCGCTTCGTCACCGCGGCCAGCCTGTTCGACGGCCACGACGCCGCGATCAACATCATGCGCCGCCTGATCCAGTCGCAGGGCGCCGAGGTCATCCACCTCGGCCACAACCGCTCGGTCGAGGACGTCGTGCGCGCCGCGCTGCAGGAAGACGCCGACGCGATCGCGCTGTCGTCGTACCAGGGCGGCCACGTCGAGTACTTCAAGTACATGGTCGACATGCTGAAGGAGCGCGGAGCGGGTCATATCCGCGTGTTCGGCGGCGGCGGCGGCACGATCACGCCGGAGGAGATCCGCGAACTGCAGGCCTACGGCGTCGAGCGCATCTATCACCCCAACGACGGCATGAAGATGGGCCTCGTCGAGATGATCGAGGACGTCGTGCGCCGCGCGCGCGAGGCCTCCGACGCGCGCGACAAGCAGGCGTCGTCGCGCCACGCGCATGCCGAGGCCACGGTCGCGATCGACGACGAGATCGCCGTCGGCCACGCCCTGACCGCGATCGAGGAAGGCCTGCACCCGGCCCACGAACTCGAGCGCCTGCGCAAGGAATGGCAGCTCGCCGGTGGGCGCACGCCGGTCATCGGCATCACCGGCACCGGCGGCGCCGGCAAGTCGAGCGTGGTCGATGAACTCTTGCTGCGCTTCCTGCACGCGTTCCCGCGCATGCGCATCGCCGTGCTCGCGGTCGATCCCACGCGCCGTCGCTCCGGTGGCGCGCTGCTCGGCGACCGCATCCGCATGAACAGCTTGCGCTCGCACCGCGTGTTCATGCGCTCGATGGCGACGCGCCGCCAGCATGCCGCGACGAGCCTCGTGCTGAAGGACTGCGTCGCGTTCCTCAAGGCGCAGGCCTACGACCTCGTCATCGTCGAGACCGCCGGCATCGGCCAGAGCGATTCGGAGATCGTCGACCTCGTCGACTTCCCGATGTACGTCATGACCAGCGAGTACGGCGCGGCCAGCCAGCTCGAGAAGATCGACATGATCGACTTTGCCGAACTGATCGTGCTCAACAAGTTCGACAAGCGCGGCGCCGAGGACGCACTGCGCGACGTGCGCAAGCAATGGAAGCGCAACCGCACGCAGTTCCAGCTGAAGGACGAGCAGGTGCCGGTCTACCCGACCATCGCCAGCCAGTTCAACGACCCGGGCGTCAGCTGGATGTTCGTCAACCTGTGCCGCCTGCTGCGCGAGAAGAAACGGGGTCAGGTTCACTTTTCCGCTGATGCGCCCGCCGTCACGCCGACTCCAGGGAAAAGTGAACCTGACCCCGTTTCTTCTGCGCGCGATCGGGCCGAGTCGATCGACTGGAAGCCGACCCTCGACACCACCCTCAAGGAACCGCGCGCGACCGTGCTGATCCCGGGCCAGCGCGTGCGTTATCTCGCCGAGATCGCCGAGCAGGGCCGCGCCATCAATATCGGCATCGGCCAGCAGGCCGAAATCGCCGACCGCGCCCAGGCGCTGTGGGAAGCCCTGCACGAACTCGCCGACCCGTTCCTGCCGAAGGCCCTCGACCTGTACGCCGCGGATGCCCTCGTAGAGCGGAGCTCGCTCCGCTCCGATGCGCAGGAAGGCAACGGCGAGAGCAGCGGAGCAAGCTCCGCTCTACGGGGAGTCGACCGCTCCCTCCTCACCCTGCGCCAACGCTACAACGACGCCGTTCAGTCGCTCTCGAGCGAAAACCTGCGCAACCTGCGCGAGTGGCCGCAGCGCCTGAAGTCGATCACCGACGAGTTCACCGAATACCAGGTGCGCAACAAGGCGATCAAGGTCGACAACTACCGCGACTCGCTCTCGCACCAGAAGATCCCGAAGATCGCCGCGCCGACCTACCGCAGCTGGGGCGAGTTGCTGACCTTCCTGGGCAAGGAAAACCTGCCCGGCAGCTACCCGTACACGGGTGGCGTCTATCCGTACCGCCGCACCGGCGAAGACCCGATCCGCATGTTCGCCGGCGAGGGCACGCCCGAGCGCACCAACCGCCGCTTCCACTACCTCAGCGTCGGCCTGCCGGCCGCGCGCCTGTCGACCGCGTTCGACAGCGTCACGCTGTACGGCGAAGACCCGGCGCCGCGCCCGGACATCTACGGCAAGATCGGCAACTCGGGCGTCAACATCCCGACCCTCGACGACATGAAGAAGCTCTACTCGGGCTTCGACCTGTGTGCGCCGACCACGTCGGTGTCGATGACGATCAACGGCCCCGCGCCGATCATCCTCGCGATGTTCATGAACTGCGCGATCGATCAACAAGTCGAGAAGTACCTGAAGGCCGATCCGGCGCGCTGGAACGAAGCCGAAGCGACGATGGCCGCGTTCTTCAAGGGCCGCGAACGCCCCCGCTACCACGGCGACCTGCCGCCGACCAACGACGGCCTCGGCCTCGGCCTGCTCGGCCTGAGCGGCGACCAGCTCGTCGACGCCGAGACCTACGCGCGCATCAAGGCCGAGACGCTCGCGACCGTGCGCGGCACCGTGCAGGCCGACATCCTGAAGGAAGACCAGGCGCAGAACACCTGCATCTTCTCGACCGAGTTCGCCCTGCGCATGATGGGCGACATCCAGCAGTACTTCGTCGAGAAGAAGGTGCGCAACTTCTACTCGGTGTCGATCAGCGGCTACCACATCGCCGAAGCCGGTGCGAACCCGATCAGCCAGCTCGCCTTCACGCTGAGCAACGGCTTCACGATCGTCGAGTACTACCTCGCGCGCGGCATGAAGATCGACGACTTCGCGCCGAACCTGTCGTTCTTCTTCTCCAACGGCATGGACCCCGAGTACACCGCGATCGGCCGTGTCGCGCGGCGCATCTGGGCACGCGCGATGCGCGAGCGCTACGGCGCCAACGAGCGCAGCCAGATGATGAAGTACCACATCCAGACCAGCGGCCGCTCCCTGCACGCGCAGGAGATCCAGTTCAACGACATCCGCACCACGCTGCAGGCGCTCTACGCCCTGTTCGACAACTGCAACAGCCTGCACACCAACGCCTACGACGAGGCGATCACCACGCCGACCGAGGAAAGCGTGCGCCGCGCGGTCGCGATCCAGATGATCATCAACAAGGAAATGGGCCTCAACTTCATCGAGAACCCGTGGCAGGGCAGCTTCGCGGTCGACTACCTGACCGACCTCGTCGAGGAAGCGGTCTACAAGGAGTTCGAGGCGATCAGCGAGCGCGGCGGCGTGCTCGGCGCGATGGACACGATGTACCAGCGCGGCAAGATTCAGGAAGAGAGCATGTACTACGAGCACAAGAAGCACGACGGCTCGCTGCCCCTGGTCGGCGTCAACACCTTCCTGCCGAAGGAACACGGCGGCGAAGTCGTCACCGAGATCGAACTGATCCGCAGCACCGAGGAAGAGAAGGGCCAGCAGATCGCCAACGTGCGCGTCTACCAAACGAATCGCAATCGCCTGGCTCCCGCGGGCGAGACCTCACACGCGCACGGCACCGACGTCGACGAAGCCGACACCGACGTCCACGACGGCCACGGCCTGGCCTACCTGCAGGACACCGCCCGCGACCGCAGGAACGTGTTCGCGGCATTGATGGAGGCGGTGAAGACGCATAGCCTCGGGCAGATCAGCCATGCGTTGTATGACGTGGGTGGGGAGTATCGGCGCAACATGTAGCCATGCCGATCATCTCGACATTTTTCGGCATCATCGTGCGCATGTACTTCGACGATCATGCGCCGCCGCACATCCATGTCGAGTACCAGGGGCAGGAAGCGCAGATTGCCCTGGAAGACGGCAGCGTCGTCAAAGGATCGCTGCCCAGGCGCGCTTTGGCACTCGTGCGTCAGTGGTGCATCGATCACCGCGCCGAGTTGATGCAGAATTGGGCCAGTGCGCAGGCATTGGAACCGCTCAACCGCATTCCCGGGGCCGACAATGATTAAGCTCACTGCGATCGAACCCAAGGACGACGCGCGCCTGCTGCTGCGGTTCTCGGATGGCGCCTGGGGCATCCATGACTTCTCGCGCTATCTTGACGCGGGCACGGCAATGACGGCGCCCTTGCGCGATCCCCGCTTCTTCGCAAGCTGCTTCATCGAGGCAGGTGCGCTGGCATGGCCCAACGGCTTCGACCTCAGCGCGGAATCGCTGTACCTGCGACTGCAGGAGAGGAATGAACTGAAAGCCGGCGCGGCAGCGGCATAACGGGGAAAGGGGCGTAGCGCTCGCTCTCCGCAAGAAAGAACGGGGTCAGGTCCTGAGGTTTCCCCACGAATTCACGCGGACACGATCATCTGATCGAGCGTGGCGGCGGGCAGCGTTCGCAATCGTTCCAGCCACGACGGTGTTCGATCCATGGGCCAGCCTCTGACAAGGGCTTCTCTTCCGATACGCAGAACGGAGTAGAGCCTTCGGTTTGACGAAGTCGGCATCAACCAACGGGCGACGCCCGTCGCCTCGCAAGCCAGGCCCGCCAACCAACTGGCGAAGGCGGCCAAGGCGTTTACGAGCAACAGAATCTCGATTCGCTTGCCGACGCGCGTCAGGCTGTCCTGGAAGCCTTGGCCATATCGGTGCGACTTCAGATCGCGGAACAACAAGAACGGGGTCAGGTTCACTTCCCGAAGCTTCGTGCTTCACGGCCGGGTCGGTGCGCGGGCCTGACGCCCGCGAAGCGACGGGTCTTGGCTTCGACGATGGCCTGGAAGGCGTCCCGGCCGTAGGCGCGTTGCTGTTGCAGGTGGCTTCGGATGGCCGCGAAGAGCGGGGTCAGGTTCACTTCGAGTAGCAAAGCGGGGGTATCCAGTGACCATGGTCTCTCGATCCTGCACATCGGTCATGTTCCCGCTGTCGCTGAGTGCGTGCGTTGCGTCGCCCGCACGGATCTGTCCGGTTGGAAACGAGTGGATCGCGCTTTCCACGCCGCCTGCCGATGCGGCTGGTCTCATCGAGGACATTGAGGCGGAAGATCGAATTCCACCCCGGAGGAACTACAGGTACTTCTGGTTCGCGCAGGGCTCCAACGCGCTCTTGTTGTGTCGCCAGTACAGGTATGCGCAGCGTTCCTGCGGATCCAGTGGCTGATAGTACGTGCGCCAAGACGACGAGTGGGTGCCCACCATCGTCATGGTCACTGCGTGTTGATCGAAAGATCAGCGGTAGTTTGAGCGCGCCGGCAGCGCCTTTGGTCGTCGGCGTCGCGAGCAGGTGCACGTGAGTGTCCATCAGCACACAGGCATGCAGCCGGCAGTCCGTCGCGGGGAGCGCGTCGCGCAGGAGGTGCAGGTAGCGATAGCGGTCCGAGTCGTCGAGAAAGCAGGGCAGCCGATTGTTCCCGCGTTGAACGATGTGCTGCGGAATGCCGGGCAGGTCGAGTCGGGGTTGGCGAGCCATGCGCGGAGTGTGGGCACGCGCGCGCGCCGTAGCGATAGCAAGTGGGCGGTCATTCAGTAGGAATTCGTCGCGCGCTGGGGTAGGAAGTGAACCTGACCCCGTTGTTTGCCGATTGTATACTGGCCGGGCAATGAGCCGAAGGAGCAGGACGATGAGGTCGTCGCGGAAGTCCGTGGTTTTCCTGGCCGGGATGATGCTCGTCGGATTCGCGAGCGCTGCCGAATTGACCCTCGTGCGAAAGGGCGTCGGGCTAACCGGCCATCCGGTAGATGTCGCCGGGACGCTGGATCTCAACGCCAACGGAAAGCCGGAGCTGCTGGTTGCGCGCCAGGGCCAGGTGAGTCTGGTCGAGGAAGTCGATGACCCGCGGGGCTATCGGGAAATCGCTCGACTCGACGGACCGCCGATCCAGTTCCTGGTGTCGGCCTTGAACGTTCAGGGCGCGGGCATCGAACCGGCCTTGCTGCTCTGCTGGGCCAACAACCGATGCGAGTTGCGTCGCCACGGCGATTTCCGGATCAAGGCGACGATCACGAATGCGTTCTCCCCATCGCTCGGCGATGTGGACGGTGACGGGCAGCCGGAGATCGTGGTGAACCGCGGCGCGGAAACGGCCGTGCTCGATCCCGGCACGCTGCAGATGCGTGCGAGTTTCCCGATGCCTGGAGCGGGACTGCAAGCCAACATCCTGGGCGATGCGCGCAATGAAATCGTCCTGGTCGGAACCCAGCCGAGGGCCTACTCGGTATCGCGGAACGGCGATGACTGGACGGCAACCGAAGTGTGGAACTCCGGCCTCTCGGGGTCATGGACGGTGCTGCCGCTGCCGTTCGAAGGACGGATCGCCCTCGTTCTCCACGACAGCTTGACCGCCATGCTGGCGACGTTTGACGCGGTGCCGGCATTGCGCACGATCGATTCGGGGAACGCGTATGTCGTGCCCCTCGTGGCGGATGCGAACGCGGATGGCCAGGTCGATCTGATTACGGCAGGTCAAGCCGATCTTCGCGCCATCGACGTCGGCACCGGTGCCTTGCTGTGGGAGCGCGACACCGTCTTCGACGAACCAAGGCTTGGATTCGTCCATCAGCCGGTCGCCCACGATCTTGACGGCGATGGCGTACCGGAACTGACGTGGGGCAATCACGCGTATGAGTCTGGAGTCGTCGCCGTGTCGATGCCGCCCGTCGGATCGGCGCGCTGGCGTTCGGACTTCGGCCAGAAGCAGGTCATCGACTGGACGGTGATCGATCGTGGTTCCGGCGACAGGGCGCTTGCCCATCTGTCGATGCCCGGGGGCGCCGGCGCGATCGGCATCGTGAATGCGACAACGCTCGCCGATGAGGCGGGATCGGCCCATGCCTGGTGGCCGGGTCCCCCAGCGGTCCAGGCGGCAGGCATCGCATCATTCGCGACGGTCGGCAATCCCGGTGCGGTCGTCGTGGGATCGGCTGTCGATCAGACCGGAATTCCCACGGCCGCGTGGCTCTGGTACTTCAATACGAACGGCGAGTATGTGTCCGGGCTTGCGACCGCGTCCACGCTGGCCCCCGAGCGCGTGGTGGCGGCGCAGGTACTGGCTCGTCCCGAACGCCAACTCGTCATGGCCGGGAACATGCCACTCGATGGCACGCCGGGACCGGTCCTGACAAGGACGCGCGTCGAGGTTGTCGATGCCGACACGGGCAGCGTGCTCTGGCAGTCGGTCGCGCTTCCCGCCAATTCGGGTTCGTTGGTAACCCAATTGGACGTTGCCGACCTGGATGGTGACGGCCAACTCGAAGTCGTGGTTGCGGACGCGAGCAACGTGACCGTACTGAAGCCGTCGAGCGGAACCGGTGCCGTCGTCACCCATGCCGCGTCGCATTTTTCCCTGCTTGCCCAAGGTCCGGGTCAGCCGTTCCTGCTCGCGACCCTGGACGGGAACGAGGCGTCGTTCTACGCGGGCACCGCCGCGGTGCCGACCAAGCAGATCCCGATCCTCGAAGGTGCGATCACGATCGCGTTGATGGTCGACGCGCTCGATGACGCCGTGCTGTTCGCGACGGGAGGCTTCTCCGGACTGAAGGTGCGCCGGTACGACGATGGCGACATCGTCGCGATCGATGGCGCCATGCCGACCGAATCACTCCGTGCGATCGACCTCGATGGCCACAACGGCATCGAGATCGTCGGGACGGGTGATGACCTGTACATCTGGCGCCTTCGCAGTGATCGCATCTTCCGCAACGGATTCGATGGTTGACCAAGAACGGCATCAAGAACGGGGTCAGGTTCACTTCTCGACGCTGTGCGAGTCACGCCCCGGGCGATGCGCGGGTCTGACACCCGCGAAGCGACGGGTCTTGGCTTCGACGATGGCCTGGAAGGCGTCTCGGCCGTAGGCGCGTTGCTGTTGCAGGTGGATTCGGATGGCCGCGAGGTCTTCGTCGTCGAGGACTTCCGCCAGCAACGCGTGGTAGGCAGCGGCGCGATCACCAGCGGTTGCGCCGAGTGCCAGTTGGGCCGCATGCAGCGTGAGCAGCAGATCGTCGCGTCGGCCGCACAACGCGGCGCAGCTTGACCATGGATAGGTGGTCGGATCGGCCGTCATGCGGGCACGCACGGGATTGAGATCGATGTATCGGACGCAGCGCAACAGGTAGGCATCGCCATCGACCAGGCATGCCTTGTAGCGCCCTTCCCATAAGGTGCCGGTGCGTCGGTGGCGCGCGTTGAACTGACCGACGTACTGCCGCCCGAGTTTCTGCACGAGCGCGCCGACGGCGCCTTTGGTCGTCGGGGTCGCGAGCAGGTGCACGTGATTGTCCATCAGGACATAGGCATGCAGCTGGCAGTCTGTTGCCAGGAGGGCGTCGCGCAGCAGGTGCAGGTAGCGATAGCGGTCCGAGTCGTCGAGAAAGCAGGGCAGCCGATTGTTCCCGCGTTGAACGATGTGCTGCGGAATGCCGGGCAGGTCGAGTCGGGGTTGGCGAGCCATGCGCGCAGTGTGGGTGACTGCCGCGTGCAGCAACGACCGTCATTCGACCGTCGTTCCGTAGGAAAATGTTCCTCTTTGCGGTAGGAAGTGAACCTGACCCCGTTCTTGACCCCGTTCTTGGTAGGAAGTGAACCTGACCC
>JAFLDX010000104.1 GCA_017302215.1 Lysobacterales bacterium
CTGCGCCTTGCCGCGCGCCTCGATGCGCACGTGCTCGGCCTGCACGTCGTCGCGCTGTCGCCGGTTGCGTTCGCCACGCCCGAGGCGGTCGCCCTGCACGCGAGCGAGGCGACCCACCTCGTCGACGAGGCGCGCGCGCGCGAACCGTGGTGGCGCGGCCAGCTCGATCGCCACGTTGTCGAAGGCGCATTCCAGGTCGTGCAGGGCGATCCGGTCGAGGCGCTCTGCCATGCCGCGCGCTGGAGCGATCTCGTCGTCGTCGAGCGCCCCGTGCTCAACCCCGATGCGCCGACCGGCTGGGGCATCGTCTCGCGCACGGTGTTCGGCTCTTCGGCGCCGGTCGTGGTCGTGCCCGAGGCGGCGCGCGTCGAGAACGTCGGCAACCACGTCGTGGTCGCCTGGAATGGCAGCCGCGAGGCGATGCTCGCGATCCACGGCGCGCTGCCGCTGCTGGCGCGCGCGGCGCGCGTCAGCGTGCTCGAGGGCGAGGCCGCGCCGAGCCCGTTCGGCGCAGCGTACCTGCCGACGATCGACCTGCGCGCCTGGCTCGCGCGACGCGGCATCGACGCCAGGTTCCAGTCGTTCCGTCCCGAGCGCGAGCACGGCCGCGCCGTGCTCGACGCCGCGCATGCACTCGACGCCGACCTCATCGTCATCGGCGCCTGGGGCCACTCGCGCATCACCGAACTCGTGCTCGGCGGGGTGACGCGGCACCTGTTCCAGAACAGCGACCTGCCGCTGCTCGTGGCGCATTGAGCGCGCGTCAGTCGCCCTTGCGGATGCGGTGGCGCAGGTCGCTGAACTCGATCGGCAGCACGGCGAACTTCCGGCTCAGGTCGACACCCGGAGCGCCGTCCACGCGGTACCCCTTCGCGATCGGGCGCAGCACGCGCGCGAGCGACGCGTCGGGCCACGCATCGAGCAGCCAGACGCGGTCGACGTCACCGCCGGCATCGAAGCCGACGTAGTACTCGGCGATGCCGGCTTCGGGCGTCTTGCCTTTCAATTCCGGCAACACCCCGCGTCCGCTCGGCCGCGGCAAGAGGCCGCTCTCGTCGAGTTCCCGTGCCGTGCGCGCGATGCCGGCGCGGATCTGCGCGTCGTACTGCGCGATCATCCGGCCGACGCTCTCGTTGAGTTCCGGCAGACGCTTGCGATCGAAGCGCTTCTGCGCATTCGCGATCAGCGAGGCGGCGAAGCTGTCCGAGCCGCGTCGGCTCGATTCCAGCGCATCCTTGCGGTAGTGGTAGTAGACCTGCGCCCAGACGTTGGCCTCGAAGCGGTTGCCGGCCGCGAGTTCGAGCACCGACATCTTCGCCATGGCCAGCAGGGCACCGCCGAGCGCCGCCCGCGAGAGCAACTCGCGCGCCTTGTCGGTGTCCTTCACGAAGGCCGGTTCGCGTGCGTCGTCGCCACGCCGGTAGAGCGAGCCGAGCGAATACAGCAGAGCCGGCGCGGGGTCGCTCGCCACCGCGCGCTCGAGTTGCGCGAACAGGGCGCGCCGCGTGGCGACATCGACGTCGGTGTCGAGCAGGCGCGTCATATCGACGCCCTCGTCGGGCCTCTCCACGGCATCGGTCGCAAGCGCCGGCGCGGCGAGCAGGCAAAGCACGACGCAGGCGGCAACGCAGTTCAGCATGAGGCGCATCGTCGGACATCCCTTTCAGACGGAAGCGTCCACGATAGTCGCGGGCCGCCGCCGCGACAAGCCTGCGTCGGCACGCAACGACCGCGCGCGCAGACCGCGCGCGAGAGCATCACGAATGGCTTTCAACAGCCGCAGGGCTGGTCAGTCGCTCCCGCACGGGAGCAGCGCGCCCGACGCCTCGAAAGGACGAACGGCGATCCTTTCATCGCCGACGACACGTCGCCGGCGCCGCAGTCGCGTCATGACGCAGAGCGCCCCTCATCCGCCTGACGGCACCTTCTCCCCGTCGGCACGGGGAGAAGGAACAGCATGGGTTTCGTGGCGCCAGCCTTCCCTTCGCCCCGCGCAGCGCGGAAAAGAGCCTGCCCCGGACTCGATCCGGGGTGGCGCGGAAGCGCCGGATGAGGGGCAGGGCTTCGATCGGAATGTTGGCGCGACCGGATGCGAAAAGCGCCCCTCATCCGCCTGGCGGCACCTTCTCCCCGTTGGCACGGGGAGAAGGAATGGAAAGTGATGCGCGACGCGAGCTTTCCCTTCGCCCCGCAAGAACGACGCGCCGCCCGTTCGCCCTCGCCCCTCGCCCCTCGCCCTCGCCCTCGCCCTATTTCGCCTTCACCAGCGCAAGCGTCATGTCGAGCATGCGGTTCGAGAAGCCCCACTCGTTGTCGTACCACGACAGCAGCTTGACGAGGGTGCCGTCGATGACGCGCGTCTGGGTGGCGTCGTAGATCGACGACAGCGGGTTGTGGTTGAAGTCGATCGAGACGAGCGGCTTCGTGTTGAGGCCGAGCACGCCCTTCAGTTCGCCCTCCGAGGCGGCCTTGACGATCGCGGTGATCTCGTCGGCACTGGTCGCGCGCGCAGCGTCGAAGGTCAGGTCGACGACCGAGACGTTGATCGTCGGCACGCGCATGGCGAAGCCGTCGAGCTTGCCGTTGAGCTCGGGCAGGACGAGGCCGACCGCGGCGGCGGCGCCGGTCTTGGTCGGGATCTGCGAGTGCGTGGCCGAGCGCGCGCGGCGCAGGTCCGAGTGGTAGACGTCGGTCAGGACCTGGTCGTTCGTGTAGGCGTGGATCGTCGTCATGAGGCCGCGCTGGATGCCGATCTTCGCGTGCAGGACCTTGGCCAGCGGCGCGAGGCAATTGGTCGTGCACGAGGCGTTCGAGATGACCTCGTGCTTCGCGCTGAGCTGGTCGTGGTTGACGCCGTAGACGAAGGTGCCGTCGACGTCCTTGTCGCCGGGCGCCGAGATGATGACCTTCTTCGCGCCGGCGGCGAGGTGCGCACCGGCCTTGGCCTTGCTCGTGAACAGGCCCGTGCATTCGAGCACGACGTCGACGCCGAGGTCCTTCCACGGCAGCTTCGACGGATCGCGCTCGGCGCAGACCTTGATGCGGTCGCCGTTGACGACGAGGTCGCCGCCGTCGACACCGACCTCGCCCGGGAAGCGGCCGTGTGCGGTGTCGTACTGCGTGAGGTGCGCATTCGTCTCGGCGTTGCCGAGGTCGTTGATGGCGACGATCTCGATCTCGCCGTTGCGCTTCGCCTCGTACAGCGCGCGCAGCACGTTGCGGCCGATGCGGCCATACCCGTTGATCGCGACCTTGACTGCCATGGAACGACTCCTCGGATGGAAAGGTGGGACGCCGGGAAAACAGCGGACGCGCATTCTATCGGCCCTGCCGGCCATGCGCACGGAGCCATTGCGGCGGAGCCAATCGGAGCAATGCCGCGCGCATCGCGGCATGACCTGCTAGATTGCCGGCGTCCCCGTCGCTCCATGCCGATGCAAGCCCTCGTCCGCAGCTTCCACCACGCCGACACCGGCACCTGGACGCACGTCCTCGTCGACACGGCGACGCTGCGCGCGGCGATCATCGATCCGGTGCTCGACTTCGATGCGGCCAGCGGTCGCGTGCGCGCCGACAGCGCGCGGCGCGTGCTCGAGTACATCGGCACGACGGGGCTCGAGGTCGAGTGGATCCTCGAGACGCACGCCCACGCCGACCACCTGACCGCGGCGGCCTGGCTGCGCGCCACACTCTCGCCACGCCCGCGCATCGGCATCGGCGCCGGCATCGGGGTCGTGCAGCGGCATTTCGCCGAGAAACTCGGCCTGGGCGCCGACGCGCTCGATGCCGCCGATTTCGACGCGCGCTTCGGCGACGGCGACACGTTCGAGGTCGGCTCGCTCGGCGTGCGCGTGCTCGCCACGCCGGGGCACACGCCCGATGGCGTGACCTACCTCGCCGGCGATGCCGCCTTCATCGGCGACACGCTGTTTGCACCGCGCGGCGGTTCGGCCCGCTGCGACTTCCCGGGCGCGAGCGCGCGCACCCTGTTCGCCTCGATCCAGCGCCTGTATGCGCTGCCAACGACGACGCGCCTGTTCCTGGCGCACGACTATCCGCCGGCCGGCGAGGCGCCGATCGCCGAGACGACCGTCGCCGCGCAGCGCGAGGCCAACATCCACGTGCGCGCGGACACGTCCGCCGACGATTACGTGCGCCTGCGCGAGGCGCGCGACGCGACCCTGCCCGTGCCGAAACTGCTGTGGCCGGCCCTGCAGGTCAACATCCGCGGCGGCCGCCTGCCGGACCCGTCCGCGAACGGCACGCGCTTCCTGCAAGTGCCCCTGCATGACCAGCGCTGACGCGCGCCGCCGCTGCGCGATCGCGCTCGGCCTGTTCGCGCTCGCCTGTGCCGGCGATGCCTACGGCTGGGGTGCACGCGGGCATCGCATCGTCGCCGCGATGGCCGAGGCCCGACTCGATGCACCGGTCGAGGCCGAGGTGAAGCGCCTGCTCGCGGTCAGCGGCGCGCATGAACTGGCCGACGTCGCGGCGTGGGCCGACGAGGTGCGCGAGGAACAGCCGCAGTCGGCGCTGGCGAAGGCGACGACGAAGCTGCACTACATCAACTTCGCCGATTCCACGTGCCGCTACGACGCCGCGCGCGAATGCCGCGATGGCCAGTGCGTGGTTGCCGCGATCGACCGCTACGCGGCGATCCTCGGCGACCGCACGCGACCCGATGCCGAGCGCGCCGAGGCACTGCGCTTCCTCGTCCATTTCGTCGCCGACGCGCACCAGCCGCTGCACGCCGGCTACCGCAGCGACCGCGGCGGCAACCTGTTCCAGGTGCAGTTGGACGGCAAGGGCACGAACCTGCATTCGGTGTGGGACTTCGACGTGCTCGCGACGCGCAAGCTCGGCTGGCGACGCTACGCCGCGGCGCTGCAGCCGCCGCGCCGCGAGTCCGCCCGCGGCACGCCACGCGACTGGACCGAGGCCTCGTGCCTCCTGACCCGCGACGGCGGTGTGTATCCGTCCAGCCGCAAGCTCGACACACGTTACCTCGGCGCGATGCAACGGATCGCCGAACAGCGCCTGCAGCGCGCGGCGATCGAGCTGGCTGCGCTGCTGAACCTCCGGCTGAAGACGCCGCCGATGCCGAGCTCATCGGGTGTTCAAGACGATCTCGTCCAGGATCGAGGCATCGCCAAAACCTCGCCCATTCGCAACATGGGTGGCCCGCATGCCGAAGGTGACCGGAACAATGACGGCCGCTTCGATCGCCCCTCCGGAGCGACGGGCCGGTGCGAAAATCAGACCTGAAGCCACGGACTTCGCCTTCTCGGTCAGAAGTTCGACCTTCTTCGCGTTCAGCGTGGCAGCGCTCACTTCGAGCGCCTCGATGTCGAGCGGCCGGCCATCGACACCCACACGCACGCGCAACAGCACGGAACCATCGATCGGATCATCCAGCATCGCGTTCGTGGAGCCGATCCGGGTACTTTCGGCGTAGTTCGGCGGGCGATGGGCTTCGGCCGCGTCCGCTGTACTGGAAGCGCTCGCCTCCGCCAGCGTGGCAGCGATCTTCAACGGCTTCCGTCCGATGGCCGAAGCGAGCTCCAGCGTTGCTTCCAGACCCGGTCGCACGATCATGCTCGGCGTCGCTGTTGGTCTGCCATCCGCGTGGATGACCATTGCCAACTCCAGATTGCCGTCTTCAAGACGCCGCGGTGTCAACAATGCATCCCACACGTCGTCGCCGACTCCGGAGCCGCGCATGGCGTAGGTCACGCCGGACGGTATCAGCACGCGTACCAGCGGGGCGTCGTCGCGCGTGCCGATGCGGACACGTGCGTCGATCATGCGTTGGGCGGCAAACTCGTCGCGGGGCGCCGTCTCGACGGACTGTGACGCCCAGGTCACGCACGCTGCCGCACCGGCGAGCACGAGGACGACAACGATGCCGGCGACGTGCCGCGGGCGACTCGAGCGGGCTTGCTTCAACATGGCGATACGCTCCTTGAGCACGTTGCCGTCGGTCCACCGGCAGGCAGCCGGCGGCGGGAACATTCCGAATGACGCCGGAGCGAGCTGGGCTTTAAGCATGGCCTCGGCATAGCAACGGCGCGAATGGGGATGGCGCGCGAGCACACCGGCATCGCAGGCGAGTTCCTGGTCGATGCGCATGCGGCCGGCAGCGAGGTGAAATAGCGGGTTGAACCAGTTCAGCGCGCCGATCAGGGCCATGCCGGCGTTGATGCGCGTGTCGCCGCGTTCGATGTGCACCTTCTCGTGGGCGAGTATCAGCTCGCGCTCGGCGGTCGACCAGCGCATCTCGAAATCGTCGGGAAGAACGATGCGCGGACGCCACAGGCCGACCACCGCAGGGCCGCTCGCTTCGGCGCGCACGTGCCGCATGCGCGTGTCCGGAACCATCGGGGGCATGCGCGAACGCCGCAGGTGGCGCTCGAAACGCCACTGGCGCAGGCCGAGAACGGCGAGAGCGACCACGCTGCCGAGCAACCACAGGCCGACGATAAATGGACGTGCATCGAAGCGCACGTCCGTGGCCGCCGGCAGGTGCGTTGCCGAGGAGGCAACGACCTCGAGCATGCCCGCCGCCGCTATCGGCGCCACTGGCGCCGGCAGCCATGCCGCGAACAGCGCGCACGGCATGACCAACCATGCGAGGTAGGCGATGCGTGCTCCGAATGCTCGGCGCAGCGGCAATCGCAGGGCGAGCAGCACGGCAGCGAGTGCCGACACGGCGAGCGTCATCGCGAGCAAGGCGTCCCAGGCTTCAGCGATCATCGTCGAGCTCCTCGATCAGCGCGCGCAGTTCGGCAATGTCCTTCTTCGTCAGCTTGCGGCGTTCGGAAAAGTGCGCGACGAGCGGTGCCACGCGGCCATCGAACAGTCGGTCGAGCAGGCCTTTGCTCGCCGCGTGTACGTAATCGCCGCGCTTGAGCAGCGGGCGATACAGATAGCGGCGGCCGTCACGCTCGGCCGCTATCGCCTTCTTGCGCAGCAGGCGGTTGAGCAGGGTCTTGACCGTCGCTTCCTGCCAGCCCTGGCCGGCCGCGGTGGCGGCGACGATGTCCTCGGCGGCGAGCGGGCTCGAACGCCACAGGACGTCCATCACGATGCTTTCGGCGTCACTGATCGGCATTTCGTTTACGTCCGTAATCGATGACAAACGATTACACGCGTAAACGACCCTGTCAAGCGCGATGGAGTAGCCCGCGCTGATCGATCCTCCGAGCTCAAGCGGAACGCACGCCGCTGATCGCGGTCGCAGCGAGGGTGACGCCTCGCCAAGGCGCAAATGGAGTATCCGCATGTTTCGGAATCCGGTCTTCATCGCCTGGGTCGTTTCGATCGCAGCGGCCACGGGCCTCGCGAGCACCGATGTCCGGGCCTGGGGGCCCGACGGGCATCGCATCGTTGCCGAGGTCGCGCAGCGCCGCATGAGCGAGCCGGCACGCATGGAAGCACTGCGCCTGCTCGCGCTCGACGGCGAAACGTCGCTGGCCGACGTCTCGAACTGGGCCGACGCGATCCGCGACCAGCCCTCGCACGCGGCGCTGGCCGGCCTGACGCGGCCGATGCATTACATGCGCTTTGCCGATGCGAGCTGCCGATTCGAGCCGACAACGACCTGCGTCGACGGGGCATGCATCGTCGGCGGCATCGAGCGCTACACCGCCATTCTCGCCGACCACTCGCGCAGCGATGCCGATCGCGCCGAGGCGCTGCGTTTCGTCGTGCATTTCATCGGCGACGTCCACCAGCCGCTGCACGCGGGTTACCGCCGCGACCGCGGCGGCTTCTCGCATGCCGTCAAGATCGGCGAACGCGAGACCAGCATGCACGGGATATGGGACTACGACATCGTCGGCAGCCGCGGCATCGACTGGCGTGACTACGCGACCGAGCTGGTCGCGCGCGCTGCGGGACCGGAGGCCGTGGCCGGCACGCCGGCCGAGTGGGCGCAGGAGTCGTGCCGCGTCACGCGCGACGGCGACATCTATCCGCCGACCGAGCGCATCGATGCCGACTACATGACGCGCATGCGCCCGATCGTCGAGCGGCGCATGCTCGATGCGGCGCAGAGGCTCACGCGCGTGCTCGACGCCGCGCTCGCGCCGCGCGCGCGCAGCGGCTGAGAGGGCTGCGCCGCCCGGATATGCTTCAACGATCGACGAACGCGCGCTCGATCACGTAGTCGCCCGGCGTGCCGATGCGCGGCGAGACGACAAAACCGCGTTCGTCGAGCAGGGTGCTCAGCGAGGCGAGCATGGCCGGGCTGCCGCAGATCATCGCGCGGTCGTGGGCCGGATCGAGTGGCGGCAGGCCGATGTCGGCGCACAGCTTGCCGCTCGCCAGCAACTCGTCGAGCCGGCCGGTGTTGCGGAAGGCCTCGCGCGTGACGGTCGGGTAGTAGGCGAGTTTCGCGCGCACGGCCTCGCCGAAGTACTCGTGGTTCGGCAGTTCCTTCTCGAAGAAGTCGCGATAGGCGAGATCGACGACTTCGCGCACGCCGTGCGTGACGACGACCCTGTCGAAGCGTTCCCACGTGTCCGGATCGCGCACGATCGACAGGAACGGGGCGAGGCCGGTGCCGGTCGAGAGCAGGTACAGGTTGCGCCCGGGCTTGAGGTCCTGCAGCAGCAGGGTGCCGGTCGGCTTGCTGCCGATCAGGATCTCGTCGCCGATCGCGACATGCTGCAGGCGCGAGGTCAGCGGGCCGTTCTGCACCTTGATGCTGAAGAACTCGAGATGTTCCTCGTAGTTCGCGCTGGCGATGCTGTACGCGCGCAGCAGCGGGCGCCCGTCGATGTGCAGGCCGATCATGATGAACTGGCCGTTCTCGAAGCGCAGGCCGGCGTCGCGCGTGGTGGTGAAACTGAAGAGGAAATCGTTCCAGTGTCGAACGCCGGTCACGCGCTCGGTATTGAAGGCTGCCACGGTCTCACCCTGCATTCGGTACGGTTCGCGCCGGCGGCGCCCGCGTAGTGTCGTCGGCTGTGGTCCACGCCCATTTGGCGAGGATCAACTGGCGGTCGATCGGCGCCGCGCGCGACGCGGCGCAATGTCGCAGCAGAGCGTTCAGCGCAGCGCGAGCGCGAGGTCGGCCACGCGTTCCGCGGTGATGCCGAAGTGGCGATACAGCGCATCGGCCGGTGCCGAGGCACCGAACGTGTCGATGCCGACCACGGCACCGTCGAGACCGACGTACTTGCGCCAGAAATCGGTGACGCCCGCTTCGACCGCGACGCGCTTGCGGCACCACGACGGCAGCACGCCTTCGCGATACTCGATCGGTTGCGCATCGAACACGCTCGTCGACGGCATCGACACGACGCGCGCGGCGACGCCGCGGTCGGCGAGGATGCGCATGGCCTGCATGGCCACTTCGACCTCCGAGCCGGTGCCGATCAGGATGACCTCGAACGTCGCGCTGGCCGGATCGGACAGCACGTAGCCGCCGCGCGCGATTGCGGCGACCTGCGCTGCATCGCGCGCCTGGTGGACGAGGTTCTGGCGCGAGAAGACGAGGCACGAGGGTCCGCCCGAGCGCTCGATGGCGGCCTTCCAGGCGACCGCCGATTCCACCGCATCGCAGGGGCGCCACAGCGTGTTGTTCGGGATGTAGCGCAGGCTCGCGACGTGCTCCACCGGCTGGTGGGTCGGGCCGTCCTCGCCGAGGCCGATCGAATCGTGCGTGTAGACGTGGATCACGCGCGTCGGGATCAGTGCGCTCATGCGCACGGCGCTGCGCGCGTAGTCGGAGAACACGAGGAACGTCGCGTCGTATGGAATGAAGCCACCGTGCAGGGCAAGGCCGTTGGCGATCGCGCTCATGCCGAACTCGCGCACGCCGTAGTACACGTAGTTGGCCTTGGCATCGTCGGACTTGACGTCCTTCGAGCCCTTCCAGATCGTCAGGTTCGAACCAGCGAGATCGGCGGAGCCGCCGATCAGCTCGGGCAGCAGCGGGCCGTAGGCGTCGAGCGCCATCTGCGAAGCCTTGCGCGAGGCGACCACCGGACCTTCGGCCTGCAGCTTCGCGATCCATGCATCGGCCGCCGCGGCGAACGCAGCGGGCAGGTCGCCGCGCTGGCGGCGCGTGAACTCGTCGGCCAGTTCGGGATGCGCAATGCGATAGCGCGCGAACAGCGCGTCCCATGCGGCCTCGCGTTCGGCGCCCTTCTCGCGTGCGTTCCAGCCGGCGTACACGGCATCGGGCACGACGAACGGCGCGTGTGCCCAGCCGAGACGCTCGCGCGCACCGGCGACTTCATCCTTGCCGAGCGGCGCACCATGGCTCGCTTCCTTGCCGGCCTTGGTCGGCGCGCCGAAGCCGATCACGGTGCGCGCACAGATCAGGCTCGGCTTGTCGGTGACCGCCATCGCCTCGCGCAGGGCGGTCGTGATCGCGGCCGGATCGTGGCCGTCGACGTCGCGTACGACGTGCCAGCCATAGGCTTCGAAGCGCGCCGGCGTGTCGTCGGTGAACCAGCCGTGCACTTCGCCATCGATCGAGATGCCGTTGTCGTCCCAGATCGCGGTCAGCTTGCCGAGGCCGAGCGTGCCGGCCAGCGAGGCCGCCTCGTGCGAAATGCCCTCCATCAGGCAGCCGTCGCCCATGAACACGATCGTGTTGTGGTCGACGATCTCGAAGCCGTCGCGGTTGAAACGCGCGGCGAGCACCTTCTCGGCGAGCGCCATGCCGACCGCGTTGGCAAGCCCCTGGCCGAGCGGGCCGGTGGTCGTCTCGACACCCGGTGTCTCGCTGGCTTCGGGGTGACCGGCGGTCTTCGAATGCAGCTGGCGGAAGCGCTTGAGTTCGTCGATCGGCAGCGCGTAGCCGGTCAGGTGCAGCAGCGCGTACAGCAGCATCGAGCCGTGGCCGTTCGAGAGCACGAAGCGATCGCGGTTCGGCCATTTCGGGTTGGCCGGGTTGTGGCGCAGGAAGTCATTCCACACGACCTCGGCGATGTCGGCCATGCCCATCGGCATGCCCGGATGACCGGATTTGGCGGCCTCGACCGCATCCATGGCCAGCGCGCGGATCGCGTTGGCGAGTTCTTGACGGCTCGTCATGGGCGGCACTCGACGACAGGGGAAGATGGCGGCCGACCGGCGGGCGCCGCGGGGGCGCGCATTGTCGCCGATACGCGCCGCC
>JAFLDX010000105.1 GCA_017302215.1 Lysobacterales bacterium
GAAACCTTGCAGGAATTGCGCGAGGATCGCGCCGGAGTTGCCGCGTGCGCCGTCGATGGCCTCGCTCGCAACCCGGCGCAGCAGCGCCGCTGCATCCGCCGTGCGCGTCCCGCGCAGGGCGTCGCGCACGGCAGCGAGCGTGAAGCCGAGGTTGCTGCCGGTGTCGCCATCGGCGACCGGGAACACGTTGATGCGGTTGAGCAGGTCGCGTCCGGCGAGGACGCGGTCGATGCCGGCCAGCAGGACGCGGCGCAGCGCGTGGCCCCCGACCTGCGTTCGCGTCGCGACGGCATCGGCCGCGGAAGCCACGGAGTTCATCGGTGGCAGTTTAGGGATGCTGCGATCCATTCCACAACGGCGCCACGCACGAGCGCCCGCGGAGTCGAGGCGTGACGACGACGGCGAACGGCCCGTCCGGTCGGCGCCGGCCCGGTTCGGTCATGACGCGTCGAGTGCCGCCGATCGGGGGATGCCATTGCCGAGTCGATCGGGACACCCGTGGCGAAGGATCGATTCACCCGACCGTCCCACGCCGCCGCCTTCGTGTCCTCGGCTGTCCGTAGTGTCCGCCTGTGTCCGCCGGACACTGCGCGAGCGTGCCGGTGCCGGTTGCCCGACACGCCCGGCCGGCCGCTCGACGCGCGCGAGTGCCTTGGCATGTTCACTGCAACGCGTAGTGACAAGAGTACGTCCGGGTGGCCTGCGGTCCGGCGCCCCCGCCGCGCGTGTCTGGAGGCGCCACGGCATTCGTGCGAGCATGCACGATCCTGGACTGCCTGCAGCCCGCGCATGCACCGGAGAGATCGCATGAACACGCGCACGATCGTTTCCACACTCCTGCTCGGCTGCCTGGCGTGCGCCGGCGCACTTGCCGAGGCGAGCGAGTTCTCGATGGGTGGCGAGATGTCGAGTGACGCCCTCGGCAGTCCGGCCTCGGCCGGCGTGGCCACGATGGACTCGGTGTCGCGCACTGGCGGCGGCGACGCGACGTTCTACGCTCAGGGCGGCAGCGAAACGCCCGCCGAAGAACCGACCGTAACGCGCGCACCGAGCGAGGCCGATACGACGCCGACGCCTGCCGCAACCGGTCCGGCCCGCGCGACGACAACCGGCGCGGCCCCGGCGTCAGCGACCCGCGCGCGCAACGGCAATCGCTGGCAATCGCTCGTTCCCGGCGCCATCAAGTAACGATGCGACCGCGCGGCGCGCGCGCATGATCGCGCGCCTGCTCGCCTTCGGGCGCCGCCTGCTTCGGCCCGGCCGCGCCGCGCGCGTGCCGATCGACGACGCATCATGGTCGCGCCTTCTGGCGCGCTCGGCACTGTTCCAGCGACTCGATTCCGACCATCGCGAGCGCCTGCGCGATGCGTGCGGACATTTCCTCGGCCGCAAGTCGTTCACCGCCGCGGCCGGCCACGTCATCGATGACGACCAGTGCCTCGCGATCGCCGCGCTGGCCTGCCTGCCGATCCTCGCCCTCGGCATCGACTGGCTCGACGGCTGGCGCGAGGTCATCGTCTATCCGGGTGGATTCCGCGTGCGCCGCGAGCACCATGACGAACATTCCGGCGTGGTCACCGAAGGCGACGACGAACTGATCGGCGAGGCCTGGGAGCGCGGTCCGGTCGTGCTGTCGTGGGCCGATGTCGCCGCCGACCTCGACCATCCGTTCGAGGGCCTCAACGTCGTCATCCACGAGATCGCGCACAAGCTCGACATGCGCGATGGCGCGATGAACGGTGTCCCCGGGCTGCCGGACCGTATTGCCCGCAGCGAGTGGATCGCGACGATGCAGGCCGCCTACGATGAACTCGTCCGTCGTGTCGATGCCGGCGAGGAAACGGCGATCGATCCGTACGCGGCCGAGGCGCCCGACGAGTTCTTCGCGGTGATCAGTGAAACCTGGTTCTCGTATGCCACGATCGTGCACGACGAGATGCCCGCCGTAGCCAAGCTGTTGCAGCGGTTCTACGCGGGATCAGCGCTGGAAGGCTGATCCCACGGAAGGCGAGAGGCGCGCTCGACCGCAGCCAAGGCTCCGACAGCGACCGACGGCAACCATCGACAACTCGGCGTCATGCGTAGACAGCGCGCGCGGACGCGGCGACTCCGCCGTGTCCGCTCCGCGGAACATTCCCGTCATTCGGGGGCGCAGGTTCGTCGACGCGTCAATCGACCCCGAAACTCTGCAGGCTGACCGGGGTGGTGCCGGCCGTGATTCCGGTGCCATCGTCTTGATAGCAGTATCCCGTGATGGTCGCCGGTACGCCGTTGGGGCCAGTCGTGTTGAGGGAAACCCAGCCGTATCGGACCGCCGAAGCCTGGTCGAGGAACCTCACGCCGAGGTAACCGCCAGTCACACCGGCAAGAAATCCGCCACCTGTGGCGTTTGCCGCCGCATTCGTCAGCGGCGATGAAGCGTCGATCATCGTTCCTGCGGCAAGCACGCTGACGACGGTGCCGGTTCCGACATACCGGTTTCCGGCGGCTGCGGTGGCGAAGAATCCCAAGTTCGTCGCCCCCCACGGATTCACGTCCCAGCCAGGCGTGGCGGCCGCCGTGCCCGAAGCTCCGGTCACGAGATTCAGATAGACACCCGCCGTGGTCGCGGGGACCGCGATCGGCACCGTACCGGCGTTGCAGACGATGGCGGCCAGCGCGCTGCCGCTGGTCATTGCACTGGATGCCGCCACGACCGCTGCGAGCAGGCCCGCCTTGGCGACGCGCCGATGAACAACGTGAAACGGCTTCTGATTCGTGTCCATGGAGACCTTACTCGGAGTCGTACGGTTGGATTGCCGCATGAATGGCCGCGCACACAGTTGCGCCGCCTCGCGTTGACCCTAGCGCCGAAAATGTGCTCAGGCAATATCCCGACGGCACGATGGCGGATGGCTGCGGCTGCGCATCGAGCACATCCCATGCCGGTTTTCGTGCACGTGGGGCGTCGAGAAAGGCGCGATCAGGACGAACGGTCCCATCGATTCGCGGCGCGGGCGAAACCCCGAAAAAGCGAAGGGCAGGCCCGCGGGCCCGCCCTTCGTGCAACGGCGTGCGCCCGGAGAGGCGCGCGAACCGGATTCAGTCGACCGAGAAATTCTGCAACGAAACGGGGGTCGTGCCGGCGGTGATCTCGGTACCGTCGTTCTGATAGCAGTAGCGAGTGATCGTCGCCGGGAAGCCCAGTGGTGCGGTCGTGTTGAACTCGGCCCAGCCGTAATTGATCGCCGACGTCGACTCGTTGTACAGGCGGAACCCGACCAGTGCGCCGGTTACGCCGGCCTGCAGCGCGGCGGTGGCCGTCGTGGCGGTTACCGCCGCGTACGTGGAGGCCGCCGAGATCGGGGTGCCCGGAGCGAGCACGAGGTACGGCCCGGTCGTCGCCGAGGCCACGGCGCCGTGGCTGTTGGTCGGTGTGCTTGGGAAGAAGAAAGCCAGCGTGTTGCTGCTGCCCCACGGTCCGAAGTCCCAACCCGGAGCGCCGGCCGTCGTCGTCGCGGTCACACCGGTGACGAAATTGATATAGACGCCGGCGAACGTGTTCGGGATGCTGATGTTGGTGGCTGGTCCACAGACGACCGCGGCCAGGGCACTGCCACTCGTAAGCGCAGTCGAAGCCGCTACGGCAATGGAAACGAGCGCTGCCTTGCCTGCCGCGCGCTTGCGATTCATTTTCATGGACACATTCTTGTGCATGCGATTCCCCAAGTAGTAGCGCCGCTGCAAGTCAGAAGATATGAAGGAATCGGCCAAGGGCGACGGCGCGTACGCCCCCCGCTGTTGGAAGACAATAACGCCGATGCCGGCATGGAGCAATGGCCGATTCCGAGACGCCGGCACCGGAAGGTCATTGTCCGCCCGTGAACCGACTGTCCCCAGGCCAACGCGTCGTGGTGTGTTGTTGATTCGACACGTCGAGCCGGCGACGCAGCCTGTCGAGCCGCGCGGCGTACGACGCCGCGTGAGCGGTCGGACGCATCGGCGATCGGACCTGGGCCGAGCTGGCGGTGCGCACGGCGCGCAGGTTCTCCTGAGGTCGAAGGCAGGCCTCCTCGAACGGCAGTCCGCAGAAATCGAGCAGGGCCGCGATCTCCCCGGCGGGATGCGCGACGAGGGCTTCATACGACTGGATGCGGTAAAACCCTGCAAACCTGGCCTGCCAGGCAGCGGTCAGCCGAACGTAGTCCTTCCAGTAATCGGCAAGATCGTCGAGCGAGTAGCTGTAGTTGACCAGACCGGGCGCGAACAGCTGCTTGAAGCACGAAAGGCAGGTTTCGACCGCGTCGCGGCGGCTGTCGACGATGCGGCTGGCGGGGAGCATCGCGCGGATGGCACCGGCGTACTTCCAGTTCTCGAGGGTCTTGTCGGTGAACACGGGTTTGCGGATTCGCCACCGTGCCGTGCGCGCGAGGTACATCTGGCCCATGCGCGTCCAGTCCGCACTCGACGCCGAACCGACCCAGGACGGGAAATCCGCACCACGGCGGCTCGACTCGAGCGCGATCACGGCCTCGATGTCGTTCAGTTCGTTGGCGCCTTCGACGCGACTGTGGCTCGAGAGGATCTGCTCGACCAGGCTCGAGCCGGACCGTGGCAGGCCGACGATGAAGATCACCTCGGCACCGAGGTCCGGTGTGGCAGCGTGGACCGGTCCATCGAACGCCTCGCGCAGGCGGTCCACCTGTTCGCTGTTTCGCGCGGCATTCCACGGCGCGGTAAGGCGCATGTTCTCGTTGGCCGCGACCAGCAGCTCGAACGACGAATCGAAAGCGCCGGCCTGCTCGAGGGCACGGCCGAGCGAGAACTGCAACTTCGCCTTCTCGATCGGATCGTTGCCGGCGCGATCGAGGTCGGAGCGAAGTGCTTGCGTCTCGGCCGGATCGAGCGTGACCGTCTTCATGTCGAGCAGGCCGAACCAGGCACTCGATACGTCGCTGCGCGCACGGATCAGTTCGCGGTATTCGGCGGCCGCGGCGTCGAGTCGGCCGAGGATGGTGAGGCTGCGCGCGGCGAGGAATCGGGCCCGATCGTGCGATGGCGCACGGTTCAGGCATTCCCGAGCTGCGCCGAGGGCCAAGTCGTGATCGGCGACGCGATCGCCGAGCGCCCCGAGCGCGAACCACGCGGCTGCTGACCTGTCAGCCTCGACGAAACGGCGCATGGATGCCACGGCCTCGTCGGCGCGCCCGGCGTCGGCCTGGGCATGAGCGAGATACTTGAACGCGACCGGCGGGCACGCATCGCTGGTGGTTGCCCGCTCGAACTCGCCGATGGCGTCCGCGACACGGCCGAGACCGTGGTGGATTCGACCCATCGCGATCGCGAGTCCGAGATCGGCGGGCGCATGCGCGAGCGGCACGACGATCGCGCGTTGCGCCGCAACGAAGTCACGGCGCTCAAGGGATCCATCCAGTTCGCGCAACGCGCGCTGCACGGCGGGCGGGAAATGCTGCGTGCCCGCTGCGGGCTTCGCTGCGCGCCCGCGAGGTGATTGATGTTTCTTCAAGACGCGAGTTCGCTCACGCAGGCCTTCACCGCAAGGATTGGATTGCTCGGAGGGTCATCGCGATCCCCATGACGGAGCGCGTCGGGCTCGAACTCCGGCGCACCACGAGCATCGGATGGATGCTCGCAGGAAACGAAAAGGCCGGCGGATGCTCCGCCGGCCTTGGTCTTCTCGCTGCGTGGCAACCGCTGGGGCGCCGCGCAGGAACCTGCCTTGATCAGTCGACCGAGTAGCTCTGCAGCGAGACCGGCGTGGTACCGGCCGGAATGGCCGTAGCGGCGACGTTTTCCCAGCAATAGCGATTGATCGTGGCCGGGAAGCCGGTGCCGGCGGTGGTCTGCAGCTCCGCCCAGCCGTAATGGATCGCGTTGCCGTTCGACTCGTTCGGGAAGCGCAGGCCGACGAGTAGCGTGCCACCGTCGCGGAACGCCGTGGCATCGACCTGGTTCACGCCCGAGAACACGGACGAGGGACCGATCGGGGTGCCCGGCGCGAGCACGTAGGCATCGCCACCTGCAGCGGCACCCGTCGGCGAACCGACATAGCCACCGTTAGCCGGGGCGTAGAACTGCAGGCCGGCATTGTTGTTGTACGGGTTGAAATCCCAGCCGGTCGGAGCAGGCACGCCGGCCGCGTTCGTCACGAAGTTGACGTAAACGCCGTCGATGTTGTTCGGAATGGTGATGGCGGTCGTATTGCACACGATCGCCGCGAGCGCGGACTGCGAAGTGAAAGCAGTCGCCGTCAGAGCCAGCGCCGCCATCGTCACAGGAAGTTTCTTGATCATGGAAAGGTCACCCCAAGTATGTTCTTTGCAAGACGCAGCACGCTCGCTGTAGGCCGAGTGCAGATCTCGTTCGGATTGACACAGCAAAACGCCGGCATGGCGCCGGAGGAGGCTTCCAGTCCCGATGAATAACAACTTCCTTACCTGCTAAGAGTGTGGATTGGCGCGAAACTTGTCAATCCCTTCGCGGTCACGGCACGCGTTCGGGGGAGCGCAGGGATTGTGGCTTTCCGCACACGCGCCGCGGGCCGGCCGATCCGAAGTGGCTGTCTCTCCACGCCCGGACCGTCGCAGACGGAGATTTTTCCTTGCGATACATGAGCTTGATCGCTAACCTGCGCGGGCGTCCGCCGCTCGGCTGCGCGATGCCCCCTCCTGAACACCGCATCCTGATGATCGACCGAAGTTTTCTCGCGCTGACCGGGCTGGTCCTTTGCCTCGTCTCCTCGACCGCCTTCGCATGCGGCGGCGGCTTGCACATCGAACTTGAGCACGGCGGAGTCTACGGCCTCGATTACGCCGCCATCGTGGCGGCCGAGCCGGCCCTGGCGGGGTGCGCGGTCGACCGGCTCGGACTCAGTTCGCAGGGCCGCGAAGTGCCTTTGCGCGTGGTCGACGACGGTGACGGAATCCTCGGCGCGGGCGACCGCATCGAGTGGGTCGGCCATCCGTTGCGCGGCAAGGAAGGGCGCTACAACGCCTACAGCGTCAACAATGTGTATCTGCTGCGCGTCGGGGCCGGAACCCATGCGCGCGTGAGCGACGCGCGGCCGGAAGGCGGCGCGGTCGCCTCGCTTGAGCGAACCCTGCACTACGAGCAGGAAAACCTCATGATCCGGCTCGACCAGAACCAGCAGAAGCCGGGCGACGAGCCGGACGTCTGGCAGTGGGCGAAGCTGACCCATGCCGATGCCGCGCCGGTGGAGTTCGGATTCGATCTTCCCGACCTCGGCGGCGGCGGCGACGTTTACATGAAGCTGGCGTTCCGCGGGCTTTCCCAGGTACCGCTCTATACCGGCAGGAAATTGCCGGCCGACCATGTCGTGAGGGTGTCCGTGAACGGTCATCCGGCGTTTCCGCTCGAATGGACCGGGCGTGCCGAGCAGACCCACGACGTGGCCCTGCCCGCGAGCCAGTTCAAGCCGCGCGGAAACGTCATCTCGCTGTCGGTGCCCAAGCGGCATGCGCCATGGGACGACAAGAATCCGCTGGTCGACGTCGTGATGTTCAACTGGGCGGAGTTCCGCTTCGGAATCGACGGCGACCTCGACGCAGGCTTGCTGCCGTTCGAAGTCGCCACGCACGCCGGCAAGCCGTTTGACGCGGCGTGGCGGGGCCAGGAAGATCTCGCGATCTTCGGCGACGACGGCATCCGGCGGCCTGCCGAGCGCACCGGCGACGGTCGCCTGCGCTTTGCCGGTGCGCCGACCGGCGTGGAACTGTCGCCGGCCGTCGAAGGCCGCCTTGGCGCGCCGGTGCTGGTCCGCGCGCTGGCTCCCGGTCGCTGGAAGGACTCGACCGAAGGATTCGACTACCTGATCGTGACCCATCCCTCGTTGCGCGAGGCGATCATGCCGCTCGCGAGGTTCCACGAGCAGCGCGGGTTGAAGGTCGCCGTGATCGATGTCGACTCCGTATACGACGAGTTCAACGACGGCATCCCGCATCCGCAGGCCATCCGCAATCTCGTCGATCACGCGCGCACGTCGTGGCCCGCCCCGAAACCACGCTTCCTGCTGTTGGTCGGCGACGCGAGTTTCGACATCCGCAACACCAAGGCCGACGACCTGCGCTATGCGAAGTTCGCCAACAACATGCACGAACTCGCCTACTCGGGGCATTTCGCCGGCATTCCGGCCACGCAGTACAAGGAAGGGTCGCTCGGCTTCGCCAGGCGCAACCTGATCCCGACCTGGCAGTACCCGTCCCCGGAGGGCCAGTCCGCCAGCGACAACCCGTTCGGCACGATCGGCGACGACTATTTCCCGGTCGTGGCAGTCGGCCGCTTTCCGGTCGTCGAACCGGCCGAGGTCAAGGCGATCGTCGACAAGACGATCGACTACATGTCCAGGCCGCGTCCGGGACAATGGCGTCGCGACGTCATGTTCATCACTGACGAGTCGGACTACTTCAAGCAGGCGTCGGACCAGCTCGCCGACACGCTCTCGCGCGACGGCTTCGTGGCCGGCAAGATCTATGCGAGCAAGGACGAGGCCGACAACCTCGCCCACCAGAGCGCGATCAAGCAGGGCCTCAACGACGGCCAGCTGCTCGTCCATTTCGTCGGCCATGGCGGTCGCTACATCTGGCGCACCGGCCCTCCCGACATCCGCAAGAACCACGACCTGTTCACGCTCGACGACGTCAGCGCGCTGAGCAACTCCGGTCGCCTGCCGATGATCCTGTCGATGACGTGCTACTCGGCGCCGTTCGACAACCCGACCGAGGACTCGATCGGCGAACGCTTCCTGCGCGAGGCCGACAAGGGCGCCGTCGCGGTGTTCGCCGCCTCCTGGCGCAATGCCCCGTCGACCGAGTTCAGCAAGCGCCTCGTCACCGAGCTGCTGACCCCCGGTGCGACCATCGGCGAGGCCATCGTGCGCGCGAAGAAGGATCTCAACGATCGCACCCTGGTCGAGATGTACAACCTGCTCGGCGATCCGGCGGTCGTGCTCGAGCGCCCGCGCGTGGCCGCGAACGTCGTGTTCGACGATGATCGCTGGAACCCCGGCGTCTTCGTCGCGCTGCCGCAGGACGCGTTCGAAGGCGAGGTGTTCGTCGACTGGCTCGACGCGTCGGGCCAGCCGGTGCAGCGCGCGCACGTGGCGGTTGCCGGAAACCGGTTCCGTCTGCCGCTGCCTCGCGCCACGACCGCCCAGCCGATCGCCGGCGTCCACATCTTCGCCAGCAGCTCAAGCGGTGGCGAAGACGCCGCGGCGCGCATCGAATTCCCGCGCACGACGTCCGCCCGGGACGACGAGGCGAAGTCCGCGTCCGCATCGATCCGCAAGGCGCCGCGTCCGGCCCTCGCTCCGGGCGACGCGATCTCGAACCAGGGCTTCGAAACCGACGAGATCCGTCCGCTCGCAGCCCTCGACTGACCGATGAGCCGGGTGCTCGCCTTCGTCGAACTGGCCCGGCCCGCGCAGTGGGTCAAGAACGGCTTCGTGCTGCTGCCGCTGTTCTTCGGGCACGCCCTGCTGTCGGCGAGCGCCTTGCGCGGCGCATTGCTCGCGACGTTCGCGTTCTGCCTGGCATCGTCGGCCGTGTACGCTTTCAACGACGCGCGCGACGTCGCCCGCGACCGCCTGCATCCGGACAAGGCCTCGCGCCCGCTCGCGCGCGGCGCCTTGTCGGTGCGATCGGCCTGCCTTTTCGCCGCCCTTCTGGCGGTGCTCGCGCTCGCGCTCGCGATCGGCGCCGCGGCGCGCGCCGGCGTGACTGCGATCATAGGCGCCTACCTCGTGCTGCAGACCGGCTATTCGCTCGGCCTCAAGCGCGTTGCCTGGCTCGACGTGATTCTCGTCGCGAGCGGATTCGCCCTGCGCATCCTCGCGGGTGGCTTCGCCGCCGACGTGCCACTGACGCCGTGGATCCTGGCCATGGGATTCCTGCTCGCGCTGATGCTGGCCCTCGGCAAGCGCCATGGCGACCTCGTGCACGTCGGCGACCCGGCGGCGCGCGCCACGACCGGCTATTCCACGGTGGCGATCGAGCGCGTCCTTGCCGTGCTCGCCGGTGCGGTGCTGGCGGCCTACGTGTTCTACACGCTGTCACCCGAGGTCATCGCGCGGCACGGTCAGCACGCCCTGGTGTACTCGACTCCCTGGGTCGCACTCGGAATCATGCGCTACCTCCTGCTCGTGTTCCGTCATGCCGCAGGCGGCGATCCGAGCCGCCTCGCCGTGCGCGACCCGTTCCTGCTCGCCGCGACGATCGGCTGGCTCATCACGCTCGCCGTGATCCTGTACGGCTGATCCGCACGCACGCACGCATTCCGGCGACAATGCCCCCTCGTTCCGTCGTACAGGAGAAGGTCCCGTGCCGGCCTTCGCATACCAGGCTCTCGACAGCAGTGGCAAGACCCTGCGCGGCGTCCTGCAAGGCGATACCGCGCGAGCGGTGCGCGGCAGCCTGCGCGAACGCGGGCTCAATCCACTTCTCGTCGAGGAGGTCGGCGACGGCGCGGGGCAGCACCGGCGTTTCCGGCGCAGCGGCGTCTCCAACGCGTTGCTCGCCGTGCTCACGCGCCAGCTCGCGACCCTGGTCGGCGCCGGCCTTCCGATCGACGAAGCGCTCGGCGCACTGGCCGAACAGGACGACAACGAGCGCCAGCGCGCCCTGACCCTTGCCTTGCGCGCGCGCGTCATGGAGGGCGCCGGCCTCGCCCAGGCGATGGCCGCATTCCCCGACAGCTTTCCCGAGATATTCCGCGCCACGGTCGCCGCGGGCGAACAGTCGGGGCATCTCGATACCGTGCTCGCGCGCCTCGCCGACTACGCCGAAGCGCGCGATGCCCTGCGCCAGAAACTTCTCGCGGCATTGACCTATCCGTTGCTGCTGACCGTCGTCGCGATCGCGGTCGTCGCCGGCCTGCTCGCCTGGGTCGTGCCGCAGATCGTCGGCGTGTTCCAGAACATGCAGCAGACCTTGCCGCTGGCGACGCGTGCACTGATGGCGATATCGGCCCTGTTGCGCGACTGGGGCTGGCTGTTCGTCGTCGCGATCATCGCCGGTATCGTCGGCGCGCGACTCGCGCTGCGCCGGGAAGACGTCTTGCGGCGCTGGCACGGCTGGCTCCTGCGCATGCCGCTGGTCGGCC
>JAFLDX010000106.1 GCA_017302215.1 Lysobacterales bacterium
TCGGAAGTGAAACGCAGTTGCGCCCATGGTAGTGTGGCTCAAGCCATGCAAGAGTAGGTCACCGCTGAGCATCTTCTACACAGCCCCCGCTCCTCTGGAGCGGGGGCTTTTCTTTGGGCGAACGACGGCACATGCATTGCCGACCACGGCAACGTCGAGCGTGTGTTCGCTCCGAATGCGCTCCCCCGACGTCGAGGTGATTCGTGGGTAACAATGCACCAAGCCAGATCGACCGCGTCGGCGAATTCCTGGCCGATCTGCAGGATCGGATCTGCGCAAGCATCGAAGCCACCGACGGAAGCGCCCGCTTTCGCGAAGACCTCTGGCAACGCGGCGAAGGTGGCGGCGGGCGTACTCGGATCCTCAGCGACGGACGCGTCTTCGAGCAGGCTGGCATCGGCTACTCGCGGGTGTCCGGCAACCGCCTGCCGCCGAGCGCCTCGACCCACCGCCCCGCGATTGCCGGTCATGCGTGGAACGCCCTTGGAGTCTCGCTGGTGTTTCATCCATTGAATCCGCACGTCCCGACCACGCACATGAACGTGCGGTACTTCGAGGCGAGGACGGACGGCGGCCACCCCGTCTGGTGGTTCGGTGGAGGTTTCGACCTGACACCTTTCTATCCCTACGACCGCGATATCGAGTGTTGGCACAGGGTCGCCCGCGACGTGTGCGCGCCGTTCGGTGACGACCTCTATCCTCGATACAAGCGCTGGTGCGACGAGTATTTCTTCATCAGGCACCGCAATGAGACGCGCGGCGTCGGCGGCTTGTTCTTCGACGATGTCGACGAGGGTGGATTCGAACGCTGCTTCGCGTTCATGCAGGCGGTCGGAAACGGCTTCCTCGACGCCTACCTGCCGATCGTCGAGCGACGCAAGACCACGCCGTACACCGCGGAACAACGCGAATTCCAGCTCTACCGACGTGGCCGGTACGTCGAGTTCAACCTCGTGTACGACCGTGGAACACTGTTCGGCCTGCAATCCGGTGGACGAACCGAGTCGATCCTGATGAGCCTGCCACCCCGACTGAGGTTCGAGTACGCCTATACGCCGCCCGCTGGCAGCAGCGAAGCCCGACTTGCCGAGTATCTGGTACCGAGGGACTGGATCTGAACGGGATGCGGGATCAGTTCCATCGATAGATCGTGAAGTACACGGGCGACACCGGTCCGTCGCGTGGATCGCGATCGAGGCGCCCGTCGTCGTTGCTGTCGATGTAGAACTGCTCCGGTCCGCTGCGCGGCAGGATGCGGATCATGCGCAGGCGACCTTTCTCGCGATATTCCTCGACGGTATCGTCGCCCTCCTGTCGACGTGTAACCGCATCGCTCTGAGAACGAATCGCCGCAATCTGGTCGTCGCGGTCGCGGGAAGCCTTGTCGCGCACCGGACGCGTATCCGGCATGGCCGGCTCGATCGCTCCGTCCGCATCCGCTCGGGCGTCCACTGGCTCGGAGACGCCCTTGTCATTGATCGCGGGCGGGGGCAAGCCGGACTTCTCGGGTGTCCGCGGCACATCCTGCCGTGGCGCTTGCGCAAGCACCGTCGCGGATCCCGTCACGAGGAGCGCAAGAAGCATCGGCGTCGAACGATTCATGATCGTGCTCCATGGAAAGGCGCAGGCTACGTCGGACGTCATGACCGCACGTTGACCGGGAGCAGTCTGGCCGATCATCGAGTCGATGATGTCGCGATGTCGGCGACCAGCATACGCGATCGATCCGATCGGACGGTAGTTCACGCCTCCAGCGCCGCCTTCAACCAGGCCCGCGCCAGACGCAGGTCGCGATCGACGGTTCCCTCCGAAACCGAGAGGGTCTCCGCTACTTCGGCGCGACTGAGTCCGCCGAAATACACGAGTTCGATCATCCTGGCGCGACGCACGTCGGCGCTCGCAAGGTCCCTCAATGCATCGTCGATGCGCAGCAGCTCGGCGTCGCTGTCGCCGGATGAAAGGCCGAGGACGTCGTCGAGGACGATGCGCTCGGCCCCGCCACCGCGCTTGTCACTCAGTCGCCGGCGTGCCGCGTCGACGAGAACCTGCCGCGTTGCCTGGGCGGCGACATGGAAAAAGTGCTTGCGGTTCTCCCAATCGGCACTCGCGCCGAGCATCCGGATCAGCGCTTCGTGAGCGAGATCGGTTGCGCTCAACGTGGCGTTCGGCATGCGCCGCAGCGATTGCGCCGCAATGGCGCGGACGTTGACGTAGACACGATCGATGAGTTGTTCGCGCGCCCCATCGTCGCCACCGCGCCAGGCTTCGATGAGCCGGGTGACATCGTGGTCGCCGACGCCCTTGCTCACGTCCGGCGACCGTTGGGGTTTTCGAGCCGTGCTCGCGTATAGGCCATCGACCTGTCCCGAGTATCCGTCCAATGATCTTACGTTCTCGTCGCATCCACCAGTCTGCGGCGTGGTTCACGCTCGCACTGTGCACTGCTGCATCTGCCCAGACTCCCTTCTCGAACAGCAACCTCGTGCCAATGACGCTGCCGGGGGCCGACGTGGTGACGCCCTGGTACAACGGTTCGATCACCCCCATCGGAACGGTGCAGTACTGCCTCAGCGATCCGCCGATCTTCGCCAACCGCGTGATGGGATACTCGGGCTTCAGCTATCCGCCGCCCAATTTCACGCCGGCTGTCGGCGAAGTGTTCTACGCGCACCTGGTATTGGGCCATCCCGGCAATCCGTGCACCGGCAGTGCCGTCGGGATCGAACTCATCCTGCCGCCCGGCATGCAGACCGCCGTGTCGGCAGAGAACCCGACGTTCTGTTACGGGATCCTGCCCAATCCCAACCGCCTGCACGACATGAATGCCGATCCCGACTACGGCTGCCCGACGACCTTCCCGCAAGGGCTGCAAGGGTTGGCGGTGCGACCCTTGCGCGGCGGGCTGGGCAACAGCGGCGCCTGGGGAATGGCGATGGGATTCTGGCTCGAGATACTCATCCCGGTGCGCGCAACGCAGGTCCAGGCGGGCAATCAGGCGATTGCCTGGCGCGTGAATCCCGACGTCGGTGTGGTCGGGTACCCGCAGGTGCCGGTGTTCGTCAATGCGGACGTGATATTCCGCAATCCGATGGAGGACACCCTGCTCAACCTCGATCTGTGCACGCTCAACCCGCCGCCGCAGGGGTGCTGACGTTGCAATGACGGCGGACCCGCGCGAAGCTGCGCGCCCGTCGCCGTGCAGGCCCGCCATGTCGTCACGTCCGCGCCTCGTCCTCATCGACGGTTCTTCCTACCTGTTTCGCGCCTATCACGCCTTGCCCCCGCTGACGAATGCGGCCGGCGAGCCGACCGGCGCGCTGTTCGGCGTGGTCAACATGTTGCGTTCGACCTTGAAGGAGGGGCCCGCCTACGCGGCTTTCGTCGTCGATGCGCCGGGGCCGACATTCCGCGACGCCATGTACCCGGCCTACAAGGCGACGCGTTCTGCGACGCCCGACGAGCTGAAGGCCCAGGTCGAGCCGATGCTGGAGATCGTCGGTGCACTCGGCTTCCCGATCCTGCGCGTCGAGGGCGTCGAGGCGGATGATGTGATCGGCACGCTTGCCCTGCAGGCAGCCCGCTCGGGGATCGACGTTCTCATCTCGACCGGCGACAAGGATTTCGCCCAACTGGTCGGCGGGGGCATTTCGCTGGTCAACACGATGACGAACACGGTGACCGACCGTGAAGCGGTCATCGCGAAGTTCGGCGTGCCTCCGGAGCGCATCGTCGATTTCCTGGCCCTGACCGGCGACTCGATCGACAACGTGCCTGGCGTCGACAAGTGCGGGCCGAAGACGGCAGCGAAATGGCTCGCCGAGTACGGTTCGCTCGACGGCGTGATCGCTTCGGCGACGGCGGTCGGCGGGAAGATCGGCGAGAACCTGCGTGCGGCACTCGGCCACCTGCCGTTGTCGCGCGAACTCGTCACGATCAAGACCGACGTCGCCCTCGAAGTCGGGCCGGCCGATCTCGCACTGAAGCCTCGCGATGTCGATTCACTGCGCAGGCTGTATCGACGCTACGAGTTCAATGCCGCGCTCAAGGAATTCGATCGCGAAGACAGCGCAATTCCCGAGGCGCGCATCTCCGTCAGCGCGCCGGGTGAAGCGGCGCCGGCACCCGTACTGGGCACGCACGCCGGACCGGGCACCTATGAGCAGGTCGTCGATCGCGCCCGCTTCGAGTACTGGCTTGACCGCCTGCGAACGGCGCCGCTCGTGTGCATCGATACCGAAACGACCGCACTCGATCCGATGCGTGCGGAGATCGTCGGCATCTCGTTCGCGGTCGAGGCCGGCACGGCGGCCTACGTGCCGGTCGGCCACGACTATCCCGGCGCGCCCACCCAGCTCGATCGCGCCTACGTCCTCGACGCGCTGCGACCGCTGCTCGAGGATGCCTCGCGGCCAAAACTCGGCCAGCATCTCAAGTACGACCTCAATGTGTTCTCGCGCGCCGGCATCACGATGCGTGGCGTCGTCCAGGACACGATGCTCGAATCGTACGTGTTGAACTCGACCGCTTCGCGCCACGACATGGACACCCTCGCGAAGCGCCACCTCGGTTACGACACGATCCACTACGAAGACGTGGCCGGCAAGGGTTCGAAGCAGATCCCGTTCTCGCAGGTCGACCTCGACACGGCCACGCGCTATGCGGCCGAGGACGCCGACATCACCCTGCGCCTGCACGAGGTGCTGCATCCGCGCCTGCTCGCCGAACCGGGCCCCAGCCGGGTCTACGCGCAGATCGAAATCCCGCTGGTGCCGGTGCTCGCGCGCATGGAGCAATGCGGGGTGCTCGTCGATTCGCGCGCCCTGCGCGTGCAGAGCCATGAACTGGCGTTGCGCATGCACGAACTGACCCTGCGGGCCCACCAGCTCGCCGGCCATTCGTTCAGTCTCGACTCGCCGAAACAGCTGCAGGCCCTGTTGTTCGACGAACTCGGCCTGCAGGCCGTGCTCAAGACGCCGACAGGGCAGCCATCGACGAACGAAGAGGCGCTCGAGGCCATCGCGGGCGATCACGAGTTGCCGCGCGTCATCCTCGAGTACCGCGGACTCGCCAAACTGCGCTCGACCTACACCGAGAAACTCGCCGAGATCGTCAACCCGGCGACCGGCCGCGTACACACGAGCTATCACCAGGCGACGGCCGCGACCGGCCGCCTGTCATCGACCGATCCGAACCTGCAGAACATCCCGGTACGCACGGAGGAGGGGCGGCGCATCCGTCGCGCCTTCGTTGCACCGGAGGGCTGGCGCGTGCTCGCCGCCGACTATTCGCAGATCGAGCTGCGCATCATGGCCCACCTGTCCGGCGACGCGAGCCTGCTGGCCGCGTTCCACGGCAACCAGGACGTCCATCGCGCCACTGCCGCCGAAGTATTCGGCGTGCCGCTCGATCAGGTCGACGCGAGCCAGCGCCGCGCCGCCAAGGCGATCAACTTCGGCCTCATGTACGGCATGGGTGCGTTCGGGCTGGCGCGTCAGCTCGACATCGGCCGTGGCGAGGCGCAGGACTATATCGCACGCTATTTCCAGCGCTACCCCGGCGTGCGTGAGTTCATGGACCGCGTGCGCGAGCAGGCACATCGAGACGGCTACGTCGAAACCGTGTTCGGCCGCCGGCTGCATCTCGACTACATTCATTCGCGCAATGCAGCGCAGCGCGCGGGGGCCGAGCGAGCGGCGATCAATGCACCGATGCAGGGCACCGCCGCCGACATCATCAAGCGCGCGATGATTGCGGTCGATACATGGCTGCTCGGTCGCCAGGATCGCGCGCGCATGCTGATGCAGGTCCACGACGAACTCGTCTTCGAGGTCCACGCCGATCATGTCGACGAGATCCGGGCAGGCATCGGCGAGCGCATGGCCGCGGCGGCCGAACTGGCCGTTCCGCTCGTCGTCGACATCGGCGTCGGCGCCAACTGGGACGAGGCGCACTGAGACGATCCATGCCCTCAAGGTGAACACCGGATAAACCGGACCGCGGCTGGGATCGAACCCGCGAAACTTTTCCGCGCCGACCCGCGTCTCATTCGTCGGGTGCACGCAACGGCGCCCGCGGGTCCACCCACCTCCCTGGTTGGACCCCAAGGGAATCGGTCCCTCCCCAGACCGGTTTTCGACCCCGCCCCGAGGGCTCCCCCTGGCCCTCGGGGCTTTTATTTTCAAGGTCTTGAATGCGAGCGCGGCATCGCCGGCGTGCCGGCGTGTCGTTTCAGCGCGCGGCCGCGGCGAGCGCCGCCAGCAGCTCGCTGCGCGGCAGCTTGCCCGTCTCGTTGCGTGGCAGCCGGTCGACCCGACGCAGCGGGCGCGGCAGGAACACGGGGTCGATCTGGTCGCGCAAGGCGGCCAGCAGCTCCGCCGGATCGCGAGTCGGCGCGACCGCGAGGGCCGCGACGCGCTGGATCCCGCGCGCGTCGACGTCGTCGAGCTGGAACACGACCGCATCGACGACGCCGTCGAGCGCGAGCAGTCGTCGCGTCAGGTCACTCAATGACGCGCGCTTGCCCGCGATCTCGAGCAGGTCGGCATTGCGGCCGCGCAGGATGAAGCGCGCATCCGGCAGCAGTTCGACGAGATCCTGCAATAGCACCGGCTGCGAAAGATGGCTTGCCTCGACCAGCGTGCCGTCGGGTTGCGGACGCAGGCGCACGCCGGGATGCAACCGCCACGCCGAATCGACTGCTGCGCGACGATGCGCGATCACGCAGGTCTCGGTCGAACCGAACAGCTCGATGAGCGGTGCGCCGAAGCGCGCCTCCGCGGCGACCGCGAGCCCCTGCGGGAGCGGCGCGGTTGCCGACACGATCGCCGCCACCGGCGGAAGCTGGACCCTGTCCGCGAGGATGGCGCGCAGGTGCACCGGCGTCGTCACGAGCATGCGCGGCGCCGGAACCTCGGCCAGAGCGGTCGCGATGTCCGCCGCGAAGAACGGCTTGCCGGCATGCACGGCGAACGGACCGAACAGCGGCAGCAGGACCGACATCTCCATTCCGTACATGTGTTGCGGCGGCACGGTGGCGACGATGCTGGCGGGCGACCCGTCGGCGAGGCCGAGCACCGGCACCAGCACATCGGCATTGAGGCGCGAGCCGACATCGAAGTTGAGCCAGGTCTTGGCGTTCGCCTTGGGCTGGCCGGTGCTGCCCGAGGTGAATCCGATCGCGACGACCGTGGCGGGATCGAACGTCACGAAGTCGTCGCACCCGGCCGGAATGGAACGCAACACGGGCAGGCGGACGAGCGGCTCGGGAGACGGATCGAGTGCGGTGTCGGTGAGCACGTACGATCCGGGGTGGGCCGCGAGCGCACAATCGACTGCATCGCGGGTTCGCGACGGCGGCAGCAAGGTGGTCTGTCCGCGCGCGCCGACCGCGCAGAAGCTCGCGATGAAGGCGTAGCGGTCTTCGCAAAGGTTGATCGCGCTACCGCTTGCCGGGAGTGCCGCAGCGATCGCTCGCACGTCGGCGACGAAGCCGGCGAGGGTGATCGGCCGGTTGCCGCGCCAAGCGACCACGCGCTCTCGGTCAGTGGCGCCCAGCGGCGACGAAGCGCCGGTCGAAGTGGCTGCCGCGGGATCCATCGTGGCTGTCAGCGACACTGATCGATCTCCTACGCGCGCAGGGTTTCGCCGCTCAGGGCATCGCGGATCGGCGTCGGACGGTCGAGACCACCGAGTGCTCCATCGACCACAGCGGCCAGTTCCGCACCGAAGGCGGCGCGCACATCAGCCGCATCGCGCATCGGGGGTTCGCCGTGCCGGTTGGCGCTGGTCGAGACGAGCGCGCCGCCGAATGCCTCGCAGAGGGCCGCGGCGACCGGATGCGCCGTGACGCGCAGGGCAACGCCGGCGTGATCGCCGCGGATCCAGCGCGGAACGCGTGCGCTGGCCGGAAAGACCCAGGTCGAAGCGCCGGGCCATGACGCGCGCGTGCGCTCGAGCGCCGCTTCGGGGAGGGTGCCGACATAGCCGCTCAGCTGCGCGAAGCTCGAGCCGATGAGCAGCACGCCGACGCCTGCGGGGCGTTGCTTGAGACGGAACAGCTCGCGAACCGCCGCTTCGTCGTGCGGGTCGCATCCAAGTCCCCAGACCGCCTCGGTCGGATAGGCAACGACGCCGCCGCCACGCAGTGCGGCGACCGCGGCTGAGATTCCCGCGTCCATCAGGAGTTGCCGGCGACGGCGCGTTTGACGACGGCTTTCTTCGCCGGCGTCTTGGCTGCTGCCGGCTTCTTCGCCGCTGCCTTCTTGACGGCACCCTTCCTCGCCGCGGGTTTCTTCGCCGCGACTTTCTTCACGGCAGCCTTCCTGGCCACGGGCTTCGGCGCGGCTTCCTTCGCCGGCTTGGCCTTGCCGAAGCGGCCGCCGCCACGCTTGGGTCGGTTCGGCGTCGCCGCGAGCAGCTCGACGCATTCGGCCTCGGTCAGCGCACGCGGCTCCTTGTCCTTCGGGATCCGTGCGTTCTTGCTGCCGTCGGTGATGTACGGGCCGTAACGGCCATTGAGCACCTGGATGCCATTGCCGAAATCCGTGATCGTGCGGTTGGCGATCAGTTCGGCCTTCTCGCGCACGAGCTCGAGCGCACGCGGCAGTTCGATCGTGTAAGGGTCATCGTCCTTGCCGAGCGAGGCGTAAGTCGTGCCGATCTTGACGAACGGGCCGAACCGGCCGACGCCGACCGTGACTTCCTCGCCCGCTTCGTCGAGGCCGAGCGCGCGCGGCAGCTTGAACAGCTCGAGCGCGTCCTCGAGCGTGATCGTGTGCATGCTCTGGCCGGCGCGAAGGCTGGCGAAGCGCGGCTTGTCCTCGTCGTCCTTCGTGCCGATCTGGGCGAAGGGCCCATAACGGCCGAGGCGCACCTGCACGGGTTTGCCGCTCTTCGGGTCGGTGCCGAGTTCGCGCGCGCCGGTTGCTTCAGAGCGGTCGACGGTTTCGCTCTTGTCGTCGACCGTGGCCTTGAACGGCTTCCAGAACTTCTCGAGCAGCGGGACCCACTCCTCTTCGCCGCGACTGACCGCGTCGAGCTCGTCCTCGAGTCTCGCCGTGAAGTCGTAGTCGACGTACTGCGAGAAATGGCCGGAGAGGAACTTGCCGACCGCGCGGCCGACGTCGGTCGGGCGGAAGCGGCGCGCGTCGAGGATCACGTAGTCGCGGTTCAGCAGGACCTGGATGATGCTCGCATACGTCGACGGACGACCGATGCCGTACTCCTCGAGTGCCTTGACCAGGCTTGCTTCGGAGTAGCGCGGCGGCGGTTCGGTGAAATGCTGGTCGGCGACGATCGCGGCCAGCGGCACGGCTTCGCCGATCGTCATCGCCGGCAGCTTGCGGCCATCGTCGTCGTCCTCGACGTTCTTCTGGTCGCGACCCTCCTCGTACACGGCGAGGAATCCGGCGTCGACCACGGTCGTGCCGCTCGCGCGGAACATCGAATCCATGCCGGGATCCAGGTCGACGCTGACCGTGTTGAGGGTCGCGTGCTGCATCTGGCAGGCGACCGTACGCTTCCAGATCAGTTCGTAGAGCTTGCGTTGTTCGTCGCTGAGGAACGCGGCCACCTCGCGCGGGCGCAGTTTCGCAGCGGTCGGGCGGATCGCTTCGTGCGCTTCCTGCGCGTTCTTCGACTTGTTGCGGTAGTAGTGCGGTGCCTCCGGCAGCGCCTTGCCACCGAAATCGGCGGCGATCACCTCGCGCAACTCGTGGATCGCCTCGCTCGAGAGCGATACCGCATCGGTGCGCATGTAGGTGATCAGGCCGACCACCTCGCCGTCGCCGAGCGCGACGCCCTCGTAGAGACCCTGGGCGACCTTCATCGTGCGGCTCGTCGAGAAGCCGAGCTTGCGCGCGGCTTCCTGCTGCAGCGTCGAGGTCGTGAAAGGCGGCGCCGGGCGGCGCTTGCGCTCCTTCGATTCGATGTTGGCGACGACGAGGCGACCGAGCGCGGCCTTCTCGAGCGCGCTGCGCGCCGCTTCGGCGTCGCCGGCGTTGCCGATGTCGAACTGCTCGAACTTCTTGCCGCGCAGTCGCGTCAGGCGCGCGTTGAAGCGCTGGTCCGGATGCGCGCAGTCGGCCTCGATCGTCCAGTACTCGCGGGCCTTGAACGCCTCGATCTCCTCCTCGCGCTCGACGATCATGCGCAACGCCGGCGACTGCACGCGTCCCGCCGAGAGGCCGCGCTGCACCTTGCGCCAGAGCACCGGCGAGAGGTTGAAGCCGACCAGGTAGTCGAGCGCACGCCGCGCCTGCTGGGCGTTGACCAGGTCCATCGACAGGCCACGCGGATTGGCCACGGCGTCCTTGATCGCGCGCGGCGTGATCTCGCTGAACACCACGCGGTGCACCTGCTTGCCGTCGAGCAGCTTGCGCTGGCGCAGGATCTCGGCGATGTGCCACGAGATGGCTTCGCCTTCGCGGTCGAGGTCGGTGGCCAGATACAGCGCTTCGGCGGTCTTGGCCGCCCTCGCGATCGCGTCGACGTGCTTTTCGTTGCGGTCGATGACTTCGTAGTTCATGCGGAAGTGCTGGTCGGGGTCGACCGCGCCTTCCTTCGGCACGAGATCGCGCACGTGGCCGTACGAGGCGAGGACCTGGAAATCCTTGCCGAGGTACTTGTTGATCGTCTTGGCCTTGGCCGGCGACTCGACGATGAGGAGGTTCTTGGCCATGGTGCGGTCCTTGCCTTCGATGCTGGGCGCCGCGAAGGCAACCGGTCAGGATTGGAAATGTGGCGTCGACTCTTTCAGCAAGACACAGGCCTTTGCCGACTGTCAAGCGCAGGGGCGCGGACTATAGCGGATCGTGGCGATCGCATCGGTGTCGGCCGACCCGGCCGGGGCGCGGCGCCGGTGAACGCGCTCAGACGGCCCGGATGCGTGCGTAGCGGCCTCCGCGCTCGGCCCTGACCTCGCCGTCGAGCTCGAGCACGAGCAGCATCGATGACAGCGCGGTGATCGCGAGACCGGTCCGCTCGGCGAGGACGTCGAGCGCTTCCGGTTGGTGGCCAAGCGCGGCCAGCAGGCGCGCGTAGTCGCCATCGCGCGCGCGGCTCGCGCCCATCGGCGCCGGCATCGGCGTCGGTGCGGCGCC
>JAFLDX010000107.1 GCA_017302215.1 Lysobacterales bacterium
CCGATCGCCTGCTGCTGATGCGCGAACAGGCGGCGGCGCATCGCGCCTGCGGCCGCGCCGCGCAGGCCGAGGCGATCCTGCGCGACCTGATCGAGCGCCAGCGCGCGGTGACCGGCGCCGGTGGCCTGTCGATGATGCAGCTCCACAACGATCTCGCCCTCGCGCTGAAGGACATGGGCCGCTTCCGCGAGGCGGCCGCGATCCTGCAACAGATGCCGGCGCCGGACAGCGAAGGCCCGTTCAACCAGGCCGTGATCCACAGCAACCTGGCCAGCTCACTGGAAGATGCCGGCGACTACGAACAGGCCATGCGCCACCACGCGCTGTCACGCCAGGCGCTCGAGCGCGGCGACTTCGACGCCGACAGCGACATCCGCCGTCGTGTCGCGCGCAACGAGGCACGCACGCGGGCGATGGTCGGCGACGCCGATCGCGCGATCGCGATGCTCGAGGACCTGCGCGAACGCGCGAAACGCATCGACGGCGTGGAGTCGTTCGAGTACGCGATGGTGACCTGGCAGCTCGTGCTGGCCGAGCGTCGTGCCGGCCATGTCGAGGGCGCGCTCGGCCTGCTCGACGAGGCGCGCGCGGCGTGGTCGCGCGTCGTGCCGCCCGGACACCGCATCTTCGGCCAGGTCCATCGCCTGCGCGCGGCGCTCGCGCTCATGCAGGGTGACTTCGATCTCGCCGCACGCGAGTCCGCGGATGCACTCGCCGTGTTCGAGGCGAGCGGCGCGCCCCCGGTCGATCTCGCCACGGTGCACAGCGAGCAGGCCGAAGTCCTGCGTCGCCAGGGCCGCGTCGACGAGGCGCGCAATCGGCTCGCCGACGCACTGCCCGTGCTGCGCGAGGCCTATCTGCCGACCCAGATCTGGCGCGTCGACGCCGAACGCACGGCGACGGCGCTTGGCATGCGCTGAGGGCGCCTGGAAAGGTCTGAAATTGGGGCATAGCGGCTGAAGCCGCTCCCACAGCAGGGCTAGTACCTTGAGCGGAGCCTGTGGGAGCGACTGACCAGCCCTGCGGCTGTTGGAAGCCAGTCGCGATGCTTCGATCGGGGACGGTCGCAAGAGTGAAAAAGATCGCGGCTGAAGCCGCTCCCACAGACAGTTGCTCCCACAAGAATATTGATTTTGGGGGAGCGGCTGACCAGCCCTGCGGCTGTTGAAAGCCAGCCGCGATCGAGGTTGATCCGAGTTTCCCTTGCGCCCGAGTGGCCGCGGCGCGGCGCGGCGATCACGGCACGCGAACGGCCGCCGGTTCGGCCTGCGTCGGCAACGCGCGTGGCATGTGTCGTCCGTTCAAGGCCGCGCCGATCCAGGTGTGGCGGACGATGAGCTGGTACGACCCGAGCAGCAGCACCGTCGCGACGGCGAGCACGAGCGGGTACTCGATCCACCACGGCGCATCGACCTGCGTCGCGGCGACCTGCAGGGCCATCACGACGGGGACGTGGACGAGGTAGACCCAGTAGCTCGAATCGGCGAGCCAGCGCCGCGCGGCGCTTGGCGCCGACAGGAAGCGCAGGGCGAGGCCGATGATCGCGAACGACCACGACCAGCCGGCGAGCGGATACAGGAAGGCGGTTGTCCAATCGGCCAGCGTGTTGCCGGCCGGGGCGGCCGACGGCACGAGCCCGGTCATGGCAAGACAGGCACCGCTCGCCGCCACCGCGATGCCGAGATGGATCGGCCAGGATCGGCGCAGGACGCCGAGCACGTCGGGTTGCCGCTGCAGCAGCCAGCCGAAGCCGAAGGCGAGGCCATAGGCGACGAGCGCTGCGCGGTTCGGGACGAGGCCGGTGTCGGGCGTCGGGATGCCGAACCAGGCCCACCAGGTCGGCAACGACATCAGCACGCCGGCCAGCACGAGCGCGGCGAGGACCGGCGTGAACGGCAGCGCGCGACGCAGCAGCGCATCGACGACGCGCTGGCCATTCCCATCGCGATCGATGGCCATGAAGCCGGCACGCACGGCGAGCACGCCGGCATAGAAGAACGTGAGCAGGTAGAGGAACCACAAGTGGGTCAGCGGAAACGTGTCGACGGTCAGCGGTGGCGGTGGCGCATCGGGCAGCGCGCCGCCGTTCTTCAGCCACGCGTTCCACGTCAGCACGGCGACGATCGCCATCAGGATCGGGAACCACAGGCTCACCGCCGGCAGCACGATGCGCCGGAAGCGATCGACGACGAAGCCGCGCGTGCCGCGACGCACCAGCAGCAGGCGGCCGAAGTAGCCGGCCAGCACGAAGAACAGCGTCATGCGGAACGAGTGCACCCAGTGGAACAGCACGGCGAGCGCGGTCGACGGGCCGGTGTCGGCGGTGACCCAGAAGTACTCGGCGCCCGGAATCCAGCTCATCGCCGCGTGCAGCGCGACGCCGAGCAGCAGGGCGAAACCGCGCACGGCGTCGAGGCCGTGCAGGCGGTCGGTGGCGGTGGTGTGTTCCATGCGATGTCCCGGTTCATGGCGGACGGTGGCCATGCCGGGAGGTGATTCGCGGGCGGGAGCGATTCCTCACGCGACGCGAACGGGCGCGCGCAGTCGGGTGCCGGTGCCGGCTTCGATCTTGCGCAAAGTTATCGCGGCTGAAGCCGCTCCCACAGAATTCGGGTGGGCTCGCGCAGTCTTGTGGGAGCGACTTCGTCACGATGCATTGGGTTTGGGTCGGCGTGCGACCGGAACAGATCGCGGCTGAAGCCGCTTCCACCGATTTCGGGCGGGCTCGCACGGCTGCTGTGGGAGCGGCTGACCAGCCCTGCGGCTGTTGAAAGCCAGTCGCGATGCTTCGATCGGGGACGGTCGCAAGAGTGAAAAAGATCGCGGCTGAAGCCGCTCCCACAGCTTGAACGATCTCGGATCAGGCCGACCCGAGCGAATCCCTCGCCCCGTCGCCGACGGGGAGAGGGTGCCGGCAGGCGGGTGAGGGGCCATGCCGGACTCATGCTCCAGCCGCGAAGCTGCCTGTGCAGACGCTCCCTACGGCTTCAACACGCGTTCGAACAGCCGATGGATGCGCCGGTATTCGTCGTACCACGCATCGGGGTGCACGAAGCCGTGGCGTTCGAGCGGGTAGCCGGCCAGTTCGAAATCGTCCTTGCGCAGTTCGACGAGGCGCTGGTACAGGCGCACCGAATCCTGGAACAGCACGTTGTCGTCGATCATGCCGTGCGCGATCAGCAGGCCGCCCTTGAGGCCGTCGGCGAATTCGATCGGCGACGAGCGGCGGTAGGCGATCGCGTCGTCCTGCGGCGTGTTGAGGATGTTCGCGGTGTATTCGTGGTTGTACGAAGTCCAGTCGGTGACCGGGCGCAGCGCGGCGCCGGCAGCGAACACGTCCGGGCGCTTGAACATCGCCATCAGGGTCATGAAGCCGCCGTACGAGCCGCCGTAGACGCCGACGCGCTTCGGATCGACCGCATGGTTCGCGACGAGCCAGTCGACGCCGGCGACAAGGTCCTCGAGTTCGGGCGTGCCCATCTGCCGGTAGATCGCCGTGCGCCAGTCGCGGCCGTAGCCTTCCGACGCGCGATAATCCATGTCGAGCACGACATAGCCCTGCTCCGTGAGCATGTTGTGGAACATCTGCTCGCGGAAGTAGTTCGGGTAGCCGAGCTTCGTGTTCTGCAGATACCCGGCGCCGTGCACGAACAGCACGGCCGGATACTTCTTCGACGCATCGAAGTGGGCCGGCTTGTACAGCTTCGACCAGATCGGCCGCTTCGCCTGCGGCGACGGCACGCCGACGATCTCGAGCTCGGGCCACTTCAGCGCCTTGTAATCGGGCTTGCGCGTATCGGTCAACACGCGCGCCTCGCGTGCATCGACGGTCTGCACGGCGAGCTGCGCCGGCACGTAAGACGACGATTGCAGCAGGGCGAGGCGTCGGCCATCCGGCGACAGCGCGAACGCGTCGGCCGCGCGCGTGAAGGTCACGCGTGCGAGCTCGCCGCCGTCGGCCGTGACGCGGTAGACGTCGTAGGCATACGGCGCCTCGGCATTCGCGCGCACGTAGAAACTGCCGTCCGGCGCGAGCTGCGGATCGGAGACTTCGAAGCTCCCGCTCGTCAGCGCCTTCGCCTTCGCGCCGGGACGCTTGAGGTAGAGCTGCGACCAGCCGGTCTCTTCGGACAGGTACCACAGCGCCGCGCTGTCGTCGGTCCAGCCGAACTCGTTGAAGTTCCAGTTGATCCAGGCCGGGTCGCCGAGGCGGTGCTCGCTGGCGAGCTTCTTCGCGGAGAAATCCACGCGCGCGATCCAGCGGTCCTTGTTGTCGATCGCGCGCAGCTGCACGGCGACGTTGCGGCCGTCGCGGCTCCAGACCATGCGCGGGATCGTCAGCGTGCGCTCGGCCTTGTCGTCGGCGGCCGACTTGGCCTTGGCCTTCGCGTCCTTCTTCGCGTCCTTGTCCGCTGCGTCGGGTTTGGATTTCTCGTCCCTGGCCCTGGCCTTCTCGTTCTCGGCGCGGATCGCCTTCAGCGGATCGTCGTCGATGCCGGGCAGGTCGGCGTAGGCGAGCTTGTCCTGGGTGTGCGCGACGAGGTCGAGCAGCCACAGCGATTGCGGCGCCGGCAGGTTGCGACCGACGCGCACGCGTTCGTCTTCCTGTTCCTCGTAGCCCGATTCGGTGACATAGCGCTGCAGCTTGGCGACCTTGCCTTCGTCGAAACCCCTGGGCTCGGTCACGACGAGCAGGTGGCGTGCATCGGGCGACAGCGCGGTGTCCTTGATGGCGACGTCGTCGCCGAGGAAGAACGGGGCCGGCGCGCGCGTCGGGTCGCCCTTCTGGTACGCCTCGGCATCGGCCTTCTTCGCGTCGCGGTCGGCCTTCAGCGTGCGCAGCGTCGAGAACAGGCGCAGCTGCATCTCGGCGAGGTCGTCGGGCTTCTTCGCGTCGGGATCCTTTTCGGCCTTGACCACGGCGGCCGGCCCGGTGACGGAGCCGGCGAGGTCATGCACGAACCAGTCGTTGCCCGACCGGAACTGCACGGCGCGGCCGTCGGCCGAGAACTGCGGCTGGCTTTCGCTGGCCGGCGTGCGCGTGATCTGCACGAGGCGGCCGCTGGCGAGGTCGCGCAGGAAGATGTCGCCGTTGCGCGCGAACACGGCGCGCTGGCGCGTGCGGTCGAACACGAGCGGGCCGGCATCGGCATCGGCCATCGCCGCCGGATCGACGACGACATCGTTGGTGCCATCGGCGCCGATGCGGTGCAGGTCCTTGATCGTCGAGCCGTCGCGCTTGAGGCGGTAGTAGATCGAACGTCCGTCCGCGCTCCAGGTCGGCGTCTCGACCGCCGGCCCGATCCAGTCGGGGTGGGCCATGGCCTGTTCGAGCGTGACCGCCCGTGCCGGGGCGGCGACGAGGACGAGCAGGCCGGCAGCGACGGCGGTGGCAAGACGGATCATCGGCGGTTCCTCCGCAACGCAAAGGCCGCAGCATAACGGCAGTGGCGTGCCCTGCCATGCGCCGGAAGTCAGCGCGTCGCCCCCGCCGGCTTGGCAAGCGTGGCGGATTCGTGCAGCCTCGAACCGGATTCCCATGGAGCCTGCACGCATGGCGCTCGAATGTGTCGAGATCGAAACCGGACCGCAGCCGCGCCACGCGGTGATCTGGCTGCATGGCCTCGGCGCCGACGGCCACGACTTCGAGCCGATCGTTCCGGAGCTGTCCGCGCGCGGCATGCCGCCGGTGCGCTACGTGTTTCCGCACGCACCGACGCGCCGCGTGACGATCAACGGCGGCATGCCGATGCGCGCCTGGTACGACATCACCGGCATGGAGATCGCGCAACGCCAGGACGAGGCCGGCATGCGCGCCTCGATCGTCGAACTCGAGGCACTGATCGCACGCGAGGAGGCGCGCGGCGTGCCCGCATCGAACATCGTCCTCGCTGGCTTCTCGCAGGGCGCGGCGATGGTGCTCGCCGGCGGCCTGCGTCATCGCGGGCGCCTGGCCGGCATCGTCGCGCTGTCGGGCTACCTGCCGCTGCACGAGGCGCTGGCCGCCGAACGCACGCCGGCGAACGCCGACGTGCCGATCCTGATCGCGCACGGCACGGTCGATCCGGTCGTGCCGCAGCCGCTCGGCATGCTCGCGCGCGATTTCCTGCGCGACCTCGGCTACACGGTCGAGTGGAAGAGCTACGCGATGGCCCACCAGGTCTGCGCCGAGGAGATCGCCGACCTGCGCGCGTGGCTGGCGACGCGTTTCGCGGCGTAGGAAAGCCGGAGCAGCAGAGCAAGCTCCGCTCTACGAGATCAAGAACAGCGGAGCAAGCTCCGCTCTACGAAAGGGCATCACGCGTGAAGGCGTTTCCTGCAACGAATTGCCCTGCAGGAAGCCGCTTCAGTCGCGATGCTCCGGCTGTATGACGCCCGGAAACGTCATGGCCTCACCCGGCCGTCGTGGAGCCGAGCTTGCTCGGCTCGAGTACCTGCGCGGCGGACGATATGTCCTCGCGCGGCGGGCTTCTCGCTTCGGACGTTTCTGCCGCGCAGGCGCTGGGCGCCGTCAGTCGAAGCCGTGCGAGTAGAGCAGGTTGTTGTCGATCCAGTACACCGTGGCGTACGGTCCGATCGCGTTGTAGCGCGTGTCGCTGCTGCTCGTCGTGATTGCGATCGTGCGCGTGCTGCCGCCCGTCGCGTAGCCCGCGGTCGCGGTCGGCGTGATCGTGACCTCCTTCGATGCGATCCAGTCGGTGGGCGTGAAGGTCAGCGACGCGGGCGTGACCGCGGCGACGGCCGGCGCGCCGTTCGCCAGGTTGACGGTGACATCCGCCGAGGGTTGCCGGGTCAGCGCGATGCGGAAGCGGACCGGCGCGCCGCCCGCGCGGATCATGAGGTCGTCGATGTTGCCGATGACGAGCTCGTAGTTGCTGTTGCTGCGCGCGTTGGTGATCGTCACCGGAATCTGCGCGGACCCGCCGAGGTCGCCTTCGGTCACGAGCTGCAGCTTGAGCAGCTTGGCAGCGCCGCTGGCGCCGCTGTCGAGCGTCTGCAACGTGATCGCGCGATCGCCGATGTCGCCGGCCGACCACTCGAGGACGCCGACGGTCGGCATGTAGTCGGTCGACGCGATCGCGCTCGTGCCGGTCGGTGCGTCGCGGTCGGCCACGGCGCTGTAGCGGATGCGCACGGCACCCGTGAGCGGTGGCCGCGGCACCGGCACCACGAGCGCGTCGCTGGCGCGCACGGTGAGCCGCTGCGGCGGCTGCACGGCTTCGGCCATGCCGTCGGCGAGCAGGATCGCGCCGCGCGATCCCGAGATCACCGCGCGTCCGTCGAAGCCGGCCAGCAAGCCGTTGAACAGCGCGTACCGGGTCGGCACGACGATGCGGAACCAGGTGTTGCCGCCGTCGTCGCTGGCGAGCACGGCATTCGCGTTGTTGCCGAACGAGCCGTTGACGTAGACCATCGGCGCGATCCAGCGATGGCCGAAGCGCTCCAGCCCGTACAACGAACCCCACCACGGTCCGCCTCGCACGTTGTTCGTGTAGAACGTCGCGATGCGCGTGGTCCAGGTCGCGCCGCTGTCGTCGCTGCTGATGATCGCCTCGTCGCCCTGCAGGAGCAGGCGGTTGCCGGAGCGCGCGAAGCGGCGCATGGCGATGCCCTGGTGCACGCCGCCCGAGATGGGTATGAGGCCCGGCAGCGACTGCAGCTGCGTGTCGATGCGCCAGGTCTGGCCGTTGTCGTCGCTCAGCATGAGGCGCGGATAGAACGGCGGGTTGTACTGCACGGTGGCGATCAGGCGTCCGTTCGGCGCGAGCACGATGTCGGCGACCTGATCGCCGAACTGCGTCACGGTCGTGCGTGCCGACCAGGTTTCGCCGCCGTCGTCGCTGACGAAGAAATCACCGCCGCGCGCGGCCTGGTTGCCGCGAGCGCCGACCACGATGCGGCCGCCGTTGGCGAGCGCGAGCGCGCTGGCCGGGAAACTCGACGGGTTCGGCACGAAGTTGCGGGCCTGCCAGGTCGAGCCATTGTCGTCGCTGACGAGGACGCCGCCCGGTGCGAGCAGCAGCAGGCGGCCACCGCGCTGGATCATGCGATTGCCGCACGCCGGCAACGTCGCGCGCGCCACCCAGGTTTCACCGTTGTCGATGCTCGCGTCGAGCACCGCGGACCCCTGGAAATTGGCCGGTTCGCAGGCGAACAGCGTGTCGTTGCTGCGACCGACGAGGCGCAGGTCGGGTTCGCCGCCGGTGTCCCAGGTCTTGGTCCAGGCCACGCCGTCGCCGCTCTTCCAGGCCGCCACTGCACGCGTGTCGCTCTCGTTGGCGCCGAGGCCGACGTAGCTGCCGGCCGCGGTCTTCGTCACCGCATTGCCCGCGGCGACCGGATTCCACGACACCCAGCTCCACGAAGAACCGCTGCGCTGGTAGACGCCGCCGAGGCCGACGCGGACGAGGTTGCCGCCGGCCGACAGCAGCTTTCCGTAGCGGCGCGGCTGCTCGGTTGCGGTCCATGCGCGCGAGCCGGCGAACGGCGCGGTGCTGGTGAGCGTGAACAGGCGATCGGTCGAACCCGAATCGATCGAGCCGCTCTCGTCGTACGGCACGTAGGTCGCCGCTTCGGCAATGTAGGTTCCGCCATGCCAGACGATGTCCTCGATGCGCAGGCGCGTGCGCGTGGTCGCATCCATCGACTGCGCGCCGAGCGTGATGCTCGCGTTGCGCATGAGGTAGCCGTTCCAGCCGGCGCCGTCGGCACTGTCGGTCACCGTGCTCGAACCGGCTGCGACGAGGCGCGCGCCGCTGCTGACGCCGGCCATCTGGTAGAGCGGCCCGAGCTCGAACGTCGCGCGTTGCCAGTCCAGCCCGTTGCCCGACCGGTAGACCAGGCCGCCGATGTTCCAGACCAGCGGCAGTCCGTACGAGACCGTGGTGGTTCCGTAAGCGAGCAGCTCGCCGCTGCTGGACACGAACAGGCGCGACAGGTTGATGCCCTCGAACTCGCCGAACGGCGTGCCCGAGACGACATCGAACGGGAACGGGTGGCGGGACCAGTTCACGCCGCCATCGTCGCTGAGGAAAACGTACGTCCGAGCGACGAACGGTGTGAGCGGTGGATCCTGCACTTCGAGCCAGGCCCCGATCGCGGCGAGGCGGCGCTGCATCGGACTGCCGCCGACACCGAACTCGATGATGTCGGTCAGCTCCACGCGCTGCGCCTCGCCGTCGACCATCAGGCGACGGTCGGTCCAGCTGAGGCCGCCGTCGTCGCTGACGGTCATCCAGCCTTGCGCGCCGACGCCGACCAGGCGCCCGCTGGCGGTCTCGGTCAGCGCGTTCCACGCGGCACCGGCACTGCGGTCGCCGCGCACGGTGCGCCAGGCATCGCCAACGAACGCGCTGGAGAGGACGGGCGCGATCAGCAGCACCGCAGACAGGACGTGGATGGGAAGGAGCGAGCGGGTGCGCGACATGGCGGGTCCCTCGGAGGTGCCGGAATCGTTCGGAATGGCCGGCTGTCGGGAGCCGTCGGCACTTCAGGCGCAAGGCGGTGCGCCGGTGTGTCATGCGCGTTCGGTCGCGGAACGCGCGGCGGCGCGCCCGAGCCGTGTCCGATCCGCCGATCGGCGGCCAGCGTCGCGCGTGCGCCGTGGCTTACCATGGCGCGGGCACGACGCGGGGAGCACGGTGGCGAAACAGGCGGACAACGAGGTCGGACACGGCTGGCTGCCGCAGTTCTGCAGCCTGCCGACCCTGTTCGCGGTCATGGTCGTGGCCGAGCTCGTCGTGGTCGTCCTCGCCCTGGCGCCGGTGCGGCCGTTGCGCGAAGTGTTCGCCGAGCTCGGCCTTGCCACGGTGTTCGTGCAGTGGCTGGCCCTGCTCAACGTCGTCGTGCTGTGTTCGATGCGCGACACGTTCGCGCGCTGGCCGGCGCGCGCGAGTTTCCTCGTCGCCTGGCTGCTCGCCGTCGTCACCACGGGCCTCGGCAGCGCCGTCGTGCACGCGATGGACGACACCCTCGGCCTGCGCCTGCTCGACGGTCACGGCGGCCTGTGGCGTTTCGTGCTCGCCAACGCGGCGATCTGCGCGCTGATCGCCGCGGCCCTGCTGCGCTACCTGTACGTGCGCGAACGCTGGCAGGAGCGCGTGCGCGCGGCGGCCAAGGCCCAGGTCGATGCGTTGCAGGCGCGCATCCGCCCGCACTTCCTGTTCAACAGCATGAACACGATCGCGAGCCTGATCCGCACGCGTCCGCGCGAGGCCGAGCGCACGGTCGAGGATCTGTCCGACCTGTTCCGCGCGGCGCTCGGCACGCGCCCGGGCATGGCCACGCTCGGCGAGGAACTCGACCTGGTCGGCCATTACCTGCGCATCGAGGGCTTGCGTCTCGGTGATCGCCTGCGCGTCGCGCTCGACCTCGATTCCCTGCCGCGCGACGTGCCGATGCCGCCGCTGCTGCTGCAGCCACTGGTCGAGAACGCGATCTACCACGGCATCCAGCGCCTGCCCGATGGCGGCACCGTGTCGATTTCCGGCCAGCGCGCCGGCAACGATCTCGAGATCGTGTTGCGCAATCCGTGTCCCGAGCGCGAGGCGCCGCCCGGCAATGCGCATGCGCTGGCCAATGTGCGCGCGCGCATCGAGTACCATTTCGGCGCGCGCGGCGCCCTGCTCGTCGAACCGACGCGCTCCGAATTCGTCGTACGCGTACGTCTTCCGGCCGGGGATCCGTGATGAAAGCCTTGCTCGTCGACGACGAACCGCCTGCGCGCGAACGCCTGGCCGCGCTGCTCGGCGAGTTCGGCGATGTCGAGGTCATCGGTGAAGCCGGCGACGGCATCGCCGCACTCGAGGCGGTCGAGCGCCTGCGTCCGGAGCTCGTCCTGCTCGACATCCGCATGCCGCGCATGGACGGCCTCGAGGCGGCGCGCCACCTGGCCTCGTTCGAGCCGACCCCCGCGATCGTGTTCTGCACGGCCTACGACGATCACGCGCTGGCCGCCTTCGATGCGAATGCGGTCGACTACCTGCTGAAACCGATCCGCAGCGAGCGCCTGCGCGCGGCGATCGACCGAGCGCGTCGCTTCGGTCGCGCCGCGCTCGACGCGGTGGCCGACGCGAACGGCGCGGCGCGG
>JAFLDX010000108.1 GCA_017302215.1 Lysobacterales bacterium
CGCGGTCGACATCGGCGCCTACGAGTGGCAACCCGATGCGATCTTCGGCAACGGCTTCGACTGAGCGCGATTCGATCGGCAGGCGGACCTGCCGGGCCGGACCGTCGCCATCGACCGCGGGCGCCGAGCGCGCTACCAGGTCAGGTCGGCCGGCACGTCGTCGTCGCCCGCGGCTCCCGGTTCGCACAGCAGGACGAGGGCCTCGGGGCTCGCTTCGCGCACCGACTCGGCGAGCGTGCGCGTGACGATCAGGTAACGGCCGAGATGCTGGACCACGGCGAGTTCGCCGGCATTGATCGCGGCGAGCTGCGCCGGGGTGCAGTACACGCGGCGGATCCTGTCGCCGTGCTGGAAGTGGCGCGCGACATCGGCGTCCTTGTCGTTGAGGCCCTGGCCGTCGAGCAGCGCGGCAAGCCTGCGCTTGCGTTCGGCCTTTTCCTTCGCGCGCTGTTCGGCGGCCCGCTTCTCCTCGTCGCGCTGCTCGCGTTCGGCGCGGTCGCGCAGCGCGTAGGCCCTGGCCAGGTCCATTTCGTCGCGGCCGCGCGGCGGCTTGGACCCGGTCGCGCCGTGCTTGTGCGTCGCCGGCTTCGACTTGGCGTGCGGCGACTGGACGGGCCGGCCCTTCGCCTCGACCGGCGCAGCCGCGCGCGCCTCCGCCTTGAGCTTCTGCACGAGGCCCGTCTTGAGCAGCTGGTCACGCAGGGAATCGGCCATCGCAGCGATCCGGTCGACGCGCAAACGTCAATAATGCGGTGGCGGCGGTTCGCTCGCCACATCGTGGGCCAGCGAGCCGCGCAGGCCCACCAGTTCGGCGCGCATGCGCTCGAGTTCGGCGCGCAACTGCAGGCCCTCGCGGTCCTGCCGCGCCATCGCGGCGTTGAGCGCGGCCACGCTGTCGTCGAGGAACGCGAGTCGGACCTCGAGCTCGGTCAGGCGTTCCTCGAGCGTGCTCATGCGCGCGGCAGCGTCTCGATCAGATGGCGCCCGTGGCGCGCGCCGACCTGGCCTTGTGCCTCGCCGGTGGCCAGCGCGAGATCGGCCGTCGCCATCTCGTGCACGAGCTTGGCGAAGCTCGTCTTCGGCGTCCAGCCAAGCGTCTCACGCGCGAACGTCGGGTCGCCGAGCAGGGTCTCGACCTCGGCCGGGCGGTAGTACTGCGGATGCACGCGCACGAGCACGTCGCCGACGGCGACCTTGGCGCCCGGCGTGCGCACCGCCGCCGCGATGCCGACCTCGTCCACGCCTGCGCCGCGGAACTCGATGTCGACGCCCATCTCGCGCGCGGCGAGCACGACGAACTCGCGCACGGAATGCTGGATGCCGGTGGCGATCACGTAGTCGTGCGGGGTGTCGTGCTGCAGGATCAGGAACTGCGCCTCGACATAGTCGCGCGCATGGCCCCAGTCGCGGCGCGCATCGAGATTGCCGAGATGCAGGGTATTCTGCAGGCCGAGGATCACGCGGGCGAGCCCGCGCGTGATCTTGCGCGTGACGAAGGTCTCGCCACGGATCGGCGACTCGTGGTTGAACAGGATGCCGTTGCACGCGAACATGCCGTACGACTCGCGATAGTTCACCGTGATCCAGTACGCATAGAGCTTGGCCACGCCGTACGGCGAGCGCGGATAGAATGGCGTCGTCTCGCGCTGCGGCGTTTCGCGCACGAGACCGTAGAGTTCCGACGTCGACGCCTGGTAGATGCGACAGCGGTCCTTGAGGCCGAGCACGCGAACGGCCTCGAGCACGCGCAGCGTGCCGACGCCATCGGCGTTGGCCGTGTATTCGGGTTCCTCGAACGACACCGCGACATGGCTCTGCGCGGCGAGATTGTAGATCTCGTGCGGCTCGACCTGCTGGATCACGCGGGTCAGGCTGCTCGAATCGGTCAGGTCGCCGTAATGCAGGGTCAGCGCCGGACCGCTCTCGTCGAGTTCGCTGTAGAGGTGATCGATGCGCTCGGTGTTGAACGACGAGGCGCGGCGCTTGAGGCCGTGGACTTCATAACCCTTCGCGAGCAGCAGTTCGGCGAGATAGGCTCCGTCCTGGCCGGTGATGCCGGTGACGAGCGCGCGCTTCTTTTCCATCGATCGGGGCTTCCAGGGCAGCGAGGCCGCGGCCCCAGGGCCCGGCGCGGAGCCGGCGATGGTAGCCGCGCCCTCCGTCAAGGTACAGCCCCTTGGAAAACGCTGATCAACCCCTGATCGCGGCTGAAGCCGCTCCCACAAGGTCTTGATTCTGTGGGAGCGGCTTCAGCCGCGATGACCACAGGCCGGATCTCCCCTTGCTCCACTCCCGGGCTTGCCCGAATCCCGAATCACGGTTTCCCGACGCTGCGCCCGCGACCGATCCCGTAGTAGGCCAGGCCGGCTTCCTCGACCGCACGCGGATCGAAGATGTTGCGCCCGTCGAACACGACCGGCGTGATCAGGCTGGCGCGGATGCGTTCGAAGTCGGGACTTCGGAACGCTTTCCATTCGGTCACGACGACGAGTGCGTCGGCGCCGACGAGCGCTTCGTACTGCGCGTCGCACAGGACGAGGTCGTCACGCTCGCCGTACAGCCGTCGCACTTCATCCGCCGCTTCCGGATCGCTCGCCCGCACCTTCGCGCCACTGGCCCACAGTTGTTCGAGCAGGGTGCGGCTCGGCGCCTCGCGCATGTCGTCGGTATTCGGCTTGAACGCGAGTCCCCACACGGCGATCGTGCGGCCACGCAGGTCGCCGTTGAAATGACTTGCGATCATGCCGTGCAGCTTGCGCTTCTGCGCGTCGTTGGTGGCCTCGACCGCGGCCAGCACGCGCGCCTCGCAGGCGTGCGCGCGCGCCATGTGCCCGAGTGCCTTGACGTCCTTCGGAAAGCACGAGCCGCCATAGCCGGCGCCCGGATAGATGAAGTGGTAGCCGATGCGCGGATCGGCGCCGATGCCGAGGCGCACGTGTTCGATGTCGGCGCCGACGCGCTCGGCGATGTTGGCCATCTCGTTCATGAAGCTGATCTTGGTGGCGAGCATGGCGTTTGCCGCGTACTTGGTCAGCTCGGCCGAACGCACGTCCATCACGACGATGCGCTCGTGGTTGCGGTTGAACGGTGCGTACAGCGCGCGCAACCGCTCGATCGCGTGCGGGCTGTCGCAGCCGATGATGATGCGGTCCGGACGCATGCAGTCCTTGACCGCATCGCCCTCCTTGAGGAACTCCGGGTTGGATGCGACGTCGAACGGCACCTCGACGCCGCGCGCGGCCAGTTCGGCGGCGATCGTCGCGCGCACGCGGTCGGCCGTGCCGACCGGAACGGTCGATTTGTCGACGATGACGGCATGGCCGGCCAGGTTGCGGCCGATCGTGCGCGCGACCGCGAGCACGTGCGAAAGATCGGCGCTGCCGTCCTCGTCCGGAGGCGTGCCGACGGCGATGAAGATGACGCGGCCGTGCGCGATCGCCGACTCGGCATCGGTGGTGAAGCGAAGGCGTCCGGCGGCGTGGTTCTCGCGAACGAGCGGTTCGAGTCCCGGCTCGAAGATCGGGATCTCGCCGCGCTCGAGGCGCGCGATCTTGCCTGCGTCGACATCGACACAGACCACGTCGTTGCCGACTTCGGCAAGGCAGGTTCCGGTGACGAGTCCGACGTAGCCGGTACCGAAGATCGTGATGCGCATCGGGCAACCCTCGCAATGCGACCGGGGGTGCCGGTCGCGAAAACGACGAAGGCGTGCCGGTCGGGCACGCCTTCGCCGGTACACACGCTGGCGATTACTTCTTGTCGGGCGTCTGCGCCGGGGTCGCCGGCGCGGCAGCCGGTGCCTCGATCGAGATCAGCTTGACGTCGAACACCAGGGTCGCGTTCGGGCCGATCGTCGGCGGCGCGTTCTCGCCGTACGCCAGTTCGGCCGGGATGTAGAGCTTGTATTCCGCGCCCTCGCTCATGAGCTGCAGGCCCTCGGTCCAGCCCTTGATCACGCCGTTGAGCGGGAACGTGGCCGGCTCGCCGCGATCGATCGAGCTGTCGAACTTGGTGCCGTCGATCTTGGTGCCGGTGTAGTCGACCTTGACCGTGTCGGTGGCCTTCGGCTTCTTGCCGTTGCCTTCCTTGACCACTTCATACTGCAGGCCCGAGGCGGTCGTCTTCACGCCGGCCTTGGCCTTGTTCTTGGCGAGGAAGGCCGCGCCTTCGGTCTTGTTCTTCTCGGCCGCCGCCTTCTCTTCGGCGACGCGCTTGGCCTGCAGCTTCTGCATGAAGTCCTGGCGGATCTTCTGGCCTTCTTCCTGGGTCATCTTGGCGTTCTTGCCGGCGAACTCGTCCTGCAGAGCCTGCACGACCACGGCGATGTCGAGTTCGTCCTTGATCTGCAGCAGGCCGCGACCGACGTCGGCGCCGACCATGTAGCTGACCTTGTCCTTCTCGGTCTTGAGCGAAGCGTCGAGGGCAAACGCACTGCCGGCAGCGAGCGTCGACAGCAGCGCGACGGCAATGAGGGACTTGCGCGCGGAACGAATCATCTGGAACTCCTGAGGATGGGGGAAACCGGAGCGGGCCGGAATGGCCGCCGGACCGGAGGGGCGATGCAGCCACTTGGGGGGCCGCATATTGTGGCGAGCGCTCCGGGCGTTGGCAAACGCCCGGGACGCGCCCGTTACACTGGCGGTCATGCAGCCGACCGTGACCCGCGTCGGTGGCCACAGGTTCCCTCCGGACACGCGCTCGTTGCCCGATTCGCGCGGGAACCTATAATCCGCGCCTTTCCGCGCAGGCCTTCCCCGATGACCACCCCGATCGCGCCGCATGGCGGCCGTCTCGTCGACCTTTTCGTCGCCCCCTCCGAACGCGCCGAACTCAAGGCCGCTGCCGCCGCCCTGCCCGCCTGGGACCTGACCGCACGCCAGTTGTGCGATCTCGAACTGCTGCAGAACGGCGCATTCTCGCCGCTGGGGGGCTTTCTCGGGCGCGCCGACCACGAAGCGGTCTGCCGCGACATGCGCCTCGCCGATGGCACGCTGTGGCCGATCCCGGTCACGCTCGATGTCAGCGAGGCATTCGCGGCGACGCTCGAAGGCCACACGCGCATCGCCCTGCGCGACCCCGAAGGCGTGATCCTCGCCGTGCTCGACATTTCCGATCGCTGGACGCCGGATCGCGAGGCCGAGGCCGCACAGGTGTTCGGCACGACCGACCGCAAGCATCCCGGCGTCGCCCATCTGCTCGAGCGCAGCCATCCGGTCTATGTCGGCGGCCGCGTGCAGGCGATCGAGGCGCCGCGCCACTACGACTTCGGCCACCTGCGCGCGACGCCGGCCGAACTGCGCGCCCAGTTCGCCAAGCTCGGCTGGTCGCGCGTCGTCGCGTTCCAGACGCGCAACCCGATGCATCGCGCGCACCTCGAGCTGACCTTCCGCGCTGCGCAGATCGCCGAGGCGAACCTGCTGATCCATCCGGTCGTCGGCCTGACCAAGCCCGGCGACATCGACCATTACACGCGCGTGCGCTGCTACGAGAAGCTGCTGCGCCACTATCCGGAACGCACGACCTCGCTCGCCCTGCTCCACCTCGCCATGCGCATGGGCGGCCCGCGCGAGGCGCTCTGGCACGCGATCATCCGCAAGAACCACGGCTGCACGCATTTCATCGTCGGCCGCGACCACGCCGGTCCGGGCAACGGCAGCGACGGCAAGCCGTTCTACGGTCCATACGACGCGCAGACGCTCGTGGCGAAGCACGAGGCCGAACTCGGCATCGCGATGGTGCCGTTCCAGGAAATGGTCTACGTGCAGGAGCGCGCGCAGTACCTGCCTGCCGACGAAGTGCCGGCCGGCCTCAACGTGCTCAACCTCTCCGGCACCGAGTTGCGCCGGCGCCTGCAGGAAGGCCTCGACATCCCCGAGTGGTTCACCTACCCCGAAGTCATCGAGGAACTGCGCCGCACGCATCCACCGCGCCATCGCCAGGGTTTCACCGTGTTCTTCACCGGCCTGTCCGGCTCGGGCAAGTCGACCATCGCCAACGCCCTGCTCGTGCGCCTGCTCGAACTCGGCACGCGCCCGGTGACCCTGCTCGACGGCGACATCGTGCGCAAGCACCTGTCGAGCGAACTCGGCTTCTCGAAGGAGCACCGCGACCTCAACGTGCAGCGCATCGGTTTCGTCGCCGCCGAGATCACGCGCAACGGCGGCATCGCGATCTGCGCGCCGATCGCGCCGTATGCGGGCTCGCGAAAGATCGTGCGCGAGATGGTCGGCGAAGGCGGCGTGTTCGTCGAAGTGCACGTCTCGACGCCGCTCGAGGTCTGCGAGGGCCGTGACCGCAAGGGCCTCTACGCGCTCGCACGCGCCGGCAAGATCAAGGAATTCACCGGCATCAGCGATCCGTACGAGGTGCCGGAGGCGCCGGATCTGCGCATCGACACGAGCGACATCGCGCCCGACCAGGCCGTGCAGCAGATCGTGCTCAAGCTCGAGGCGCTCGGCCTGATCCGGCCCACGCGCTGAGCGCAGCCACCTCGCGCAAGGGCTTCCTGCCGGATCGCGATCCGGCATCCGGATCATCGGTCGACCGGGCGGGTGCGCCCGGCGGCGAGTTCAGGAGCGTCGTCGCGCCGCCGCTTCGACGTTCTTCGCGAGCGTCTTGAAACGCGTGCCGTCGGCTTCGACGACGGTGATCGTGAGGTGTCCCGTTGCGCTGGCGTGGAGGTCCTCGACGCGCCCGGCCCGACCCTTGTGGCGCCCTGCGGTGACGACGCAGGCGCTGCCGTTCGCGATCGCCGCCCGGGGCGTCGAGGTGCCCGGCGCGGCCGGGCCATGTGGCGCGAGCCGCACCGTCACTTCGTCCCCGACCGCAATCGCGGCGGCCTTGCACACCGCGGCCGGAACCGGCAGCCAGTGGCGTCGCGAGCGCGAGACGACGGCGCCCTCGAACCGATGTCCGCCGATCTCGGCATCGACGCGCACGCCGCGTCGTCCGGGACGCAACGACTCCGATGCGCGACTCCAGTGCGTCGCAGGATCGAACGGCACCTCGACTGCGTCCTCCTTGTGCCCGGCCGTGAGCACGGCCTCGAAACGTTCGGACTTCATGCGCAACCTCCTCATGCCACGCGGCTGGTGATCGGATCAGGCCTGCCCGAATGGTGGTGCCGGCCTGGCGGCTGCAGCGACAGCGGCGTCGAGGCAGGCGCGCGCGGCGATCCCTGCGCTAGCGGGCCGGCGCGGCCAGCAGCGCCTCGATCTTCGCGACGAGTTCGCCGTCGTCCGGCTTCACCTTGCTCGGATAGTCGGCGACGAGCCTACCGTCGCGGTCGACCAGGTACTTGTGGAAGTTCCAACCCGGATAGTGGCCGCCGGCGGCGGTCGCGAGCTTGACGTAGAACGGGTTCGCCTCGCCTTCCTTGACGCTGACCTTCTCGAACATCGGGAACTTGACGCCGTAGGTCAGCGTGCAGAACTCGCGTATCTCGGCTTCCGTACCCGGCTCCTGGCCGCGGAAGTCGTTCGACGGAAAGCCGAGCACGGCGAAGCCGCGATCCTTGTATGCCGCGTCGAGCTTCTCGAGCCCGTCGTATTGCGGGGTGAATCCGCACTTGCTCGCCGTATTGACGATGAGCAGCACCTTGCCGCCGTAGGTCTTGCAGAGGTCGACCGGCTCCTTGCCGGCAAGCGGGCGGAACTGCACCCCTTCGAGGAGTTCGCCGCAGGCGGCGGCCGGCATGGCGAGGACCAGCAGCAGGAGGATAGGCAAGATGCGCAGCATGGCTCGGGTCCGGTAGCGTCAGGAGGCCCGATTCTGCGCCGCCAGGCGCTGAAGCGGAACGCCGTGCGCCGGCCTGTTGACACGCCGAGTTTAGGTGTTATAGTTACCTACAACACTAGCTCATCAACTGACCTCCGGGAGGTCACCGTGAACCGACTGATCCGCGTCCGCCTGTTCTTCGCCCTCGCGCTCGCGACGACCGTCTGCGCCCTCGCCTTCAGCGCGACACGTCCGGTCGATGCCCGCAGCACGGCTCGCGCCGCAACCGTGCCGGAACAGGAGGCGCTGCCGATCCTCCCGACCATCGTCGTCGTCGCCGACATCGATCCGGCGCACGCCGACGTGCTGCCACTCGTCATCGTGCGACCGAGCGTCGACGAGCGGCGCGCCGCGCACGCGCTCGACAGCCAGCAGGTCGCCACGTCGCGCAGCGGCGGTGGCGGCGATTTCGCCACCGGACTGTTGCCGAAGGCCCGACTGGACATGCCCTACTATTCGTTTGGCACGTTGATCCCCAGCGCAAGCAAGGACTGACCCCATGAGCACGGCCTGGAACGACAGCACGCCGATCTACCGCCAGCTGCGCGAGCGGGTGGTGGCGATGATCCTCGACGGCGTGTTGAAACAGGGAGATGCGCTGCCCTCGGTGCGACAGGTGGCGGCGGACTTCCAGATCAATCCGATCACGGTATCGAAGGCCTACCAGGAGCTCGTCGACGAGAACCTGGTCGAGAAACGAAGGGGACTCGGCATGTACGTCACCGAAGGGGCGCGCGACGCCCTGCTCAAATCCGAACGCGAACGCTTCCTCAACGAGGAGTGGCCCTTGCTGTTCGCGCGCCTCGAGCGCATGGGGCTCGACCTCGAGACGCTGCTGCGCAAGGCGACGCGGCCCGACGGAGGTGCGCGATGAGCGCCGTCATCCACGCGCGGGATCTCGGCAAGCGCTACGGCGCGAACGTCGCCCTCGACCGTGTCTCGTTCGACATCGAGGCCGGGCGCATCGTCGGCCTGATCGGCCCGAACGGTGCCGGCAAGACCACCGCGCTCAAGGCGATCCTCGGCCTCAGCGAGTTCGAGGGCGAGCTCGGCGTGCTCGGTTTCGATCCGCGCACCGAGCGCGCGCAGCTGATGGAGCAGGTCTGCTTCATCGCCGACGTCGCCGTGCTGCCGCGCTGGCTGCGCGTCGGCGAAGCGATCGACTTCGTCGCCGGCGTGCATCCGCGCTTCTCGCGCGAGAAGTGCGAGGCATTCCTCGCCAACACGAAGATCGCCCGCTCGATGCGCGTGCGCGAACTGTCGAAGGGAATGATCGTGCAGTTGCACCTCGCCCTCGTCATGGCGATCGATGCACGCGTGCTCATCCTCGACGAGCCGACGCTCGGGCTCGACATCCTCTACCGCAAGACGTTCTACGAGAGCCTGCTGTCCGACTACTTCGACGAGAACAAGACGATCATCGTGACCACACACCAGGTCGAGGAGGTCGAACACATCCTCACCGACCTGATCTTCATCCGTGACGGACGCATCGTCCTCGACGCGTCGATGGAAGCCATCGCCGAGCGCTACACCGAAGTCATGGTCAACCCCGACAAGGCCGATGCCGCGCGTGCGCTGAAGCCGCTCAACGAACGCTCGATCTTCGGCAAGTCGATCTTCCTGTTCGACGGCGTCGAGCGCGCGCGCCTCGCCGAACTCGGCGAGCTGCACAAGCCCAGCATCGCCGACCTGTTCGTCGCCACGATGAAAGGAACCTACGCATGAACACGATGGGATGGCTGGTCAAGCGCGAATACTGGGAACATCGCGGCGGCTTCCTGTGGACGCCGATCTGGGTCAGCGTCGTCATGCTCGCGCTGACCCTGTTCGGCATCGTCACCGCCGAAGTGGTCGGTTCGCGCGTGCAGGTCCAGGGCGGCGTGCCGTGGGATCGCATCGCCGAGCACCTGCAGTCCGGCAGCGCGGGGCTTGCAGCCGCCGGCCTCGATGCGGCCTATGTCGCGCTCGCGGCGATCCTGTGCATCCCGCTGTTCTTCGTGTTGTTCTTCTACCTGCTCGGGTCGCTGTACGACGACCGCCGCGACCGCAGCGTGCTGTTCTGGAAATCGTTGCCGGTCACGGACACCGCGACGGTCCTTTCGAAGGTGCTCGCCGCCGTCCTGCTCGCGCCGCTGATCGCCTTCGTCGTCGCCACCCTGGCCTACGTCGTCCTGCTGCTGATCGTCTGTGCCTGGGCCGTCGTGCACGGCATCAACCCGCTGCCCGCGATCGCCGCATCACATCCGCTCAGCCTGCTCTGGCGGCTGACGCTGACGATCCCGGTCGATGCACTGTGGGCGCTGCCGACCGTGGGCTGGCTGATGTTCTGGTCGGCATTCGCGCGCAGCAAGCCGTTCCTGTGGGCCGTGCTCGTGCCGATCTTCGTGGTCGTCGCGAACAGCTGGCTCGGCATGCTCGGCGCGCCCTCGCTGAGCCGCTCGTTCCTGCTCGATCAGGTCGTCTTCCGCCTGCTGTTCGGCATCATGCCCGGTGCATGGCTCGGCGACAGCGGCCTCGATCTCGGCGAGCGCATCCGCGCAGCCAGCAACAACGGTGAAACCGGCACGATCCTCGCGATCTTCGACCCGAGTGTCGTGTACGGGCTGCTGGCGACGCCGAAGCTGTGGATCGGCGTGGTGGTCGGCGTCATCCTGATCGCGGTGGCGACCCGGCTGCGCCGCACGCGCATCGAGACCTCGACCTGACCGACATCCCGCTGCGAATCGCATCCCGTCGAGGGATGCGGTTCGCAGCGGTGCAACGGCGACGCGTCTCAGCGCACACCCGAGCCGATCACGCGCACCTTGTTCCTGCCCTCGGCCTCGAGGGCCGACTGGCCGAGGTCGAGCGTGCCTTCGAGCCAGAAGCGCAGCAGCAACGGACGATCGCGCCGCACGACGACCGCGGCACCCTGGCCGAGGTAGATCACGTCGCCGTTGATCAGGCGAGCCGGCGTGATCGTTTCCCTGATCCGCTTGCCGTCGTTGTACAGCTTTTCGAGCGAGGTGCGGGCCGGGCTGAGATCGCCCGGCTCGGTCGCGACGAACATGCCGGGCGCGGCCGCCGTTTCGGGCGCCGCGACCGGCTCGGATTCCACATCCGGTGCAGGAGCCGGCTTCGCGGCAGGGGCCGCGGAGCGAGCCGGCGGTGCCGATGCAGGCGGTGCCGCCGACGGCGGCACCGCGAGATCGAGAGGCTTCTCGCTGGCACGTGGCGGCGCGGGAGTCGGCGC
>JAFLDX010000109.1 GCA_017302215.1 Lysobacterales bacterium
CGTCGGCGCGCGCGGCCAGTTCGGCGAGGCGCGCCCAGGGGTCGGGCGGAAGCGGGGCCGAGGGAGGCCCGACCGCAAGGCCAGGCTCCGCGGTTCCCGCTGGGACCTCGTGCTCGTGCATCGCGTGGATTCCCCGACCCGCGATCAAAAAGTGCACTACTGACGCTTGTTCAGGATAGCACCGGATCGATCCCGCGATGACGCGTGCCGGTCATCGAACCGCGGGCGTTCAGCCGAGCGCCCGGGCGACCTTGCTGGACGTCTCGCGGCCGAGCCGGGCCGACAGCCAGAGACCCGTTTCGACGAGGGCCGGCAGGTCGACGCCGGTGGCGATGCCCATGCCCTCGAGCATGTACACCACGTCCTCGCTCGCGACGTTGCCGGTCGCGCCGTTCGCGTACGGGCAGCCGCCGGTGCCGGACACTGCGCTGTCGACCACGCCGACGCCTTCCTCGAGGCAGGCGAGGAGGTTGGCCAGGGCCTGGCCGCGCGTATCGTGGAAGTGCACCGCGAGGGCCGCCACCGGTACTTCGGCGGCGACCGCGCGGAACATCGCGCGGGCCCTGGCCGGGGTGCCGATGCCGATCGTGTCGCCGAGCGAGATCTCGTAGCAGCCCAGCGCGTGCAGGCGCCGCGCGACGCGCACGACGTCGGCGACCGGCACCTCGCCCTGGTACGGGCAGCCGAGCACGGTCGAGACGTAGCCGCGCACGCGCACGCCGTCGGCGGCGGCGTGCTCGAGCACGGGCCGGAAACGCTCGATCGATTCGTCGATCGAGGCATTGATGTTGCGTCGGGCGAAGGCCTCGGACGCCGCCGTGAACACGGCGACTTCCTCGACGCCGACCTCGCGCGCGCGTTCGTAACCCTTCTCGTTCGGCACCAGCACGGGGTAGGCGATGCCCGGCCGGCGCGTGATGCCGGCAAAGACCTCGGCGGCATCGGCAAGCTGCGGAATCCACTTCGAACTGACGAAACTCGTGGCTTCGATGGTGCCGAGGCCGGTGCGCGAGAGGCGGTCGATCAGCTCGATCTTGGTCGCCGCGGGGATGATCGTCTTCTCGTTCTGCAGGCCGTCGCGCGGGCCGACTTCGACGATGCGGACGGCGGTGGGCAGGCTCATGGCGGGGTTTCGGGTGTGGTGGATGGCGGCGACATCGGGATCGAATCGACGCGGATCAAGCGGACATGGCTGCGCCGGTCGAACACTCCTCGCTGTTGCACGGCACGCGCCATTGCCGCCGTATCGCCGGCGACGAAGTTTTCGAGCGTACTTCCGTGCGGAGGCTTGCGTCCCTGCGGCCCCTGCGAATCGAACTTGACGCTGCCGCGCAGCTTTCCATTGATGATCAGGTCGGCGACGCGGCGGTCATCGACGGCATGAAGGGAGATGCGGTCGCGTCCGGCTTCATAGCGGAAGTAATGGAAACCGGGCGAACGCCCGGGGTCTTCCTTCGACACGGATTTCTGGTCCGCGAGCAGCACGGCAACGATGTTCATGCGGCCGACGCGCGCGAACTGGAGCTTCACCTCGGGTGAATCGGCGACTTTGCCGTTCTCGACGGTGCGGATGCCCGAGCAGTCGCTGTTGACGGAAACGTAAGCGAGATCATTCGCGTCGTCGTCGTCGTCCGCGGCGAGGCGCCAGTTGCCGACCCAGCGCGCATCGCAGCGCTCGACGTGATCGCCCGGCAGCGATTCGAAGCGGGTCACCTCGCAACCCCCGAGGGCGGTCGACAGGACCAGCACGATGCAGCACCGCCGCAACACGGCCAGAACGCGCGCATGCAACGCTTCCGTTCGCATGGGCGCGCTCAACGCGCTTCATCCGTGGCAAAGCGCACGAGCACGGCATCGGCCTCGACGAAATCGCCGGCCGCCGCCTGCACGGCCTCGAGCGTGCCGGCGCGCGGCGCGCGCAGGGTCAGTTCCATCTTCATCGCCTCCATGACGAGCAGTTCCTGGCCTTCGGCGACGGCATCGCCGGTGGCACAGCGCACGACCACGATGCGGCCCGGCATCGGTGCCTTCACACGATCCTCGCCGCCCGTCTTCGCGGCGGCCACGAAGAACGCCGGCGCGTGGGTGTAGCTGCTGCGTCGCATGCCGTCGTGGACGACGACACGATCTGCGTCGGCGAACAGGCGGTGGCGCCTGCCCTCGCCGTTGTAGCGGCCACTGAGGATGTCGCCGACGATGCGTGCCCCGGCGACATCGATCGAGCGTCCCGCCAGGTCGAGACGATAGTCGCCGCTTGCGCCCAATGCGGCGACTTCGTGGCGGTTCCCCGCGCCATCGACGAGCGCGACGACGCGCTTGCCGCGGTGGCCGGCGCGCCAGCCGTCGGCGCGACCCCACGGCGAATGGGGGTCGCCGCTGGCCCTGGCGGATCGGACGGCCAACGCCTCCTCGTCGAGCAGGCTGGCGACCACCGCCGCAGCGAGTGCGTCGTCGGCGTGTTCGGCATCGGTGCCGACGAATTCGTCGAGGTGACGATCGAGATAGCCGGTGTCGATGCGCGCCTCGACGACGGCCGGATGGCGCACGAGGCGTTCGAGGAAGGCGACGTTCGATTTCGGTCCGACCACGTCGATCGCCGCGAGCGCCTCGCGCATGCGCTGCAGCGCGGCCGGGCGGTCGCGGTCGTGCACGATCAGCTTGGCGATCATCGGGTCGTAGAAGATCGTCACCGTGTCGCCCTCGACGACGCCGGCGTCGATGCGCAGGTGCGTGTCGGGCGGCGGCAGGCGCAGCGTGTCGATGCGGCCCGAGCCGGGCAGGAAGCCCTGGTCCGGATCCTCGGCATACAGGCGCAGCTCGATCGCGTGGCCGTTCGCGGCGACCGGTCCGTCGAGGAGGTGCGCCGGCAACGGCTCGCCGGCGGCGACGCGCAGCTGCAGCTCGACGAGGTCGAGCCCAGTCACGCATTCGGTGACCGGATGCTCGACCTGCAGGCGCGTGTTGATCTCCATGAAGTAGAAGTCACCGGCCTGGCCGACGATGAATTCGACCGTGCCGGCGTTGACGTAGTCGAGCGCGCGCGCCGCAGCGACCGCGGCCTCGCCCATCGCCGCGCGAAGCGCGGGCGTGACGAACGGCGAGGGCGTCTCCTCGAGCACCTTCTGGTAGCGCCGCTGCGCCGAGCATTCGCGTTCGTTGAGGTGGATGGCATGACCATGGCTGTCGCCGAACACCTGGAACTCGATGTGGCGCGGCTTCTCGACATAGCGTTCGAGCAGGACGCGGTCGCGGCCGAACGCATTCCTGGCCTCGCGCTGGCAGGATTCGAGCAGGCCGGCGAACTCGCCGGCCTCGCGCACGATGCGCATGCCCTTGCCGCCGCCACCGTAGGCGGCCTTGATCATCAGCGGAAAACCGATCCTCGCGGCCTCGTCGGCGAGGCGCGCGGGATCCTGGTCTTCGCCCGTGTAGCCCGGCACGACCGGCACGCCGTGCGCGGCCATCAGTTCCTTCGCGCCGGCCTTCGAGCCCATGCGCCGCATCGACTCGCCGGACGGGCCGATGAAGACAAGTCCGGCCGCGTCCACGGCATCGGCGAAATCGGCGTTCTCGGACAGGAAGCCGTAGCCGGGATGGATCGCCTGCGCGCCGGTGGCGAGCGCCGCGGCGATGATCGCGTCGCCGCGCAGGTACGAGTCGGCCGGGCGTGGACCGCCGATCGCCACCGCCACGTCGGCCTGGCGCACATGCTGCGCGTCGGCGTCGGCGCTCGAGTACACCGCGACCGTGCGGATGCCGAGGCGACGGCAGGTGCGGATCACGCGGCAGGCGATCTCGCCGCGGTTGGCGATCAGGATCGTGTCGAACATCGTCAGGCCTCGAAGGTGCACGCGCGCGCCGGGCAGGCGTCGGTTCGATGGAAGGCTTTGCGGATCATGCCTCGTTCTCGCGGCGCGTCCACGCCGGCGGGCGCTTGTCGAGGAACGCGCCGAGACCTTCCTGGCCTTCCGGCGAGACGCGCAGGCGTGCGATGAGGTCGGCATTCGCGGCATCGATCGCATGCGCACCGTCGGCCGTGATGCCGGCCATGCGCAAGGCGAGCCGCTTCGCTTCGTCCTGCGCGACCGGGCCGCACTTGCCGAGGAAATGCACGAGGCGATCGATGCTGTCGTCGAGTGCCGTGCGTGCGACGCAATCGTGCAGCAGGCCGATGCGCTTGGCCTCGGCCGCGTCGAACACTTCCGCACTGGTGAACCAGCGCCGCGCCTGTCGAGCGCCGATCGCGGCGACGACGTAGGGCGAGATGACGGCCGGCACGAGGCCGAGGCGCGCCTCGGACAACGAGAACTTCGCGTCGTCGACGCCGATCGCGATGTCGCAGCAGGCGACCAGGCCGACGCCGCCTCCGTAGGCCGATCCGTTGACGCGCGCGATCGTCGGCTTCGGCAGGAAGTTGAGCGTGTGCATGAGCCGGGCGAGGGCCAGCGCATCGTTGCGGTTGGCCTCCTCGCCGGCGCGTGCCATGCCGCGCATCCAGTTGAGATCGGCCCCGGCCGAGAACGTGCTGCCGAGTCCGGTGACGATGACCACGCGCACGTCGGGGTCGGCGCCGGCCATGGCCAGGGCGACGGTCAGTTCCGAGATGAGGGCGGCATCGAAGGCGTTGTGCACCGATTCGCGGGCCAGGGCGATGCGGGCCACGCCGCCATCGCGCTCGATGCGCAGGGTCTCGCTCATGCGGACGCAGCTCCGGTCGGGAAGGGCGTGATTCTATGGGAATAGGGTTGGGGACGAGGTGCGAGGGCTCGAGAATCCGGCACATCCGCCTGGGACCCGGTTGTACAGACGGCACGACGTATCCAGGTTCGGGTTTCGCGCCCTCGCCCCTCGTCCCTCGCCCTCGCTCCCCCTATAATGCGAACCATTCTTGTTTACCGGTGGTCCCAGCGTGCGTCTGTCCGAATTGTCCCGAGGTGCCAGCGCCGTGGTCCGTCAGGTTGAACCGCGTTCCGACGCCGATCCGGTCGCGCGTCGCCTGCGCGACCTCGGCTTCGTCGACGGCGAGCCGGTGCGCGTGCTCGGGCAGGGGCCGTTCGGTGGCGATCCGCTGCTCGTGCAGGTCGGCTACACGCGCTTCGCGCTGCGCCGCGCCGAGGCCTCGCGCGTGATCGTCGAGGCGTTGGCATGACCGCGGCCACGCTCAACCTGGCCCTCGTCGGCAACCCGAACTGCGGCAAGACCGCGCTGTTCAACCTGCTGACCGGCGCGCGCCAGAAGGTCGCCAACTACGCCGGCGTCACCGTCGAGCGCAAGGAGGGCCGCTTCGATACCGCCGCGGGCCGCAACGTGCGCGTGCTCGACCTGCCCGGAACCTACAGCTTCGACGCGGCCAGCCCCGACGAGGTCATCACGCGCGACGTCTGCCTCGGTGCATTTCCGGGCGAGCCGATTCCGGACGTGATCATCTGCGTGGCCGATGCGACGAACCTGCGCCTGCACCTGCGCTTCGTGCTCGAGCTCAAGCGCCTCGGCCGGCCGATGCTGCTCGCGCTCAACATGATGGACGCGGCGCGCCGGCGCGGCATCGCGATCGACGTCGCCGCGCTCGAGCGCCGCCTCGGCATCCCGGTCGTCGAAACCGTTGCGGTGCAACGCGGTGGTGCCGACGCGCTGCGTGCGCGCCTCGACGCGGCCATTGCGCCGGCGCCGATGACGACGGTCGACGCCGACCTGCATGCCGAGGTACGCGACATCCTGGCGGCCGCGGTGACGATGCCGAGCCGCACGGCCGCGACCGACGATGCGCTCGACCGCGTGCTGCTGCATCCGGTGCTCGGCTTCGCCGTCCTCATCGTGTTGATGTTCCTGATCTTCCAGGCCGTGTTCTCGTGGGCCACGCCGCTGATGGACGGCATCGAGGCGGCGTTCGGCGCGTTCGGCGAATGGATCGGTCCCGCGCTCGCGTCGATGCCGCTGCTGCAGAGCCTCGTCGTCGACGGGGCCATCGCCGGTATCGGCGGCGTGCTCGTGTTCCTGCCGCAGATCCTGATCCTGTTCCTGTTCATCCTCGTCCTCGAGGAGTCCGGCTACCTGCCGCGCGCGGCCTTCCTGCTCGATCGCCTCATGCTCAAGGTCGGCCTCACCGGGCGCTCGTTCATTCCGCTGCTGTCGAGCTTCGCCTGCGCCATTCCCGGCATCATGGCGACGCGCAGCATCCAGGATCCGCGCGACCGCCTGACCACGATCCTGATCGCGCCGCTGATGACCTGCTCGGCGCGCCTGCCGGTCTATACCCTGCTGATCGCCGCGATCATTCCCGAGCGGACCGTCGCCGGCGTGTTCAACCTGCAGGGCATCGTGCTGTTCTCGCTGTACGTCGGCGGCATCGTCAGTGCGCTCGCCGTGGCCTGGGTCATCAAGCGCCTGCGCAAGGACAAGAGCGAGCACAACCTGCTCATGGAATTGCCGTCGTATCGCGTGCCGCACCCGCGTGACCTCGCGATCGGCCTGTGGGAGCGCGCGATGATCTTCCTCAAGCGCGTCGGCGGCATCATCCTCGCCCTGTCCGTGATCCTGTGGTTCCTGTCGACGTTCCCGGCGCCGCCCGAAGGCGCGACCCTGCCGGCGATCGACTACAGCCTGGCCGGCCGGCTCGGCCATGTGCTGCACGCGATCTTCGCGCCGATCGGCTTCAACTGGCAGATCTGCATCGCCCTCGTGCCGGGCCTCTACGCGCGCGAAGTCGCGGTGTCGTCGCTGGCCACGGTCTACGCGCTCGGTGGCAACGAGGAAGCGCTCGGCGCGATCGTCGCCAGCGAGTGGACGCTGGCGACCTCGCTGTCGCTGCTGGTCTGGTACGTGTTCGCGCCGATGTGCCTGTCGACGCTGGCCACGGTGCGCCGCGAGACGAACTCGTGGAAGCAGGTCTGGATCATGACCGCCTACCTGTTTGGCCTGGCCTACCTCGCCTCGTTCATCACCTACCGGCTGGCCCTGGGGTTGTCGTGACGATGGCGGCGCTCGCGCAGGCGGTGATCCTCGGCGCGGTCGCACTGTTCGCGCTGGTTTTCGCCGTGCGTCGCCTGCTGCCGACGACCAGCACGCGTGCGCTGGCCCGCCTCGCGGAGCGGCTCGATGCACCGGCGCAACCGCGCTGGAGCCGCCGCCTCGGCCAGTGGCTGCGCCCGTCCCGTACAGGCGGAGGCTGCGGCACGGGCGACGGCTGCAGTCAATGCGGTTCGTGTGCCGGCAGCGAGGCGCCGAGGCCTTCCGGCGATGCCCAGCCACTCGTGTTCGTGCGCAAGCCGGCCGACAACGCGACGTCGCGCCACTCGTAGAAACCGGCTGCAGGAACAGGCTTCAGCCGTGCTGCCCTGGCTGTACCACGCCGAAAAGAAAAGGCATCACGCCTGATCGCGTTTCCTGCAGAACGCCTTGGCCGTACAACCCGACAGGATCAGGCATCACACCCGAGCACGTTTCCCGCCGACCCTCGCCGGTGATCCATCCGGGCTAGACTCATCCGCATGGACGACATCTTCACCCTGCATCGCGGCGACGCCCCGTTGCTGATCAGCCTGCCGCATGATGGCACGCACCTGCCCGACGACATCGCGGCGACGCTGACGGCGACCGCGCGCCGGGTGCCCGATACCGATTGGCATGTCTCGCGCCTGTACGCGTTCGCGCGCGAACTCGGCGCGTCGATCCTCGTGCCGCGCCATTCGCGCTACGTCGTCGACCTCAATCGCCCGCCGGACGATGTCTCGCTGTATCCGGGCCAGAACACGACCGGCCTGTGCCCGACCGTGCAGTTCAGCGGCGATCCGGTCTACCTTGAGGGTCGCGAGCCCGATCCCGCCGCCGTCGCCGGACGAGTCGAACGCTACTGGCGGCCCTACCACGCGGCTCTCGCGGGTGAACTCGCCCGGCTGCACGAGCGGCACGGTCGCGTCGTGCTCTGGGAAGGACATTCGATCCGCAGCCTCGTACCGTTCCTGTTCGACGGTCGTCTGCCCGATTTCAACCTCGGTACCGCGGATGGCGCGAGCTGCACCGCGCCGTTGCAGCGACGCCTCGTCGAGGTGCTCGAGGCGCAGGCCGACCACTCGTTCGTCGTCAACGGCCGCTTCAAGGGTGGCTACATCACGCGCCACTACGCACGTCCCGCGCATCGCATCGAGGCGATCCAGCTCGAGCTTGCGCAATGCGTCTACATGGACGAGGCGACGACGACCTACGAGGCCGGCCGCGCCGCCGAACCGCAGGAACTGATCCGCCGGATGCTCGAAGCCGTGCTCGCTTGAGCACGCCACCGGTCTCGGCGCGGACTTCGCCCTGGCCCGGCATCGCGCTGGCCGCCTTCGGCGCGATCGCGTTCTCCGGCAAGGCGATCATCGTCAAGCTCGGTTACCGCTACGGCGCCGACGCGATCACGCTGCTGGCCCTGCGCATGCTGTTCGCGCTGCCGTTCTTCCTGGCCATGGCGGCGTGGGCGCGGCGTCGCGCCGAGCGCCCGCGCATCGGTGCGCGCGACGGCTGGCGCATCGCCGCGCTCGGGTTCTTCGGCTACTACCTCGCGAGCTTCCTCGACTTCGCCGGCCTCGCCCACGTCTCGGCCACGCTCGAGCGCCTGATTCTCTATCTCACGCCGACGATCGTCCTGTTGATCGGCTACTTCGTGTTCAAGCGGGCGGCGACGCCGCGCCAGCTTGTCGCGCTCGTGGTGAGCTATGCCGGCGTGCTGCTTGCCTTCGCCCATGACGTCCGGGTCGGCGGCGGCGACATCGTGCTGGGCAGCGCACTGGTGTTCGCCAGTGCGGTCAGTTATGCGATCTATCTCGTCGGCAGCGGCGAACTCGTCGCGCGCGTCGGCGCGATGCGCCTCACGGCGTACGCGAGCTCGGTCGCCTGCGTGCTGTGCATCGGCCAATACCTCCTGCTGCGCCCGTGGCACGGGCTGGCGTCGCTGCCGGAGCCCGTGCTGTGGCTGAGCCTGCTCAACGGCACGCTGTGCACGGTCGTGCCGGTGCTCGCGGTCATGATGGCGATCGAGCGCATCGGTTCGGGCCTGGCCGCCCAGGTCGGCATGCTCGGCCCGGTATCGACGATCGTGCTGAGCCTCGTCCTGCTCGACGAGCCGATGGGTCCTTGGCAGGTCGCCGGCACCGCGCTCGTGCTGGTCGGCGTGCTCGTGCTGTCGAGCGTGCGGCGCTGAGGCGGTCAGGCGCGCTGCGCTGCGGTCGCGCGCGGCAGGAACCACGCCAGCAGGCCGATCGCCGGCAGCCACGCGCAGATCGCATAGACCGCCTCGATGCCGATGCGGTCGGCGAGCTGGCCGAGCACGGCGGCACCGAGGCCGCCCATGCCGAACGCGAACCCGAAGAACAGCCCCGAGACCATGCCGGTGCGACCCGGCACGAGTTCCTGTGCGTAGACGAGGATCGCCGAGAACGCCGAGGCGAGCACGAAGCCGATGACGATCGTCAGTGCGGTCGTCCAGAACAGGTCGGCGTGCGGCAGCAGTGCGGTGAACGGCAACACGCCGAGGATCGAGCCCCAGATCACGTAGCGCCGGCCGATGCGGTCGCCGACCGGGCCGCCGACGATCGTGCCGGCGGCGACCGCAGCGAGGAACGCGAACAGGTGCAGCTGCGCCGAGCGCGCGTCGAGGGCGAACTTCTCCATCAGGTAGAACGTGTAGTAGCTCGACAGGCTGGCGAGATAGAAATACTTCGAGAAGACGAGCAGGCCGAGCACGGCGAGCGCGCGCACGACGGTCGCGCGTGGCAACACGAGCGCGGTCGAGGCCGGTGCCGCGCGCTTGCGCGCGTGGGCGAGTTCGGCGCCGTACCAGCGGCCGATGCGCGCGAGCAGGACGATGCCGACGAGCGCGGCGATCGCGAACCAGGCCACGCTGCCCTGGCCGCGCGGCATGACGATGAAGGCGGCGAGCAGGGGGCCGATCGCCGAGCCGATGTTGCCGCCGACCTGGAACAGCGACTGGGCGAAGCCGTGGCGGCCACCCGAGGCGAGGCGCGCGATGCGCGACGACTCCGGGTGGAACACCGACGACCCGGTTCCGATCAGTGCCGCGGCGACGAGCAGGGTCGCGAAGTTCGCGGCTTGCGACAGCAGCACGAGCCCGAGCAGCGTGCTGCCCATGCCGAAGGCCAGCGAATACGGCTTCGGTTGCCGATCGGTGTAGAGGCCGACCAGCGGCTGCAGCAGCGATGCGGTGAATTGCCAGGTCAGCGTGATCAGGCCGATCTGGCCGAAATCGAGCGCGAAGCGCTCCTTCAGCAGCGGATAGATGGCCGGCAGCAGCGACTGGATGAGGTCGTTGAGCAGATGGCACAGGCTCAGCGCGACGAGCACCGGCAGCGCGATCGAGGTGGCGCCGGCCGCCGGAGCGGAGGGCAGTTCGTTGGCAGGTGCGGACATTCGGCGGGTGCGGACGAGACAGGGATCGGCCGTCGGATCGACGGCCGGGAGTTCCGAAGGGTGCAGGATGGGCCTCATCTTGCGGTTGCCGCCGATCGCCGGCAACCGTCGTCGGTCATGGTCGCATCCGCCGGGGCAGCGAGGGAGTGCGGCATCGACCGGCGTGGGTAGCCCTGGGCCATTGAACTTTGCGGGCCCCGCCATCACCCAAGACCTTCCCCCGTGCCAGGACCGCGCATGAACGAGCAGGAACAGAAGTCCATCCTCACCCTGGGCCTGATGGCCGCCTTCGCCGATGGCGACAAGGACGAACGCGAGCGCGGCGAGATCAAGCGCATCGCCGATTCGCTGGGGTCGACAGGCACGATCAATGTCGCCGCGCTGTACCAGGACGTGTTGCTGAAGCGCGTCGATCTCGCCACCGCCGTGGTGCCGCTGGCGTCGACCGAGGCGAGGCAGCTGGCCTACGAAATGGCGGTGTGCGTATGCGATGCCGACGGCGTGCAGTCGAGTTCCGAGCAGCGTTTTCTCGGCGAGCTGCGCGACGCGCTCGGCCTTGCCCCGGCGTTCGCGCGCGACGCCAGCGAGCGCGCC
>JAFLDX010000110.1 GCA_017302215.1 Lysobacterales bacterium
CAGCGCGCGCATCGACGCGGCGAGCGCGCCGCGATCGCGCGGCGGCACGAGCAGGCCGTTGATCCCGTCGCGCACGATCTCGGCATTGCCGCCGACGTGCGTGGCGACGATCGGCAAGGCACTCGCGCAGGCTTCGAGCAGGGCGATCGAATAGCCCTCGCTCAACGAAGACAGTACGAACACGTCGAAGCCGCGCAGCAACTGCGCGACATCGCTGCGGTCGCCGAGCAGGAACACCCGGCCGGCCAGTCCCTTCGCCACGACGAGCGTCTCGAGTTCGCCGCGCAGCGCGCCATCGCCGGCGATCACGAGCGCGGCGTCGATCCCGGCCTGGCGCACCTCGGCGAACGCGAGGACCAGGCCAGCGTGGTCCTTGACCGGGTTGAGCCGCCCCACCGTGCCGAACACGCCGGTTCCAGCAGGGAGGCCGAGTTCGGCGCGCAACGCCGCGCGCGATGCATGGTCGGCCGGAGCGAAGCGTTCGACGCGGATGCCGTTCGGCACGGCGACCAGCTTGTCGACCGGCAATGCCGAACCGCGCGCGAGCTCGGCACGCGCCGCCTCGCAGACCGTGGCGACCGCGTCGGTGAACGGCATCGAGCGCCGGAACAGCGCCTCGCGCCGGCTCGTCGTGTCGAGTGCGCCCATGCCGTGGCGCGTGCTCACCCGACGTCGCAGCCGCAGGCCGAACGCCGCGGCGGTGGCGTGGTAGTGCGCCGTGGCGTTGTGCGTGTGCAGGATCTCCGCTGCCGCGTCGCGCAGCGCCCCGCGCAATCGCCACAGCACGCCGAGGTCGATGCCTGCGCGCTTGCGGCAGGCACGCACCGGAACGCCGAATCCTTCGGCTTCATCGGCCAGCTGGCCACGCTCGAACAGGCAGAGGATGTGCACGCGGTGTCCGCGCGCGACCTGGGCGGCAGCAAGATCGATCACCGCGCGCTCGAGTCCGCCGCGGTCGAGGTTTTCCACGACATGGCAGATGTTCACGCGCGGCCACTCCTCATGGGAGCTCGCAGATGGCCACGCGGAACTTGCCACTGGCGCTGGCCGGGATCGCGTCGACGACGTGGAAGCGCAACGCCATCGCATCGCCGATCGCATTCGCCATCTGCTGGCGGATCTGCACGAGCGTCGCCTCGCCGAAACCGTCGCCCGGCACCAGGGTCACGTCGAGCACGTCCAGCTCGCGCTGGACGACCTGGTAGCGCTTGACGCTCAACACGTTGAGGAAGGCATAGACGATGTACTCGCCGGGCAGCAGGTGTCCGGCCGGCGTGCGCAAGGTGTCGAGCCGGCGCCCGTCGATGCGTTCGAGCAGCGGCAGGCCGCGCCCGCAACTGCAGCGGCGCGACGACGGCGTGGCCATGTCGCCGTTGGCGTAGCGCAGCAACGGCATGCCCGGGTTGTAGAGGTCGGTGACGACGACATCACCCGATTCGCCACCGCCGTGGCTCGGGCGCAGGTCGGCCAGTTCGACGTGCAGGTGATCCGCCGTCGTGTGCAGGCCATCGCGCTGCTCACATTCGCTCGCGATCAGCATGAACTCGCGGCAGCCATACGTGTTGTAGACCGGAGCTCCGAAGACTTCCTCGAGCAGCGCGCGCTGCGGCGCGTGCAGGGCCTCGGCCGCGCCGAGCACGGCCTGGGCGCGGTGCGGCCTGCGCCCGCGTGCACGAAGCCATTCGGCGAGGCGCACGAGCGGGCCGATGTAGCCGACGATGATCTCGGGCCGGAAGCGGTCGAGCGCATCGGCGTAGGCCGGCAGGTTGGCCTCGCTCATCAGGAACGCATTGAGCATGCGACGGTTGAACGCCGCGTGGTACGCGCGGTCTTTCCAGGCCTGGCGCCGCGACGACGGCACGATCGGCGCGCCCCACAGGTACAGCGTGCGCCGGCCCATGCGCGCGCCGGCCCACGCGTAGCCGCGCCACATCGCCGCGATGCGCCGTTCGTAGCTCTCGCGCGTGTAACCGAACTTCAGCGGCTCGCCGGTCGAGCCTCCGGTCGTCTTGTAGTGGAGCCGGCCGCGCCACGACCGCGCATGCAGGTCGTCGAAGTTCGCCCGGATCTCGTCCTTGCCGAGCACGGGCAGGCGCGCGTAATCGCTCGCGTCGCGGATGTCGCCGGGCTCGAGCCCGAGTTCCTTCCAGCGGCGGCGATAGTAGGGAACCTCGTTCCAGCAGTGCGCGAGCAGGCGCTCGAGCTTGCCCCAGCGCAAGGCGGCGAGCTCATCGGCCGAGCACCACTGGTTGCGCTCGGCTTCAGCCAGATGCGCCAGCGTGGCTCGGCGGCGCAGCACGCTCTCGTAGAGCGGAAACAGCGCGTGCCGGAACAGCGATTCACGCCAAGCGCTCATGGCAGGTCCCTGACCGCCCGGCGTTCGGACCATGCCAGCAGGCGGCCGACAAGACGAGGTCGCCCGCGCGCGTGGCGTTCGTGCATGTTGCGCAAATGCTGGATGTCGCCGGCGTTCCAGCAGCCGAACAACAAGGTCAGGAAAGCGTACAGGACCATCATGCCGACACCGCCCACCAGCAGGGTCGGCAACGGCCGCCAGTGCCCGAGCAACGGCCAGAGCGCGCCGGCGGCGAGGATGGCGGCGAGGGCGATGCGCAGCAGGCGCAGCCACTCCGGCTGCAGGCCGATCGTGCGAATCGCGATCGTGAACATCGCGACAATCCCGAACACTGCGACGACCAGATAGGCCACGGCGGCGCCGAGCAAACCCCAGGCGTGGATCAAGACCAGATCCAGCGTGACCTTGACCACTCCGCTCACGATGGAGAGGGCTAGGATGGTCAGCTGCCGATCGGCGCTGACCAGCAGACTCGATGCACCCTGCGACGCCGTGGTCAGCGCGCACGCGCCGAGGCAGATCGCGAACACCGGGATCGCCGGCATGTACTGTCCCCCGTACATCAGCTCGATGATCGGCGCGCAGAACACGCCGCCGAAGGCCGCCAGTGGCGCGGCCAGCACGAACAGGTAGTTCGTCGAGGCGACGAAGCGCCGACCCGCGATGTCGCGCCCCTGGCTCAAGGCGCCGGCCATCATCGGCAACAGCAGCGCGCCGATGACGCCGGGCACGAGATTGGCCGCCCCCGATGCCAGTTGATAGGCCACCTTGAAATAGCCCGCCGATGACGCGCTGTCGAGCAGGTTGAGGAAGAACACCTCGACATCGCTGGCGATGAAGAATCCGACCGTCACGGTGACCGCGACGAGGCGCACATGGCGCTGCAGTCGCCGGCGCAATTCGCGCGGCATCTCCACGTCGACCGGCGCCGGCGGGATGAGCGGATTCGTGCGGGCCCGCGACATCAGCCAGAAGACCGCGCTGGAGAGCAGGAACACCGCGAGCAGGATCTCGACCTCGGCATCGAGCCACCAGGCAACGATCACCATCAGCAGGTTGAGCGGGGTCGCCACGCCGGCGATGATGGCGAGCGCGCGAAAATCCTCGAAACCCTTGGCGATGCCGATGTTGAACATGTACTGCGCGCGCAGCGAGATCGCGACGACGTAGAAGCCGAACAATGCAAGGTGGTTGAAGCCCGGGGCGAAATGCTCGCCGGCCAGCCAGAACAGCAGGCCGCCGGCGACGAGCACGATGGCCAGGAAGCCGCGCTGGATCCTGCGCAGCATCGCGATGGTCGGTGCGATGAGGTCGTTCTGGTCGCGGCCGCGCAGTTCGGCGACGAACTTGATCGCCGCGCTCGCCGTCCCCGAGTTCGACACCGCGATGCCCATCGCGACGAGCCAGATGATCGCGCTGTAGGCACCGAAGTCGGCCGGCCCGAGATGGCGCGCGATGAAGATCGACGTCAGCATCCCGAGCACATACTCGGTGTAGATGGCGATCGACGAGAACACGGTGTTGCGCAATGCCTTCGAGCGGGTGTTCATGCGGTCGCCAGCAGGACTTTCACGACGAGATAGAGGGCGATGATCGTCGCCACGGCGAATGCCGGCCAGCGCACGAGGTCGCGACCGAGGCTGAAGGTCGGCAGGTCCGGCCAGCGCCGGCGTGCGCCCGTGTACCAGCCGAGCACGAGCGCGGCGAGAAGATACAGCAGGATCACGTAGCTGCGACTCAGGAAGAACGCGGTGCCGAGATAACCGACCTGGGCCAGCAACAGGGTCATCGCCAGCGAACGCTCGGTCTTCCAGTCCGCCTCGACGCGCGCGTCGGTGGCGGCCGGCGTCGGCTGGCGCAGCACGGCGAGCGTCATCAGCACGCCGTAGCCGAGGAAGGCCAGCCAGATCACGTAGCCGACGAAACCCATCTCGGCGATGACCAGCACGAACGAGTTGTGCGCGGTCAGGTTGGCATTGTTGTCGGCGAACAGGCCGGGGCCGATGCCGAACAGCGGGTGCGAGACGAACATCTCGAGCCCGCTGAACCACGCGTCGACCCGGCCCGCCGCGGACGACTCGCTGGCATCGATCTCGGAAAGGCGCGACGGCAACGCGAGCAGGGCGCCGAGTGCGCCGGCACCGAGCAGGCCGGCCCAGACGATGCCGCGTCGCTTCCATACCCACACCGCAGCGACCGCGAGCAGGGCGACGACGGCGCCGCGCGACGCCGTGAGATAGATCGCATATGCGATCGCGGCCGCGGCGATCCACCAGAACAGGCGCCGCAGGCCGAGCCAGCCGCCGCGCGTCGACAGGAACAGGGCCATCGGCAGCGTGATCAGGAACAGCATGCCGAGGTCGTTGGGATCATTGAAGATGCCGACGTACTGGATGCGCGTGCCCTGCGAGAGTCCGATTCCGGTCCAGCCTTCGCCGAGTTCGGCCTGCTCGATTCCGTGCGCGGCGAGCACGACGCTGCACAATGCGAACGTCGCCAGCAACGGCACGAGGCGCTCGCGCGTCGCCGCGACATGGCTCAACACGAGGAAGGCGATTACGGCCGGACCGAAGGTCGTCAACTCCTCGATGGCGCCGCCGAACCAGCCGTTGACGATGTGCGACACCATCTGCGCGACGAGGAACAGCGGCAACAGCAGGTTCTGCGGCGCCGACAGGTCCTTGTTGCGTGCCGGCAGCCAGAACAGGAAGGCGAGCGCGAGCGCGATCGGCTGGAACGGAATGCCGAGACCGGCCCACTGCGGATAGTCCTGCGGGCGGATCAGCACGAGGACGATGTAGACGACGATGAAGAAGACCATGCTCGCAGCGACTCAGCCGATGCGTCGGCGCGACGTGTAGCTGAAGGCCTCCGGCATGCCGACGAGGGCGGCGAACCAGGCCGCATCCATGTGCCGCTCGATCGGCAGGCGTCGCAACGCGAACGGCTCGCGCGGCGGCAGGTGATTGGTCCCCGACACGTAGCTGCAGCCGAGCTCGAAACCGGCATCGCGCGCCGCCGCGATGACGGCCGCGTCGTAGGCATCGACGCCACCGACCGGATACGAGATCACCTCGCACGACGCGCCGAGCGCGTCCGCGATCGCGCGTCGCGAACCCGCCACCTCGGCCTGCATGTCGGCCGGCGCGAGCCGGGCGAGCATGTTGTGCCACATGCCGTGAGAGCCGACCTCCATGCCGCCCGCATGCATCTCGCGCAACTGCGGCCACGACAACGGCCGGCAGTCCGGATGGCCCTGCGCGCGCGGCATGCCCCATTCAACCCCCAGCCGTTCGACGATCGCGGACTGCACGCTCGCGGGCACGGCCTTCATGCGGTCGAGCACGTCGGCCGCGATCGCGCGACGCGCGGTGCGCGATGCCGGCAGTTCGAGGTCGACGCCGAGCTCCGCGATCTCGAGTCGCGCCGCGCGCGTGCAGAGCAGCAGGTGCACGAGCCAGTCATAGGCATACGGAAGGCCACTGTCGACGTGGCCGGTCGAGACGAAGAACATGGCCGGCACGCCGAGCTCGCGCAGGATCGGGAACGCAAAGCGATGGTTGTCGTCGTAGCCGTCATCGAAGCTGACGATGACGGCGCGCGGCGGCAGTGCCGGCCCGCCGGCCAGCGCCGCGGCCAGGTCGGCGAATCGCACCGGGTGGTAGCGCTCGCGCAACAGGGTCATCTGCGCACGGAACTGCGCGCGCGACGCGCTGACCAGTTCGAGGTCGAAGTCGAACGCGTCCTCGTCGGCGACATCGAGCACGCGGTGATAGGCGAGAATGACGAGATCGCGGGCGAGCGCGTGGCGCAGGCGCGAGAACGGCCGCACGAGGCCGCTCGCGCCGAGCAGGTCGGCGACGAACTGGCGCCGGCTCGGCCGGGCGGCGCGGACTGCTCCGGGCGAGTCCGATGCGCTCACCGGCGTCCTGCCCGCGCGACGCGACGCCGTTGCCGATCCTCGAATGCCTGCATTCCGGATGCCCCCTGCCCCAGTGCTCCACGCTGCCGCGGACGGCGCGCCGGAACCGCGCGCTGAACCGTGCAAGCATGCACGTCGATCTGCGAAAAAGTCCACAGCGCGATAAGATGGCGTCTGGCAGGGGGATGCCCGGTGACCGCGTGCAGGCGGCGGTCGTCCTCGCCCATGCGCTTACCCCGGCGAAGGACTCCCTCCATGCTCGGCACGGCCAAGGCACTGTTCAAGAAGGTCAAGCGCCGCTCGTGGATGAAGTTCGCGCTGCGCGGCGTCGGCGGCAACGACAATTTCGAGCGCCTCGACCTCGCCTACACGCTCGAAGACCCCTGGAACATGGATTCGCCGACCGAGCAGGCGCGCTTCGAAGCGACCAACCGCCTCATCGAACGCGAGTTCGACCACGTCGACACGCTGCTTGAGCTCGGCTGCGGCGAAGGCCACCAGACCGCCTGCCTCGCGCGCGTCGCGACGCGCACGTTCGGACTCGACGTCAGCGCCAAGGCGATCGAGCGCGCCAGGATGCGCCTGCCGCAGGCGCAGTTCGCCGCCGCCGACGTCTTCCACCAGCCGTGGGCCGGCGAGGTCGAGCGCTTCGATCTGGTCACGGCCTTCGAGGTGCTCTACTACCTCGGCGACGTCGAGGCCACGCTCGCGCGCATGTCGCAGCTCGGCCGGGCCTGCATGGTGACGATCTTCGCCCCGGCCGCGCGTCGCGTCGGCCCGCACCTCGAGCGCATCCCCGGCCTGCGCAAGGACTGGATCTGGCACGGCGGCACGGTCTGGCTGGTCGCCTGGTGGCGCAATGACTGAGGCACCGGCGCCGTTCGGCGGACGCGGCATCGTCTATTTCGGCAACGACTGGTTCGCCGAGAACCGCACCAGCAGCCACCACATCGCCGCCCGCCTGGCCCGTCGCGCACCGCTGCTCTACGTCAGCTCACCGGGCCTGCGCGCGCCGCAGGCGAGCGGGCGCGACCTGCGCCGCCTGCTGCGCAAGCTCGCGGCCAGCCTGAAGCCGCCCGAACGCATCGCCGACGGACTGTGGCATTGCACCGTGCCGCAACTTCCGTTCCGTCGTCTGCCCGGGGTCGATGCGCTCAACCGCCTGTTCGGTGGCTGGGCCGTGCGCCGCGCGCTGCGCAAGGCCGGCATCGCGCGGCGCATCAGCTGGTTCGTGGTGCCGCATCCGGGCTTCCTCGCCGGGCGGCTCGGCGAGGACTACTGCGTGTACTACTGCATCGACGACTACGCCGCGCACCCGGGCGTCGATGCCGCGCGCATCGGCCATCGCGACGCCGAACTCGCCGCGCGCGCCGACCTCGTTTTCGTCGCACCGCCGACCCTCGTCGAAGCCAAGCGCCTGCTCAACGCGAACACCGAGTTCTCGCCGCACGGCGTCGACGTCGAGCTGTTCGCGCGCGCGGCCGATCCGGCCGCACCGGTCGCCGATGGCGCACGCAACCTGGCGCGACCGGTGATCGGCTACTTCGGCTCGCTGCACGCGTGGATCGACTTCGAGCTCGTCGCGTGGCTGGCGCGACAGCGACCGCAATGGAGCTTCCTGCTGGTCGGCCACGTCGCCGCCGAACCCGGCGAACTGGCCCGCCTGCCCAACGTGCACCTGACCGGCGCGCAGCCGTATGCGAGCCTGCCGTCGTGGGCGAAGGCCTTCGATGCCGCGATCATTCCGTACCGGCTCAACCGCCAGGTCGCCAACGCCAATCCGCTCAAGCTGCGCGAGTACCTCGCCACCGGCAAGCCCGTGGTGAGCGTGCGCAATGCCGAGATCGAGAGGTTCGCCGGCCTCGTGCGCATCGTGGACACGCGCGAGGCATTCCTCGCCGCGCTCGAGGAGGCCGTGGCCGAAGACGACCCCGCTGCGGCGCGCGCGCGCCAGGCCGCGGTCGCCGACCAGACCTGGGACCGCCGCGTCGATGCGATCGTCGCGCGCGTCGAGGCCGGCCTCGGCCGGTGTCCGCCTGCCCCTTCATCCGACTGATGGAATCCGCATGAACGCCCCGGACCCCGCGCGACTGCGCGTCGCCCTGGTCGGCGCCGGCTACGTCGCCGCCCACCACCTGGCCGCGCTGAAACGCCTCGACTTCGTCGAAGTCGTCGGCCTGTGCGATGCCAACCTCGAGGCCGCGAAGACGCTGGCCGAACGCCACGGCATCGCCACGGTCGCGCCAAGCCTCGCCGGCCTCGCCGCGACGCGCCCGCAGGCGATCTACGTGCTGACACCGCCGGCTTCGCATGCCGCGATCGCGCTCGAGGCGCTCGACATGGGCTGTGGCGTGCTGGTCGAGAAGCCGATGGCCGACACCGTCGCCGAGTGCGAGGCGATGATCGCGAAGGCACGCGAGAAGGGCCTCATCCTCGGGGTCAACCATTCCGACCTGCTCGACCCGGTGGTCATGCGCGCGCTCGATGCGGTGCGCGCGGGCCGCATCGGCGACGTCGTCTCGGTCGACATCCTGCGCAGCTCGGAGTATCCGGCCTACGCCGGCGGCCGCCTGCCGGCGCAGGTCGCCCAGGGCTCCTATCCGTTCCGCGATCTCGGCGTGCACGGCCTGTACACGCTCGAAGCCTTCCTCGGCACGCTCGACCACCTCGAGGTCCGCTTCCAGGCCAGTGGCCGCGATCCGAACCTGCGCTTCGACGAATGGCAGGCGCGCGTCGAGGGCGAGCACGGTTTCGGCCGCCTGCTGCTTTCGTGGAATGCGCGGCCGATGGAGAGCCGCATCGTCGTGCGCGGCACGCGCGGGCACATCGAGGTCGACCGCTTCCTGCAGGTCTGCCGCATCCATCGCGTGCTGCCGGGACCGAAGTTCATCGGCATCGTGCTCAACACCGTGCTCGGCGCGATCGCCGACGTGTTCCGCGTGCCGTGGAATGTCGTGCGCTTCGCCACCGGCCTGCTCAAGCCCTCGCCGGGCATCCAGAAGGGCGCCGCCGACTTCGCCCATGCCGCGCGCGACAACGGCCGCCCTCCTTTCGACGGCGATGACGCGCTGCGTGTGCTGCGCCTGCTCGAGCCGGCCTGTGCGGACGCCGATGCGCGACGCGCGGCCGAGATCGAGGCGCGCTACACGAAGCTTGAACCGGTTGATGCGCTCGTCACCGGCGCTGCCGGCTTCCTCGGCCGCAAGCTCGTCGCCGCCCTGCGTGCGCGCGGCCAGCGCGTGCGCGTGCTCGTGCGCAGGCCGGTCGCGGCCTGGACCGGCGATGCCGACATCCAGACGGTCGTCGGTGATCTCGGCGATCCGCGCGCGGTCGATCACGCGGTCGCCGGTGCCGGCGTCGTCTACCACGTCGGTGCGGCGATGCGCGGCAGCCCGCGCGACTTCGAAGCCGGCACGACCTGGGGCACGCGCAACGTGATCGAGGCCTGCCTCGCCCACGCGACGCGCCGGCTCGTCTACGTGAGCTCGATGAGCGTGCTCGACCACGCCGGGCGCGTCGAGGGCTCGGTCCTCGACGAGAACGCGGCGTACGAGCCGCACGCGCAGCGGCGCGGCGCCTACACGCAGACCAAGCTCGGCGCCGAACAGGCCGTGCGCGCGGCGATCCGCGACCGCGGCCTGCCGGCGGTGATCCTGCGTCCGGGCCAGATCTTCGGGCCCGGCGCGGAAAAGGTCACGCCGAACGCGGTCGTCGCCCTGGCCGGGCGCTGGCTCGCGATCGGCGAAGGTTCGCAGACCCTGCCGCTCGTCTACGTCGACGACGTCGTCGATGCGCTGCTGCTCGCCGGCGAGGCCGACGTGTCCGGCGAGCTGTTCAACCTCGTCGATCCGGCCACGGTCACGCAGCAGGACTACCTCGAGCGTGCGAAACGCAAGCTCGGCGATGAACTGAAGCTCGTGCGCGTGCCGAAGAAGCTGTTCCTCGGCCTCGCCTTCGGCGTCGAGCAGCTCGGCCGCGTGCTGGGCCGCGACGTGCCATTGACGCGCTACCGCGTGCATTCGCTGCGGCCGCTCGCGAACTTCGATCTTGCGGCGGCGCGCACGAAACTGGGCTGGACGCCGCGCGTCGGCGTGCGCCGCGGGCTCGACCTCACGTTCGGTCCCTGAGCCGCGCCGCGGCTCAGCGCTTGCGGAACAGGTGCTTCTGCCACGGCAACGTCGCCACGACCCATGGCGCCACCGGTCCCGGCCCGGGCAAGCGGTGTCGCGCGAACAAGGCTGTCGCGACGTGTCGATCGGTCGGGACCTGGTCGAAGCCGGCGAACAGGCGCCGGATCGCCGGCGCCGACGAGGCCCACGGGAATCCGTCGCGGTGGCGCAGGTCGCCGAACCAGCGCCGCGAATGCAGTTCGCGCAGGCGCCACGGGTTCGGCGTCGCGACGAACACGTGTCCGCCGCGGCAGGTGACGCGCTCGATCTCGCGTGCGAAAGCCTCGCGTGCCGCGCGCGTGCCGACGAATTCGAGTACCGACACCACGGTGACGAGGTCGAACGCGCCGTCGGCAAACGGCAGCGGTTCGCCCGCCGCGATCGCCTCGAAACGCACGCGCGCGTCGTCGATCCCGTGGCCGCGCTGGCGCACGCGCGCGGCCTCGACGGCGGCCGCGTTCGGATCGACGCCGACCACCGATCGCGCATCG
>JAFLDX010000011.1 GCA_017302215.1 Lysobacterales bacterium
TGCATCCGCGCGCGACCCTGCTCGAGAAACTCGCGATCGCGGCGGGCGATCGCTCGGCCGCGCTGATGTGCATCGCCATCGACCGCGCCCAGGCCCTGCGCGACCGCATCGGCCTCAGCGGCCTCGCCGCGCTGGACGCGCATGTCGGCCAGGTGCTGCGTTCGCAGCTCGAAGCGACCGACCTCGCCGCGCACTACCAGGACTTCCACTACTTCGTGCTGCTGCACCGGCGTTCACGCAGCGAAGTGACCCTGGTCGCCGAGGACCTGCGCTCGGCGCTCGCGCGCCACGCATGGAGCTTCAACGGCGAGGATGACGTACTGAGCGCGAGCATCGGCCTCGCCCTGCTCGGCGGCGAGCCGGTCGGAGTCGACGCCCTCGTCACGCACGCCGAGGCGGCGCAGGTCGCGGCCACCCACATGGGCGGCAACCGCGTCCTGTGGTACGAGGCGAAGGAAGCCGCCCTGCTGCCGACCGATCCCCTGCTGGCGGTGCGTGCGGTCATGGAACGCCCGCTGCGGCCGGAGCAGGCATCCTTCGATTTCCTGCCGATCGTGCCGCTCGTCGGCAAGCTCAGCGGCCAGTTCGACCTGCGCTTCCGCGTGCGCAGCACGCAGGACCCGGCCGCGACAATCGGCTACGACGACCTCGTGCCGGCCGCCGCGGAAACACGCCAGCTCGCCCAGGTCGATCGCTGGCTGCTGCAGCACACGCTCGAGATGCGCGAGCAGCAGCTCAAGCGCGGGCGCCAGCTGCGCATCTTCGTGCAGCAGTCGGTGGAGTCGCTGATGACCGCCGACATCGGCTGGTGGCTCGAGCGCGAACTGAAGGAGCGCCACCTGTCGGGCACGGGCCTGACCCTCGCCGTGCCGTGCTCGACCCTGATCGACGCCGGCGAACGCGCGCGCGTGCGCATGGGCGAGCTGCGCCGGCTCGGCCTGCGCATCTGCCTCAACGATTTCGGTCGCGACTGGGCTGCCGTGCATGCCCTGAAGCTGCTCGCGGTGGACTTCGTCCGCCTCGATCCCTCGCTGGTCCATGAACTCGGCAGCACGCGTTCGATCGCCGATACCGTGATGGCCCTCGTGCGCAAGGCGCATGCCGCCGGCGCGGCGGTGATCGCGCCGGACGTCGACAATGCCAATCGCGCGCACCTGCTGCTGCGGCTCGGCGTCGACTACGCCGTCGGCCCGGCGTTCTCGTCACCGCTCGCGCAACCGGAATTCGACTTCGGTCGACCGCTGTGGTGACGGAGCGGTGATGGGTGATTCGTGGATTGGCGGTTCGCAAGAGCTGGGCCGGCGCGCCTTTCCGAACCACCAATCACGAATCACGAATCACCGGCTTCAGAACATCCCGGTTTCGAGCTTGGCCGCGTCGGACATCATCGCGTGATTCCACGGCGGGTCGAACACGAGCTCGACATCGGCCTCGCTCACGGTCGGGATCATCTCGATCTTGGTGCGCACGTCGTCGACGAGCACCTCGCCCATTCCGCAGCCCGGCGCGGTGAGGGTCATGCGCACATTGACCTTGCGGCGGTCGTCGTCGAGCTTCTCGAGCTCGCAATCGTAGACGAGGCCGAGTTCGACGATGTCGATGGGGATCTCGGGATCGAAACACGTGCGCAGCTGTTGCCAGACCAGTTTCTCGACCTCGTCGTCGCCGGCACCGTCGGCCAGTTCGAGCGGCGCCGGCGGCTCCTTGCCGATCGCGTCGGCATCGATGCCGGCGATGCGGAACAGGTTGCCCTCGACGAAGACCGTGAAGCTGCCGCCCAGCGCCTGCGTGATGTAACCGGCCTGACCGGCCGGCAGCGTCACCGATTCGCCCTGCGGAACCATCACCGCGGGGCAATCGCGCTCGAAACGGACGGGCTCGGACGTGGAGTGGTAGGTGCTCATGCCTGGCGGATCGGTGCCGGTGGGCGCGGCCGTGCATTATGACAGGGCCACGTTCGTGCCAGCCGATATCGGTGCGGATCGGTGCTGTTCAAGCAAGCAGACCGGTCTCGCGCAGGCAGCGCCCGAACAATCGCAGCGCCGCCTCGATGTCGGCCGACGGCAGACCCGCGTAGCCAAGCAGCAGACCGGGTCGCAACGACACCTTCAGCGCGTAGGGCGCGATCGTGTAGAGGCCGAGGCCACGCTCGCGTGCATGGGCAGCGAGGCGCTCGCAGTCGGCGTGGCTGCCGGTGCGCAGCCACGCGGTCAGATGCATGCCGGCATTCGAGTCGACGACCTCGACGGCCTGCCCGGCATGGCGTGCCAATCCGGCGAGCATCGCGCTGCGGCGTGCGCGCAGGGTCTGCGCGGCGCGGCGCAGGTGCCGCTCGAAGCCGCCGTTGGCCATGAAGTTCGCGAGTGCCGCCTGCTCGAGCGTGTTGCTGCCGCGATCCTCGAGCCACTTCGCCGCCCGGTACGCGGCGCGCAATGATGCCGGCAGGACCATGTAGCCGAGGCGCAGCGCCGGAAACAGCGTCTTCGAGAAGCTGCCGATGTAGATCACGCGGCCGTCGCGGTCGAGCGACTTCAGTGCGGCCAACGGTCTGCCGCCGAAGCGGAACTCGCCGTCGTAGTCGTCCTCGATCAGCCAGGCGCGGCTCGCCGCGGCCCATTCGAGCAGTTCGACGCGACGCGCGAGCGGCAGCAGCGCGCCGGTCGGGAACTGGTGCGAAGGCGTGACCACGGCGAGACGCGCGCGGGGCGGCAGGGCTGCCGGGACGAGGCCGTCGGCATCGACACGCACGCCGCGCACGCGCAAGCCGTTGGCCAGGAAGATCTGGCGCGCGCCGCGATAGTGCGGGTCTTCGAGCACGACCGTGTCGTTCGCATCGAGCAGGACGCGAGCGGCCAGTGCGAACGCCTGCTGCGTGCCCGAGATGACCAGCACGTCCTCGGGTTGCGCGTCGACGCCGCGCCGGCGCGTCAGGTAGTCGCAGATCCGTGCCCGCAGTTCCGGCAAACCCTGCGCGTCCGGGTAGTCGAACTCGGCGCGTTCCGCCGCGCGATTGATCTCGCGCCGCCACGCGCTCGCCAATGCCGGATTGGTCAGCGGCACGCCGTATTGCAGGTTGTAGCGCAGGCCGGCGTGCTCGCGCCCGGGAATCCGCACGCCGTCGGTACTCGCCAGCGCGCGCCGCGCGAACGGGGACAACGGCGCGACCGGAGCCTGACCCGGGTTGCGCCGGTTCGGCGAGACGCGACTGCCGACATCGGCGACGTAACTGCCCGAGCCGACGCGGCCGAGCAGGAACCCTTCCGCCTGCAACTGCTCGTAGGCGGCGAGCACAGTGTTGCGCGAGACATCGAGCTCACGCGCGAGCGTGCGGCTGGCCGGCAGGCGCGATCCGGCAGCGAGCCGTGCGTCGAGGATCGCGGCCTTCAGCGCACGGATGAGCTGCGCGTAGCGTGGTCCCTGCCCATCCAGTTCGACGTACACGATTGGCTCCCTCGATCGGGTTCGTGGTGGTACTCCACGGAGCCAATCATCGGGCCGATCATGATCCTGTCAACCTCGATGCACGCACCGGCTCGCGCCGAGCCGGGGCCGCGCGAGGCGCCACCTTTCGCAGGAGCACTCCCATGCGCGAGAAGCCCCGCCATGAAGTCCAGCGCGTGCGCCAGCGCGCGCACTACGACGAACCGACCGTTCATGCCGTGCTCGACGCGGGCTGGCTGGCCCACGTCGCCTTCGCCGGGGCGGGACAACAGCCGTTCGTGATTCCGATGCTTTACGTGCGCGAGGAACGCTCGCTGCTGCTGCACGGTTCGATCGCGAGCCGGCTCATGCGCACCCTCGGCGACGGTATCGATGCCTGCGTATGCGCGACCCTGGTCGACGGCCTCGTGCTCGCGCGCTCGCACTTCCACCATTCGGTCAACTACCGCTCGGTCGTCGCCTTCGGCCGCGCGCGACCGGTCGGTGATGGCGACGGCAAGGCCGCGGCGCTGGCCCGCTTCGTCGACGCGATGATCCCGGGACGCGCGGGCGAGTCGCGCCCGGCCGACCGCAACGAACTCGCCGCGACCGCCCTGCTGCGCTTCGACATCGCCGACGCCAGCGCGAAGATCCGCAGCGGCGGACCAAAGGATGATCCGGCCGATGCCGGGCTGCCGATCTGGTCCGGCGTCGTGCCGATGGCGCTGCGCTGCGGCGAACCGCTCGTCGCCGACGACGCGACACCCGGTCTGGCGGTCCCGGCGTCCGTGCGCACGCTCGCCGGCTGAGCGGCGCCCGCAGGCGATACCGTCACGGGCGGCCATGCCGCTATGATCGGCACCCGCCGATCATGGGGCCACCGATGCGAACGAGGCCGCTGCACACGCCGTATCCTGACGGGTACCGCCGATGACGCGCGTGCTCGGCGTCGCCACCGCCCTGATGTGCGCGCTCGCCGGTGGCGCCGTCTGGTGCGTGCTGGCGCTGTACCTGCGCCTCGATTCGGGCGTGTTCCTGCTCGTGATCGCCGCGCTGGTCGGCTGGGTGCTGCGCCGGCATGGCTTCGCGCATTCCTGGGCCGGCATCGCCATCGCGGTCGCCTGCACGCTCGTCGCGTTCGCCTATTCGAGCTACCTGCTCGCCGCGGCCAAGGTCGCCTCGTTCCTCGGCCTGCCGCTGCGCTCGACCCTGCTCGCGATCGGTCCCGAGATGGCCAGCGCCGTCGCCCGTGCCGACTTCACCGCCTGGCAGGCCGCCAACCTCGTGCTCGCCTGCATAATCTCCGCGTGGCTGGTGTGGCGACCGGCAAGACCGCGCAACTGACTCCCGGCCAAAGCGCCACCCCGACACGACGGATCAGACCGCGCGCGGAACCTTCGTGGCCCTCTTATACGGATGCTTCACCTCAAGAGTGCGGCCATGGATGGCCGCTTCTGGACTTCGCCAGTACGCTACACCCACGCCCGAACAAGGCGCCGGCGCGAGGCGAAACAGGACGTTTCGCAAGAACTACACCATGGATGGCCGCTTCTGGACTTCACCAGGACGCGACACTCCCGCCCACGCACCAGCCGGCCGAGCCGCGAAGCAGGACGCTTCGCAAGGATCAATGTCCGCCGCCACCCTCGATCGCCTTGAGCTCGGCACCGAGCAGGTTGGCCGCTTCCTTGCCGTCGGCGTAGAGCATGCGCGTGTTGTCGGCGTAGAACAGCGCGTTCTCGATGCCGGCGAAGCCGGTACCCTTGCCGCGCTTGATGACGATCGTCTGGCGCGAGTTGACCACGTCGAGGATCGGCATGCCGTAGATCGGCGAGGACTTGTCGGTTTTCGCGGCCGGGTTCACGACGTCGTTCGCGCCGATGACGATCGCCACGTCGCAGGTCTTGAACTCGGGATTGATGTCGTCCATGTCGGCGATCAGGTCGTACGGAACGCCGGCCTCGGCGAGCAGCACGTTCATGTGCCCCGGCATGCGCCCGGCGACCGGATGGATCGCGAACCTGACGTCCTTGCCGGCCTTGATCAGCTGCTGGCTCAGTTCCCAGATCTTGTGCTGGGCCTGGGCCACGGCCATGCCGTAGCCCGGCACGATGATGACCTTCTCGGCCATGTACAGCAGCGAGGCCGCGTCGGCCGCCTCGATCGGCTTCTGCGCGCCGGTGATCGCCTCGCCACCCCCGCCGCCACCGAAGTTCGAGAACAGCACGCCGCTGATCGGGCGGTTCATCGCCTTGGCCATGAGCTGGGTCAGGAACGTGCCGGCCGCGCCGACCACCATGCCGGCGACGATCAGCGCCTCGATGCCCATGACGTAGCCTTCGAAGGCCACGGCAAGTCCGGTGAACGCGTTGTACAGCGAGATCACGACCGGCATGTCGGCTCCGCCGATCGGCAGCGTCATCAGCACGCCGAACAGCAGCGAGAGCGTGAAGAACAGGACCACAAGCCACGGCTCGACGCGCCAGAAGATCAGGGCCAGGCCGGCGACGACGGCGGCAGCGAAGACGAGGAAGTTGACCGCCTGCTGGCCGCTGAACGTGAAGCGCTTGTCCATGCGCCCGTCGAGCTTGGCCCAGGCGATGACCGAGCCCGTCATCGACACCGAGCCGATCAACGCGCCGAGCACGGCGAGCCCGATCGTGACGAGCGGAATGCCGGTCGTGCCCGGCGCGGCGAACTTGAGCAGCTCGCCCGCGCCGATCGCCGCGGCGGAACCGCCGCCCATGCCGTTGAACAGCGCGACCATCTGCGGCATGTCGGTCATCGCGACCTTCTTGCCCCACAGCCAGGTCGGCACGACGCCGACCGCGATCGCGAGGACGATCAGGCCTAGGTTGTGCGTGCCGGTCAGCGCGAACGTGGCGAGCGTGGCGATGACCATGCCGATGCCGGCCTGGACGATGCCCTTGCGCGCGGTGACCGGCGAAGACATGCGCTTGATGCCGAGGATGAACAGCACGGCCGCCAGGAAGTAGCTCGCCTTGGCGATCCAGGTCAGCAGTTGTTGGAGATCCATGCGCGTTTTCCCCGGAGTGGTGCCACCGGCGCGACGACGCAGCCGGCGCGTGCGGATTGCCCGATGCGGACTACTTGTCCTTGCTCGACTTGAACATCTCGAGCATGCGCTCGGTCACGACGTAGCCGCCGGCCGCGTTGCCGGCGCCGAGCGCGACGCCGACGAAGCCGATCACCTTGGCCAGGGTCGAATCGGCGTGCGCGAGCGCGATCATCGCGCCGACGAGGACGATGCCGTGCACGAAGTTCGAGCCCGACATCAGCGGCGTGTGCAGGATCACCGGCACGCGCCCGATGATCTCCTTGCCGGTGAACGCGGCGAGCATGAAGATGTAGAGCGCGAGGAATCCATCGATCATGGCGCGGCTCCTTCGACCAGCTGTCGGGTCGGTTCGTGGCGGATCTCGCCGGCATGGGTGAGGCAGGTCTTCGCGATCAGCTCGTCGTTCCAGTCGAGGTTGAGCGCGCCTTCGGCGAGCGAGAGCTCGAGGAAGTTGTAGAGGTTGCGCGCGTACATCTCGCTGGCGTGGATCGGTGTCGTCGCCGGCAGGTTGACCGTGCCGATGATGCTGACGCCGTTGGCCGTGACGACGGTCCGGCCGGCTTCGCTGAGTTCGGTATTGCCACCCGACTCGGCGGCGATGTCGACGATGACCGCGCCGGGCTTCATGCCGGCGATCATCGCCGCGCTGATGATGCGCGGCGCCTTGCGGCCCGGCACGGCCGCCGTGGTGACGACGACGTCGATGCCCTTGAGATGGTCGGCGAGCGCCTTCTGCTGCTGCTCGCGCTCCTCGGCGGTCAGTTCGCGCGCATAGCCGCCGCTGCCGGCCGCCGAGACGCCGAGATCGAGGAACTTCGCGCCGAGCGACTCGATCTGCTCGCGCGTTTCCGGACGCACGTCGAAGCCCTCGACCTGCGCGCCGAGCCGGCGCGCGGTCGCGATCGCCTGCAGGCCGGCGACGCCGGCGCCGACGATGAGGACCTTGCTCGGCCGGATCGTGCCGGCCGCCGTGGTCAGCATCGGGAAGAACTTTGGCGCGGCCTCGGCGGCGATCAGCACGGCCTTGTAGCCGGTCACTCCGGCCTGCGAGGACAGCACGTCCATCGCCTGCGCACGCGTCGTGCGCGGCAGCAGTTCCATCGCGAACGAGGTGATCCTGCGGTCGCGCAAGGCCTTGACGCGCTCGGGTGCGAGATGCGGCTGCAGGTGGGAGATCACCACCGCGCCTTCCTTCAGGCCCGCGATCTCGCCGAGCGTCGGCGGCTGCACGCGCAGCAGCACGTCGGCACGCGCGAGCGCACCCGCAGCATCGGCGACGATCTCGGCTCCGGCGAAGGCCTCGTCGGCGAAGTACGCACTTTGCGCGGCGCCCTGTTCGAGCACGATGGTGGCACCGCGGCCCTTGAGCTTCTTCGCGACATCGGGCGTGAGGGCGACGCGGCGTTCGCCCGCGGCGGACTCGCGCAGAACGGCAACGACGACCGGCATGGGCCCCTCCCCCGACTCGATGACCGGCCTGCATCCTAGCCGAACTGGCCGCCTGCGGTAAGCACGGCGACAACCGATCGCGCGTCGCACTCGCTACACTGGTACAGGAAACCCCGGAGCCGTTGCATGTCCCTCGATCTCCTCGAACGCCGCCTGTCGGTACCGTCGCGCCAGCTCGGCGCGCCCGGTCCCGATCAGGCGCAGCTCGAAGCCCTGCTGACGGCGGCGATCCGCGTGCCGGACCACGGACGACTCACTCCGTACCGCCTGCTCGTCGTGCGCGGCGATGCGCGCGTGCGCCTCGGCGCGGAGATGGCCGCGATCCATGCGCGCAACGAGCCCGATGCACCGGCCGCTGCGCTGGCGAAGGATCGCGAGCGCTTCAATGCGGCGCCGCTCGTCGTGATCGTGATCGCGCGCACGACGGCGGGGCACAAGGTACCGCTGCAGGAGCAGCTGCTTTCGGCCGGCTGCGTCGCCTACAACCTGCTGCTCGGCGCGCAAGCGCTCGGCTTCGGCGCGCAATGGCTGACCGGCTGGTCGGCCTATGACGCCGACGTCGCGCGCCTGTTCGGCCTCGCCGGCAACGAGAGTGTGGTCGGCTTCGTGCACATCGGATCGATCCGCGAGCCGGCGAGCGAGCATGCGCGCGCACCGCTGGCCGACGTGCTCGGTGAATGGTCCGGTCCGCCATCGTGAAGGACAGGGTTCACCTGGTCGATGCCAGCCTGTACATCTTCCGCGCCTGGCACTCGATCCCGAACGATTTCACCGATGTCGACGGCCACCCGGTCAATGCCGTGCACGGTTTCACGCGCTTCCTGCTCGACCTGCTCGAGCGCGAGCAGCCGAGCCATGCCGCGATCGCCTTCGACGAATCGCTGACGAGCTCGTTCCGCAACGCCATCTACCCGCAGTACAAGGCCAACCGCGCGCTGCCGCCGGCCGAACTCGAACGCCAGTTCGCCTACTGCCGCGAAATCGCGGCCGCACTCGGCCTCACCGTCCTCACCGACACGCGCTTCGAGGCCGACGACCTGATCGGCAGCGCGATCGAGGCGCTGTCCGGGCTCGATTGCGGCGCCGTGATCGTTTCGGCCGACAAGGATTTCGGCCAGCTCGTCGGCGAACGCGTCGAGCAATGGGACTTCGCGCGCGGCCAGCGCTGGGATGCGCAGGGAGTCAAGCAGCGCCTCGGCGTGCGCCCGGACCAGGTCGCCGACTACCTCGCCCTGACGGGCGACGCGATCGACAACATCCCGGGCGTTCCGGGCATCGGCGCGAAGACCGCGGCGATCCTGCTCGCCCACTTCGACACGCTCGAAGCGCTGATCGAGCGCGCCGACGAGGTCGCCTTCCTGCGCATGCGCGGATCGGCGGCCGCGGCGATGCGCCTGCGCGAGCATGCCGCGCTCGCGCGCCTGTCGCGTCGCCTCACCGTGATCGCGCGCGATGCGCCGGTGCCGACTTCGCTCGAAGCCTACCGACGCGGCGCTCTCGACGACGGCGTGACCGGACGGCTGTTCGACCGCCTGCGCCTCGGACCGATGACGCGCGCGCGGGTCCGCGCGCTGGCCGGCTGAGCCGGTCAGTCACCCTTCTTGTCGTCGCTCTTCTTCGTTTCCGGCGTTTCCGGCTCGACGCGCGGCTCCGGACCGTCCATCAGGCTCGGCTTCGTCTGCATGAGCTTCTTGCCTTCGTCGAGCGGCGCGGCGCGCACCGGCATGACCGACGTGTTGATCCCGGTCTGCCCCCACGCGAACCGCAGGTCGCTCTCGAACACCTTGACCGGCTCCGGGACGGCGTCCTGCTTCAGGTCGCCGTATTGGCCATAGAGGTTGCGCTGGCTGTTGGCGATGAAATAGAGCTTGTCGCCCGCAACCGCACCGTAGGTCGGCAGCTTGAATTCGGGGCGCGCCACGTCGAGCGGCATCACGCGCGTGATCTTCGAGCCTTCGGGGGACAGGGTCAGCCGCATGACACGCTGCGGTCGCATGCCGTTCTCGATCGCGACCAGCGTGCCGTCATACCAGTACAGGCCGTCGATGCCTCCGAGGGCGAGGCTGGCCGGGTTGTACTCGACCGCGAATCCCTTGCCGGTCGCGAGATGGATGCCGAAGATGCCGAGCATGTAGTCGGCGAAGTAGAGCAACTTGCCGTCGTCGCTGACGGCGAGGCCACGCAGGCTCTTGAGATTGGGATCTGCAGCGACGACCTTGAGCGCGTCACCGTCGACGCGATAGATGACGTTGCGCCGGCCGTCGGCGACGAACATCTGGCCGCCCTTGCCGACCGTGATCGAGGTGAGCGTGTGCGTACCTTCGCCGGGTGCGAGGTAGCGCGCCAGGAACTTCCCGCTCGAAAGCTGGAACTTGAACACCGCAGACTTGCCGAGATCCGCCTCGCTGAACCCGCGGAAGTAGGTGGACGCCGCAGCTGCCACGTAGAGCAGGTCGCGCGGAGCATCCGCGGCGAGCGCGTAGACGCCCCACAGCCCGTTCGTGGCATCGGGCTGGATGAAGGGCTTGAGCTTGCCGTCCTTCGACACGAGCTGGATCGAGCCGTCACGCGCGCTGCCGACGAGCAGCTGTTGGCGCTTCGGATCCCATGCCAGCGATTCGTACAGGGTGTCGCCCTTCGGCAGCTCGAAGGCCAGCTTGCCCTCACCGAACGGGGCCATGTTGGCCTTGAGGCTCTGTGAGAGGTATTGCCAAAGTTCGGTATCGGCCACCTTCTCGAAGCGCTTGTCGTTGACGAGGTCGATGCCGTAGCCCTGCTCCTTCATCTTGAGCAGGATGTCGTAGGTCTTGGTCTTGTCGCCCTTGCGCGCGTGCAGCGCGGCGAGCGCGAACGCATAGTCGCCCGAGTTCGGGAACAGCGCGTAAAGGCGCTCGTAGGTCCAGGTCAGGCGCTCGCCGTCGCCGATCTTGGCGTAGCCGGCGGCCATCCGCTGCAGGACGGAGAGATCCGCGATCTCGTCGATCTCCTGCTTGCTCAGCTGGCGCACGTCGCGTGTCGCCTGCGCCTCGCCGGCCGCCTGTCCGGCCGGCGCCTGCGCCTGCAGGCAGGTTGCGGCCGCCAGCAGCGCCAGGCAGAACAGGAGTCGCTTGATCTTCATCGGGGGAACCTTGGATGCTTGCGGGATTCGCGCGAAGCAGACCCTTCGCGCCCGGAAAAGTTCGGGAAGCCGCCTAAGATGAACGAAACGACCACGCTTTGCAACGGAACCTGGCTGCGCCTCATGAAGCGCGGACGCTGGGAATTCGCCGAACGCACGAATCCGGGTGGCGGGGTCATGATCATCGCGGTCACGCCCGACGACAATGTCCTGTTCGTCGAGCAGTTCCGGCCGGCGCTCGAATGCCGCACGATCGAGATGCCGGCAGGCCTGGTCGGCGACCGCTCCGACAGCCGCGACGAGGACGCGATCGCGGCAGCGCACCGCGAGCTGATCGAGGAGACCGGCTACGCCGCCGGCCGCATCGACTTCATCATGGCCGGTCCGACCTCGGCCGGCATGAGCAACGAGATCCTCGCCTTCGTGCGTGCGCGCGACCTGAGCCGGGTCGAGGCCGGTGGCGGCGACGAAACCGAGGACATCCTCGTGCACGAGATCCCGCGCCGCGACGCGGCGCGCTGGCTCGTGCGCAAGATGGCCGATGGCTATTCGGTCGACCCGAAGATGTTCGCCGGCATGTACTTCCTCGACAACGAGCCGATCATGCGCGGCAGCTGACGCACCCCACGCGCTCAGGCCAGCGCGACGACGAGGTGTCGCCACAGCAGCAGCACCGCCATCGCGGTGATCGCAAGCGCGCTGAGGACGATGCCGAGTGCACGACCGGTGCTGATCTTCGATGTCTTCGACAGGCCGAAGGCATGCAGCACGCGGCCGACGACGAGGGTGATGCCGAAGGCGTGCACGAGCACGGGCGTGGTCTGGTCGAGCTCGAGGATCAGCAGCAGGATCAGTCCGATCGGAACGTACTCGACGGCATTCGCATGCGCGCGCACGCGCTTGGCCAGTTCGTGGTCGCCCCCGTCGCCGATGCCGACGCCGGCGGTCTTGCGGCGCAGCATCACGCGCACCGCGAGGAAGATGATCAGCAGCGCGGCGAGCGCGGCGTACAGTCCGGTGATGCGCATGGCGTGCTCCTTCAGTCCGGGATCGCGGTGGCGACGAGTGATTGGCCGCGCTGCACTCCGCTCAGCGTGACCACGGCGTCGGTGCTGACCCGAAAGCGCACGCGCAGGTCGCCGATGGCCGGGTTGGCGATGTCCTCGCCCGAGTACAGCGCGCCGCCATCGTCGCGGAAGATGGCCGCGAGGTTCGGCGGCAGCTCGCCGGCCGACGCGGGGCGCGGCCTGGCGGCCACGCCGGCGAGCACGGCCGGCTCGATCGAGAATCCGCGCAGGCGCACCGATGTCGCGGTGAACATGCGGCTGCCGAACGGCAGCGTGGCCGGATTGCGGTTGCCGGTCTTCTCCTTGAACGTGCTCGAATCGATCAGGCTGGCCGACCATGCGCCGCGTTGCGCGCAACCATTGGCGACACACTGCTCCTGCCACTGGTACATCTCGACGTCGCGCAGCAGCACGGTCGCGTGCGTGGCGATGCGCAGTTCATCGTCGACTGCGCCGGCGTCGAAGGTCGGCATTCCGGTCACGCTGACGCGAAGACCCTCGTTGGACGGGTCCGGCGCATCGACCGCTTTAGCGCCCGCGGCGGTCGCCGCGTCGCCGGCCGGACCGCGCAGCGCCCACCAGGTGGTGCCGGCGGCGAGGACGATCACGCCGATCGCGGCCAGCGCGACGGCACGCATGCCACTGCCGCCCATGCCGGCCGGCTCGCTCACTGCGCGCCCTGGATCAGCACCGACAAGGCATCGATGTTGAGTTCGCGCTCGGCCGGAGCGGTCGCGCCATCCTTGCGCAGGTGCTCGATCTCGGCCGCGCTGAACACCTTCTCGGACAAGGTGCCGTAGACCACCGCCGGCCCCTTCGAGGTGGTCGGCACGCCGAACGCGTGCTCATGCATGGCGACGCGCGCATAGCCACCGTCCGTGCCGGTCAGCACGAGCCAGCACCCCTTCTTGCGGCAGACCTGGGTGATCTCGCCCTTGAACGCGAGCGCGTTGCCGGTGTAGGCGGAAGGATTCTTCACGGCGGCGTCGATGCCGATCGCGACCGGCATGTCCTTCGGCAAGGCCGCGCCGTAGACCGCACCGGCCGCCGTGGTCTCGACCGGCACCGGCGCGGCCGGTTCGCGTTCGTGGCCGGTGGCCGGCGTCTCGTGGTCGTGGGCCAGCGCCGGCGCCGGCGCAGCGAACAGGAAGGTGGCGAGAAAGAGGAAGCGCATCGGGAACTCCGGTTTCCTTGCGGGGACCGCCACGCTGCCAATGCGCGGCGCGGGCGTCAAGCCGCCAGCGGCCAGCCGGTCAGGCTCGGCAGCAGATCGACTGCCGCGTAACGTCCCTTGTCGTCGCGTGCGACGCGGGCCATCGCACAGGCGGTGTCGTGGGTGAAGAACAGGCGCACGCCGCGCGCAAGCTTGTCGTCGAGGAAGGCCTGCTTCTCGTCGATCAGCAGCTCCGGATAACGGTCGTAGCCCATCGTGATCGGCAGGTGCACCCACGGGCGGCCCGGGATCAGGTCGGCGCAGAACACGACGCCGCCGCCACGGGCGACGACTTCCGCCAGCATGAGGCCCGGCGTGTGCCCGTCCGAAACCTCGAAACGCACGGCGTCGCCGAGCGCCTGCGAATGCGTGCCGTCGACCCACTCGAGGCGGCCACTGTCCAGCAACAGCTGCGGCAGTTCGGCGATGAACGAGGCGCGGTCGCGCGGGTGCGGGTCGAGCGCACGCTCCCAGTGGCGCGCACCGACGACGAACGTCGCATTCGGGAACAGCAGGCGCGGCGGCTCGCCTTCGCGCCATGGCGCGAGCAGTCCGCCAGCGTGATCGAAATGCAGGTGGGAGAGCACGACGACATCGATGTCGGCGTGGTCGAATCCTGCCGCGGCGAGCGAGTCGAGCAGGACATGGCGTTCCTCGACGACGCCGTAGCGCTCGCGCAGCTTCGGCTCGAAGAACGCGCCGATGCCGGTCTCGAACAGCACGGTCCTGCCGGCGAGGTCCTCCACGAGCAGGCAGCGGCAGGCCAGCGGGATGCCGTTGCTCTCGTCGGCTGGCACCCACTTCTGCCAGACCGCCTTCGGCGCGTTGCCGAACATCGCGCCTCCGTCGAGACGTTGCGAGTTGCCCATCAGCGACCACAGCTTCATCGCATCACCTCACGTCGGCGCGGCTCGATTCCTCGCGCGGATCGGACCCCGCGCCCACCGTGTTCGTGCGCCGGTTCCAGCCGACCATGTTCATCAGGCCCCAGGTGCGCTCGCCCTCGTTGACCACATGGCCCATGTCGGTGAGTGCCTTGGTCTCGTCGCGCGTGAACGCGCGCGGTTCCGCCGAGACCACGTCGGGCAGGTACTGGTGGTGGTAGCGCGGACGCGCGACGACATCCTTCGGCTCGTCGCCATCGAGATAGGCGAGGATGCCTTCGAGCACCATCGTGATGATGCGGCTGCCGCCCGGCGTGCCGATCACGCCGACGCGGTCCTCGCCGATGACGAAACTCGGCGTCATCGACGACAGCGGGCGACGCCCGCTCTTCGGCGCATTCGCCTCGCCACCGACGAGGCCGAACGCATTCGGCTGGCCCGGCAACAGGGCGAAATCGTCCATCTCGTTGTTGAGCACGAAGCCGGTGCCCTCGACGACGAAGGCCGATCCGAGGGTCAGGTTGACCGTCTTCGTCACGGCGGCGAGGTTGCCGTCGGCATCCATGATCGAATAATGCGTCGTGTGCTCGCCCTCGGTCGGCGGCATGTAGCCGGGCAGCGCGTCGCTCGACGTCGCCTTCGACGGGTGGATCGAGGCGCGCAGGCCGGCCGCGTAGAGCGGACTCGTCAGTTCGGCCACCGGCATCTTCACGTAGTCGGGGTCGCCGAGGTATTCGGCCCGATCACGGTAGGCACGACGCATCGCCTCGATGGTGAGGTGCACGCGTTCGACACGACTGCGTTGCGCGAGGTCGTAGCCCGACAGGATGTTGAACATCTCGGCGAGCGCGATGCCGCCCGACGAGGGCGGCGGCGCGGTGACGATGCGCCAGCCGCGATAGTCGAGCGTGATCGGCTCGCGTTCCTTGACGACGTAGGCGGCGAGATCCTCGCGCGTCCAGATGCCGCCGGCCGCGGCTACCGCGTCGACGAGGCGCCCCGCGAACTCGCCTCGATAAAAGCCCGTCGCGCCATGCTCGGCGATGCGCTCGAGCGTGCTCGCGAGATCCGGGTTGCTCCACAGGCTGCCCTCGGCCGGGATCTCGCCACCCGGCAGGAACAGCGCCTTGCCGGCCGGCCAGCGCTCGAGCACCGGGCGACGCATGCCGATCGAGCGGTTGAAGCGCGAGTAGACCGGAAAGCCTTCGCGCGCGATGCGGATCGCCGGCGCAAGCGACTCGGCCAGCGGCAACTTGCCATAGTGCTTCGCCAGCCAGTCGTAGGCCGCCGGCTCGCCGGGAATGCCGGACGAGATCGGGCCGTTGATCGACTTGTCGCGGTCGAGCTTGCCGTCGGCGTCGGCCCAGAGCTCCGAGCGACTCGCCGCCGGCGCGGTCTCGCGTGCATCGAGGAACACGTCGCGCCCGTCGGCCGCCCGGTGCAGCAGGAAGAAGCCGCCGCCGCCGATGCCCGAACTCTGCGGCTCGACCACCGACAGCACCGAACCGACCGCGATCGCCGCATCGAAGGCGTTGCCACCCTTCGCGATCACCTCGAAACCGGCCTCGGTGGCCAGCGCGTGCGCACTCGCGATCGCCGCCTTGCCGGGGCGACCGGCGAGGGTCGGAGGCGCCTTCGTCGGGGCTGCCGCGGGCTGCGATTGCGCTTCGCGCGTCGGCGCCTCGTGCGTGCAACCGGCGAACGCCGCGCACAGCACGACGACGGTAAGGATCGACGACGACCTCATGCGGCTCCCTTGCGCACCAGCGCTTCGTAGCGCGCCATCAGCTGCTCGCGCGAATCAGGATGGTCCGGGTCGAGCACGATGCACTCGACCGGGCAGACCTCGATGCACTGCGGCACGTCGTAGTGGCCGACGCATTCGGTGCAGCGCGATGGCGCGATCTCGTAGATCTCGCGCCCGAGCGCGATCGCCGTGTTGGGGCAGACCGGCTCGCAGACGTCGCAGTTGATGCACTGGTCGGTGATCTTGAGCGCCATGGCCTGCGGGGTGCGCTCGCGCCGAGGCCGGCGCGAGCGCGCGTGCCTCATTTCATCTCGGCAAAACGGTAGCTCGCACCGACCGTGGCCAGTGCCGCCTGCACGCGCTCCGAATCGGCCGGTGCGCCGACGAACAGCACGACGACGTCCTTGAACGTGTTGGCCTGGCCGTCGGCGAAGGCGTCGACGATGAGGTCGGCGGTGATCTTCGAATCGGGCCCGCCGAAGGCCAGCATGTTGCCGGGCAGCACGCCGCGCGAGATGACCGTCTGCACGTTGTCGAGCTGGTTGCTGCGGTCGAGCTGGGCCTTGCCGTCGTCGCCGGCCGGCACGAAGTACATGTACGGGCGGTTCGTCTTCACGCCCTGCATGTTCTTCATCACGACGTCGGCCAGGTACTTCTTCCATGCCGCGGCATCGGAACCTGCGGCCGGCATCGCGACCGCGGCGGTGGCGGCCGGCGTCGTGGCGGCAGGCTCGGCGGACTTCTGCTGGTCGCATGCGCCGAGCACGAGGGCCATGACGCCCGCGAGGGCCGCGCCGGCGAGGTTCTTGTTGGTCATGAGCTGGGACTCCCTATCGGTTTTCTGCTTGGTGGGACCAGCGACGCCGCAGCGCCTGCTGGACGACCGGGTGGACGAACCCGGACACGTCGCCGCCGAGGCGCGCGATCTCGCGCACCAGCGACGAGGAGATGAAGCTGTACTGCTCGGCCGGGGTCAGGAACAGCGTTTCGGCCTCGGGAATCAGGTGCCGATTCATGCTGGCGAGCTGGAACTCGTACTCGAAATCGGAGACCGCGCGCAGGCCACGCAGGATCACGCCGGCGCCGATCTCGTTGACGAAGTTGGCGAGCAGGGTCGAGAAACCGCGCACCTCGACGTTGCGGATGCCGCCGAGCGCCTCGCGGGCCATGTCGATGCGTTCGTCGAGGCCGAAGCTCGGTCCCTTGGTCTGGCTGTCGGCGATCGCGACAACAAGATGGTCGAACAGCGGCGCGGCGCGGCTCACCAGGTCGATATGGCCGTTGGTGATCGGGTCGAACGTGCCGGGGTACACGGCAAGGCGCGCGCGCGACGAGGAAACGGACATCGACAGCCTGCCTCGGGGACCAATCGCGGCTAGCTTAGCGGATCGGGCGCGGCGCGACGATAGAGGGCGAATCGCACGTTGCCGGCCGTGCCGACGCGATGCTCGCGCCACGAGACCGGCACTCCCGGCGTGCTCGCGGCCGGCGATTCGACGTAGATCCAGGCGCCCTCGCGCAACCAGCCGCCGGCTTCGAGCCGGCTCGCTGCCTGCTCCCAGGCACCGGCCGCGAACGGCGGATCGAGGAACACGACGTCGAACGGCGTCGCCGCGCCGGCGAGGAAGGCCAGTGCATCGCCGGTGACGACGCGCGCCGGCTCGACGCCGAGGCGCGCGAGATTGCCTTCGAGGCGCTTGGCGAGATCGCGGTCGCGTTCGACGAACGTGCACTCGCCGGCGCCGCGCGACCAGGCTTCGATGGCGAGCGCACCGGTGCCGGCATAGAGGTCGAGGCAGCGTGCACCCGCGACGACCGGCGCCAGCCAGTTGAACAGCGTCTCGCGCACGCGGTCACCGGTCGGACGCAGGCCCGCCGCATCGACGACTTCGATGCGGCTGCCGCGCAGGCGCCCGGCGACGATGCGCAGGTGGCCGCCGCCACGCGTTGCCGGTTTGCCGCGTCCAGACATTGCGATATCCCGCCGATGGATTCAGGGCCGCAGTGATAGCATGCCGGCCGCCGATTTCCCGCATTCGACGATCCGATGCTGAAGTTCTGGAAGAAGAAGGATCCGACCACGCCGGCCGCCGCGCAGCCCGAGCCGCTCGACGCCACGGTGGCAAGCGCCGACGCCGCTCGCGTCGCCGAGGCGCCGTCCGCCCCCGAAAGCCGCGCGACGGAACCGGCGAAGCGCAGCTGGCGCGAGCGTCTGTCCGGCAGCGGCTTCGCGCGCGGCCTCGGCAGCCTGTTCGCGCGCAACCCGAAGCTCGACGACGACCTGCTCGATGAACTCGAGACCTGCCTGATCACGGCCGATGTCGGCGTCACCGCCTCGAACCTGATCGTCGAAGGCCTGCGCAGGCGCGTCGGCAAGCGCGAGTTCGCCGATGCCGGCGAACTGCTCGCCGCGCTGCGCGTTGAACTCGTGCGCCTGCTCGCGCCGGTCGCGCAGCCGCTCGTGGTCGATGGCCACCAGCCGTTCGTGCTGCTCATGGTCGGCGTCAACGGCGTCGGCAAGACGACCACGATCGGCAAGCTCGCGCGCCGCTTCCAGTCCCAACGGCGCAACGTCGTGCTCGCTGCAGGCGACACGTTCCGTGCGGCCGCCGTCGAACAGCTCAGGACCTGGGGCGAACGCAACAACGTGCCGGTCATCGCCCAGGGCTCGGGCGCCGACTCGGCGAGCGTGATCTTCGACGCGCTGCAGATGGCGCGCTCGCGCCATGCCGACGTGCTGATCGCCGACACCGCGGGACGCCTGCACACCCAGGTCGGCCTGATGGACGAGCTCGGCAAGATCCGCCGCGTGCTCGGCAAGCTCGATGCCGGCGCACCGCACGAGGTGCTGATGGTCATCGACGGCACGACCGGGCAGAACGCGGTCAACCAGGTGCGCCAGTTCCGCGAATCGATCGGCGTGAGCGGCCTCGTCGTGACCAAGCTCGATGGCACCGCCAAGGGCGGCGTCCTGTTCGCGCTGGCGCGCGAGTTCGGCCTGCCGATCCGCTATGTCGGACTCGGCGAAGGCATCGACGACCTGCGCGTGTTCGATGCCGAAGCCTTCGTCGACGGCCTGCTGCCGGCGAGTCTCGGCACGGCCGGATGAGCGCTTCCGTCCCGGTGGATGCATTCGCCGGCGCCCTGCTCGCCTGGTTCGACCGGCACGGCCGCCACGACCTGCCGTGGCAGCATCCGCGCGACACGTATCGCGTCTGGCTGAGCGAAGTGATGCTGCAGCAAACCCAGGTGCGCACGGTCATCCCGTACTTCGAGCGCTTCGTCGCTGCCCTGCCCGATCTCGCCGCGCTCGCGGCCGCGCCGCTCGATGCCGTGCTCGCGTTGTGGTCCGGCCTCGGCTACTACAGCCGCGCGCGCAACCTGCATCGCTGCGCGCGCTTGTGCATCGAACGTCACGGCGGCCAGTTGCCGCGCGACATCGACGCGCTTTCCGCACTGCCCGGCATCGGCCGCTCGACGGCCGCGGCGATCCTCGCCCAGGTACACGGTGATCGCCACGCGATCCTCGACGGCAACGTGCGCCGCGTGCTCGCCCGCTTCCACGGCGTGATCGGCTGGCCGGGTTCCGCCGCCGTGCAGAAGCGGCTGTGGGAACTGGCCGATGCGCACACGCCGGCGGCGCGCACGGCCGACTACACGCAGGCGATCATGGATCTCGGCGCGACCGTGTGCACGCGCGCGAAGCCGCGCTGCGAGGCGTGTCCGCTTGTGCATGGCTGTGTCGCGCTGCGCGATGGCCTCGTCGCGAGCCTGCCGACGCCGAAGCCCGCGCGCGCGATTCCCGAGCGCACGACGACCATGCTCGTCGTGCACGACGACAGCGGGCGCGTCCTACTCGAACGGCGACCGCCGACCGGCGTCTGGGCTGGCTTGTGGAGCCTGCCCGAGTGCTTCGACATTTCCGTCATCGAAGCCGAACTCGCGCGGCGCCACGCCCGCAGCATCGGCGCACGCAGGCACTTGCCCGAACTGCGCCACGCCTTCAGCCACTATCGATTGCGCATCTCGCCGGTGTGCCTCAGCGCGACCGCGGTTGCGCCGGCAATCGGCGATGGCGACACCCTGCGCTGGGCCACGCCGACCCAACTCGGCGGCATCGGCCTGCCCGCGCCGGTGCGCAAGCTGCTCGAATCCCTTGCCGAGGAGGTGCCTCCGTGCGAACCGTGCACTGCGTGAAACTCGATCGCGAAGCCGAGGGCCTGGCTTTCGCGCCATGGCCCGGCGAACTCGGCCGGCGCATCTACGAACACGTCTCGAAGGAGGCCTGGGCCGGCTGGCTCGCGCACCAGACGATGCTGATCAACGAACATCGCCTGAATCCGCTCGAGAAGAAGACGCGCGACTTCCTCGCCGGCGAGATGGAGAAGCACTTCTTCGGCGGCGGCGCGGCCAAGCCCGCCGGCTACGTGCCGCCCGATGCCTGAGCGGCGACCGACCCGTGCGACCGCACTCAGGCGGCCTTGTCGGCCGCCTTGCGTTCGGCACGCTGGCGCTTGATGTCGATCGGACGGATCTCGTTGATCCGGCACGTGTCGCGCCCGGCCTTGACCGAATCGAAGCGCACCGTCACGCGATGCACCGACGACGTCACCGCGATCGCCTTGGCCCATTCGAGTTCGCTGCACGGCGCATCGACCGTCAGCAGGTAAGCCTCCTGCAAGCGCGGCCAGACGACGACCTTCTCCGGGCCGACCAGCTCCCACTGGGTCAGGTTCCAGAACTGGAAACTTTCGACCGGCGCGCCCGCGTAGGGCAGATAGCCATCGAGCGCCTCCTGCTGGCGTTCGCGCGTCTGTGCCTGTGCTGTCCCGGCCAGCAGCATGGCCGCGAAGCCGATCGGGGTGATGAAGGATTTCATGCGCATGCACTCCTCTTGCGTGCCGGCACGCTGCCGGCGTCTGGCCCCGATGCAGGGACGTGCCACGGCGACGAATCGACGCAAGCGCACCGACATCGAAGCGCGCAAAGCCGCAGACGGGACCACGCCGGTCGGCGCACCATGCCGTCGCGCGGCTTGACGCGCTGCGGGGCAGTCGCTCTAATACGCGCCCCTTCGCCTCGGCCTCCAGCGCCCCGGCACGCAGTCAGCACAAGGGCCGGGTAGCTCAGTTGGTAGAGCAGGGGATTGAAAATCCCCGTGTCGGCGGTTCGATTCCGTCCCCGGCCACCATCTTTTCAAGCACTTGGGTTTTTCCCAGCTGCGACGCTAGGCGACGGTGCCTACGTGGTGCCTACATTTTTGCCACTCGGCTCGACAGGAATGCACCGCGCCTCACTGCTCACTACGACGCCGAATTGCCTCCAACAAGTCCCACCCGCAAAGGTGTTTGGCCGTAGTTCTGTCCAGCCTCGGATGCTCAACATAGTCGAGCACCTCGTGAAGCTCTACGAAGCTATCCGCGTGCTCGATCATGTGCGGAAAGACCGCAAGGCAATCATTGCCTGGGTTCTTAGTTGATTTGTATAGGATGCCCTCGAAGCCGGCGGCGATAAGCATGCGCGCGAATATCTGGCTTGGCGCCGGCGAGTCGAACTGCGCTGCCCATGCTGTCCAGTTTTCGCCGAGCGCCTCGAGGAGCCGCTCCGGCGTCCTGATCATGAAGTCGTCCCGGTTCAGTCCTAGCGCTTTCGCGAGTTCTCGAACCGCCTTTGGCTGCTTGATGTCGGCTATTGCCCTGCTGAAAGGGATGAACGCATCGACCGTCCGCGCATCAAACACGTGATGGAGCCGGCCTCGCATTGTTAGATAGTTGAAGGACTGATGGTCACTGAGGGACATTTCCTCGGGCGTCAACCCTGATCCCACGCCGAGACCCCCGGCTTCCAGCTGCCACTTCTCGCGATAAGCGGTGTGGTAGTTCTCACCCAGGTAGAGGGCGGGAAACGGGTCAACCGTAGAGATGTCCACGCCCGTGTTGTATCGGCCGCCCCACACCGTCAGGCTTCCAGCCGCTGACAACGGGGTCGAGCCATACTTTGCGGATACGACACGCGACCAATTGTTGAATTCGAATTGGATGCCACCCGTGGCGCGGAGGGACGCAACGATAGCATTGCGGCGTTGCTGTCGTTGGTCTTCAAGATCGACCCACAGCAGTTGGTGCAATTCGTCCAGCTGACCGGCTCGGCGGAGCCACAGCGTCAGGTCAGCATGCGTAAACCGTTCGAGCTCTAAAACGCTGGGCTTGGTAACACCCTGGGGCGCTGGAGGAATCTCGAATTGTTGTGCAGGTACAGGGAGCGGTCGGTAGCGGGGCCTTCTCCTTTTCACCCGCTAGCTATCGAAGCAGCCTTTCCGCTTGCCCGCCTTGGCACGTTTTCACTCATGGAGGAAACGATGAACAAGCGAAGTCGATCTGCCTTCCCCATGCGAATCATGTCGCGTGGAGAAATATCTCCCAAGCGCGGGTTCCGCGTCTTAAACCATTGCGCAGCGCGCACGATGTCACCGCCGAAAAAGTTGGCGACATCCGTCATGGTTTGCGCAATTTCTTCGAATCGCTGCAGCACAAGCGGCGGAAGATCGTCGATCTGCTCGAGGTCGATCTTAGGCACTTCGGCGATACGAGACACGTCGCGCTTGGGGAGGTCGAGGTATTTCTCGAGCAACTGCGGAACGAGCTCCGGATGAAACGAATCACCAGAGTGAAATCCCCAAGGATCGCAACGCTCTTCAATTTGGCCGGTGGCGAAGTTCATGGCTGAAAGGTCGTGTCCACGTATGGGGATCTCAAGCTGCGCAGGACATGGTTTCACCAAGGCCATGAATCGTTTCACAATTTTGCGCCGCCTGACAGTGCTTGAGCACACATGCTGGGGCTGGGCGGTGACTTGAGAAGGCACCCGGCATCTATAAAATCAATGAAATCAGTTGTTTAGCGCGCGGAGCGCGCCGGACTCGACCGCCCACTTAAGAAACGCCGGCAGGAACACCGCAGCCTCTGCGTCGTCGCATTCGGCAGCATCGGCTAAGGCGGCGGCGAGACCAGCGGCAGTCATGGCGCATCGTAGCGCCTCAGGGCGTCACCAGACCGCCGCGGCGCGGTGCCTCTGCCCGAACCCGCAGATTCGCCTCGCGAAGCTCCTGGCGCGTCGCAGACAGCTCACCGACCAGGGCATCGTCATCTTCGGCGCGCTGTCGGAGCTGATCGAGAACATCGCGGTCGGCGCCTATCAGGAAGTGCAGTCGCGCTCGTGGGCGTTTGGCTCAGCGAGGCGCTGCTCGGCCTGACCAGGGGCATCGAAGGCTTCATCGAGGGCATGTCGAGCTTCGTGTCGAACTTCGCCACGGAGCAGCACAAGTTCACGGTAGCGCAGGAGGCGCTGACCTCGGCATTCGATCAGGCCGGCCTGAAGATCCCGCCGTCGCGCGACGCCATGTTCGCCCTGATGCAGTCGCTCGATGCGACGACCGAATCGGGCCGTGAGCAGATCGCCACCCGCACCATCCGCTGTCGGGAATCGATGGAGTACTCGGGTCATCTCGGGCGTCCGTTCGGGCTGTCGGTCGTCTCACGACGATCGGGGCCTAGTATGCCTGGACGCGGGTGGGCGTGGTTCCCGCGTGGGCCTGACAGGCCGAGGAGGCGGGACAAAATGCAGAGTGTGGCCGCTGGTACGATCGGCCAACAACTTGCCGGGAGAGGGCAATGAGCAGCAGGTCGAACAAGGAATTGAGAGACGCCGATCCGCTCGGCTATTTGGCCGCGCAAATGGTGGTCGCGGCGTTCACTGTCGCAGTCGCGGCGGCGGTCGCATTCATTCTTTTTTTCTGGAACCGCCCTTTGGGAGGACCGGATGACTGGGGAACCTTCGGCGACTACTTCGGCGGAGTGGTTGGCGCGCTGGTCGCGGTCGCAACTGCGGGGCTCGTCTTCCTCACCCTCCAAGCGACTAAGCGCGAAGCGGAAAGTACGCGCAAGAAGATGGAAGACCAGCTCGACCTGCTCAGGAAGCAGCAGGAGCTGACAGATCTCCATCGAAAGCTCGAAGGCGCATTCGAAGCATGGAAACTCTTGACCAGGGTTACATCGGTTAACGGGCAAATTGGCGAGAACGAGGATCGCTCGGCCTTCAGCGTGGGCTCGACGAAGTTGGCGAAGATATTCCGTAACGCGAACTTCCGAGTGGTCGCAAACTTTTGGCGAGCAAGTCTCGGCCCTCTTGACGTTCCGGATGGTCTCACCGCTTCCGTAAGCGACGCCCGGGCGCTGCTGATTGAGTTCGAGAGCTACATGCGTGCGTATGACCAGCTTTCCCGGAGTCGTGTGCTTGGCGACTTCTATCGCCTCCGAGTCGCTAACGCAGCAAGCGTGATGTACGCCTGGCGGATGCTCCCCAGAGACGTTGCTGTGCGCATCGAAAGTGCAAAATTTCGACTGGACGACCCCGCCGCGCTGGGGGAATTCGACGAACCGCTGGAGAGGGTTCGATCGAGTGTCGCAACGTAGTTCTCGATTACGCCCATTCGCAGGCAGCATCGCGTCGCATCGGAGGAAACCATGTCCAAGTCGATCACTTGGTGTTGGCGTTGCTCGATTGCAGTGGCTGCGATCGTGGCCGTCCCATTCGTTTTCGACGGACTCATCCGATCCCTCGAGTTCGATCTCAAGACGATCGAATGGGAGTCGATGAGTGCGCTTGGCAGCTTTGCTGCCGCCGGTGTTGCGCTGTGGCTCGGGTTGAGATCCATTCGCGCTGAGGAGCGCGCGGCTCAAATACTTCGTGCCGAGCGATTGGAAACGGCGTCGATCTACGCTGGCATCTTGGACCACGAACTCGGCGTGGTTTACGGAATGCTCCAGTGGTCGTTCAAGCACCTGAATTCTTACGGGCCCAACTCCGATCAGGTGATCGCGCGCATCGAGTTCGAACGATACGTCAAGAAGACGAGTCTTCCGATGCTTGAGCGCTTTGCGGAGAAGCTTGAGGTTTTTCCAATTAGTGCGGCGCGATCTCTGGGAGTTCTTCTTTCCGGAATCGGCACAATCCGCCGAAGCGAGGTACCGCAACGCGAGATCTTCGAAGCGATGCCCCAAGAAATTCGCGAGCTCTACTTCAAGAACGCGAATCGAGAGTGTGCCACCGCAATCATGAGCGTCTTCTTTGCGGCCGCTGCGATTCGCCGAGAGCTTCCTCGAGGACACCGGAGTGGGGTCATCCTTGAGCGCGTGCCGGAAGCAGTTCTCCAAGTCTGGCTGAGCACAATTCCTGCGCACGATCGCGAACGGATGCTCGCGGGTTTCAGAAAGGCGGATGTTGCGTATCGACAGTCCTCGTGAATGGATCTCTTCGTTACCGCTTGGCGACGGAGTGAAGTGCTTGTGAGAGAGGCGACGCGTGACGTGCGAGCGGCAGCCCGATACGATCGCATTGCGGACGCATCGCGGCGCCGGAGTGATCACGGTGAAAGAACCTCGACTAGCGCGTCGCCGTGGATCGCTCGCAGGTCGGCGATGATCTCGTTGCGCGGCTTGGTGCCGATCGCGGCGCACCACGAGCCCGGGTGACCGCCGGCCAGGCGGAAACGGACCACGGTGCGGGTGACGACCCCGGCGTCGGGCAACGCGGACAGGAGCGCCGGCTTCGCCTCTCGTACGCGAGCGAGCAGGTCGGCGGGAGGCGGCACCGGCGCGCGCATCGTCAGGCGGTCGCCGCGGCGCTGGATCATCACGCGATGGCGCTCGAGGTCCGCGAGCAGGGAGTCGACGGCCGCGTTCATGCCTCGCCCTCCCAATTGGCTCCGCCGGTTTCCGCCGGTTCTCCGCCGGTTCTCGGATTGGCGGGAACCTGCGGACTGGCCGGCTCCGCCGCCGCCAGTTCATAGGGGGGTATGGGGGGATTGGCGCGCGGAAGAATTGGCGGCTGTTCGACGACCACGAGACGGGTCCGAACCTTGCTGTCGGCGTTCCGGTACTCCTCGGAACTGGCGAAACCCTCGCGCTGCAACCGGGCCAGCGCGCGCCAGAATCGATCCTTCCCGGCCTGCCCCCGGAGGTGCCCGGGCAGCGCCTCGGTCGTTTCCAGGACGCGGTGCGCGGTCGCCGGCCCGGTGCGCGCGGTCGGAACCTTCACTCCCTGCCAGATCGCCTCGCGCAGCGCCTCGAGGACGCCGTCGGCGTCAGCATCGGCGACGGCCTCCACCGGCGCGCCCGGGCCCGACGCCGGCATCAGGACGCCTTGCGTCGACCAGCGCAGCGCGATCGGTTCGGCCGCGCGACCGACGTTCAGCTTCTCCTGCCGCATCTCGATCCGGCCGTCGGTCTCGATGAGAGCGAGGCGGCTGCGCGACGAGTTGTGCCAGGCGGTGCTGCCCGCGTAGCTGTTGCCGGCCGCGCCGTTGCGCGCGGCGCTCTTGTCGATGTGCGCGAGCAGGAGCACGCCGGCGTCGTTCTCGCGCGCCAGGCCGGCCAGCAACCGCACGAAGGCGCGGACCATGCGTCGGTCGTTCTCGTTGACGTCGGCGGCGTCGCTCGCGTTGTCGACGACGATCAGCCGAGCCCCGCGCGCTGCGTCGCGCAGTTCCTCGAAGCGCGTGGTCGCCATCATCCGGCGCACGCCCTGGGCGCTGTACTCGGCACCGAGCGACGATTCGCCGGCCGTGCCGTCGAGGATCCGCAGGTTCTTGGTGACGTCGTCAGCCTGCAGTCGGTATTCGGTGACGATCTTGCGCAGCCGGTAGAGCATCAGTTCCGCCGGGTCTTCCAGCGACACGAACGCCGCCGGTCCGCCGGCCACGTCGAACCCTGCCCACGGCGAACCGGCGGCGACGTGCGCGGCGATGGTCAAGGCGAGCAGGCTCTTGCCGCTGCCGCCGTGCGCGCCGAGCAGGGTCACGGTGCCGGACGGGACGAGTGTGTCGACGACGAACCGCGGGGGCGCGAGCTCCGCTCCCATGAATCCGCGCAGGTCGGCCACGGTGGCTGCGCAAGCGCGTCGCCGACCTGGATGCGGAGGTGGCGCGCCTGCAGGCGGAGATTGCGATTGAGCGCGAGTATGCCGACCGGCGCGCCGGCGCGGCCGAGTTTCGCGCGATCGATGAAGCGGCTGCCGGCGTCGCGCGCTTGATGGGTGCGCTCGCCGACCGCCTCGAGGACGCGGCCGAAGCGAAGCGGGCTGGCGATTGGGAGCGATTCGCGGATGAACTGGTGGCCGTGGAGTACTACGGGCAAGACCTGGCCGAGTACCGGGAAGCGTGCGGCGCCGATGATGCGGCCGGCTCGGGCGAGGCGCGCGAAGTGCCCAGCCCATAGCGCGGGTCCTCCCGGCGATACGTCAGCACGGGGACACGGACCCCGCGATTTCTCCAGTCAAATCAATGCATTGGAGGGGGTTATGATAATAATTCGCCCTGGCCTGAAGTGCGGACGCGCTCGCGAGGCAGGGTAATCGAGCGGGTATGCCCGGCGAGCGAGCGATGCTCCATTGCTTGTCCCGGGTCCGGGCCGACCCGGGACAAACCCGGGACACGAAAACCCCTTGTTTTCTGCTGTTGTCCCGGGTGTCCCGGTTGTCCCGGGTAGATACATAGGTTCGCGTGCAAGCCCCCTGCCGACACCCTCTGTCTACGGCCCGCATTCCTTCACCCTGCCCGTTTTCGCCCGGGACAACCGGGACACCCTTTCAATTCAGAGGCTTGGCCGTCCCGGTTTTGTCCCGGGCCGGCCTGGACCCGGGACAGAGGTTGTGCGGCAAGGTGCGTGAAAGTCCGCGCGCGGCTGGCGCCTTCGCGCCCGGCTGTCGCCCGCGCGCGGACGCACGGCGTGCGCGTCGTCCGGCCGGAGTCGCGCTTACTCGCCCTGGCGTGCCGCCGCATCTGGCGCAACAGCGTGCCGGCGTCGGAAGCGAGCGGGAAAGTGAGTAGGATTGTGAGTACGATGCACGCGGCGCTCAGGGAATTGCATTATCGATCCGCATGTTACGCGGCGTTTTAGGTAGAGTCCCCGACCATCTTCCTGCACATGCTCGTATCGCGCGGCGAAATCGCGCGCGCCGTCCGTCCGCGCGCGTCACGCGGCTCGGTGCCGCCTGCCGCATGGCGATCCGACTATGGGGTTCGCGGCGCTGCGCCCTGCGCCGACTCGCCGCGCTTCCACATCTCGTCCTGCCACTGCCAGTAGAGCTCGGGCACCCAGTACTTGTCGGCGAAAAGCACGGCCGCCTGGGTGACGTCGCCAAGGCTGGCGGCATCCATGACGGGATGTGTTCCCCGGGCATCGATCGACCCCGGTATGCGCACCGAGCCGACATGACCGAGGCGGCTGCCGGTGACCTTCCTGCGCTCGCGCTGCAGCTCCGTATTCATGCGCGGCTTGGCCACGGCGTCGCCGAATTCCGCGTACACCTTGTCGCCGACGGCGACCGCGCGCTCGCGCTCGGACGGCGTCAGCGCGGCCCAGTATTTCTCGCGCGCGACGACGAGATCGCGGTAGCCACGCTCACCCGCCAGATCCATCCAGGCGTAGGCCAATGGCCGGTCCTGGCTGACGCCGCTGCCGTTCCACAGCATCTCGGCCACCATCGCCTGCGATGCCTTGTCGGCGTAACCCGCCGATTTGCGGAAATGGCCATAGGCCTCGCGGGCGTCGCCGGCCTTCAGTGCCTCCTGGCCGAGCTGGCGCCAGTACATGTCGGGGTGGGCGGCGACGAAGACCGGGTGGTTCATCACCTCATCGTCATCAGCCGAGGCGAGCGCGGGCGCGAGCAGCAGAGCGAGGACCAGCCAGTGTCGTGAAAGCATGTCGATTCCTCCGACGAAGGGCGGGCGTGTACCCGCCACGATTCGTCGAAGTCTACTCCTGTGGCGCCGGCGCGCCTCAACAACGAATCGGGCTCGGATGCCGGTTGGCTCGCACATCGTGAAACCGTCCGCCGCGCGTGCCGCGTGCGCGCCGGACAGTTCGAAACGCGCACCCGATCGGTCAGTGCGGCTGAGCAACACCTTCCAGCAGCGAATCGGTTGCACCGGCGTTCTCGGCGCTGGCGATGTTGGCCAGCGAGACGAAGCCGACCAGGCGCTTGTCCGCGTCGACGACCGGCAGGCGGCGCACGCCGAGCTCGCCCATGTTGCGCGCCACGGCTTCGACCGTGTCGGTCTGGTAGCAGTACTTGACGCCGGCCGACATGAGCTCGCGGATCGGCGTCGACGAACCGTGACCGGCCGCGATGCCGCGCACGACGATGTCGCGGTCGGTGAGCATGCCGACCAGCTTGCCGCCCTCGTGTACCGGCACGCTGCCGATGTCCTCGCGCAGCATCAGCCGCGCCGCCGATTCGACCGTGTCGTCGCTGCCGAGGACATGGACGTGCACGCTCATCACTTCACTGACGACCTTCATCGTTGCTCTCCATCAGCGCGATGTCCGAGCCCGCCGACGCCGTGCCGGCGGATGCATCGCGTGCGCCGAGACTGCTCCGGCCGGGCTGAACCCGTGGCGAAGTGCGATGCGTGCGCATGCGATGCGCATGGCCGGCGTTCAGCGCGGCGCGAGAACAGGCTCCCGATCGTCGGCGTCCAACTGCAGTGCAAACGCCGGAGCCCGCCTGGAGTGACGATTCAACCGATGCGATCGAACGAGAGCAGCCGCCGCAGCGGATGCCGTCGCCGCTCGATCGTCGCGCGCAGCAGGCCGGCGCCGATGACGCTGTAGACGATGCCGTTGCCGCCGTAGGCCATGGCGAACAGGATGCGCCGATCGAGCGCCGGATGCGGCCCGAAGAACGGCAGGCCGTCGGCAGTCTCGGCGAAGGTGCCGGCCCAGGCGAAGCCGGGCTCGAGTTCGAGATCCGGCAGCCAGCGCGCAAGGCGACGCAGAAGGGTGGCGGCCTTGCCCGGCACGCGCGCATCACGACGCAGCGGGATGTCGATGCGGTCGTCCTCGCCACCGATGACGAGGCGGTGGTCACGCGTCGCACGCACGTAGAGGTATGGCCGCGCACTCTCCCAGATCATCGTCCGCGCGAGCCAGGCCGGCATCGACCGCAACGGTTCGGTGACGAGCGCGTAGCTGCTGCGATTGGCGGCCACGCGCTGCGGTATCCAGGCCTGCGACTCGTAGCCGCAGGCGACGATGACGTGCCGGCAACGCAGCCGATGGCCGCGGTCCGTGCGCAGGTCGAGGCCGCGCGCGTGCGGCTCATGATCCACGACCGTGGTGCGGTCGTGCACGCGCACGCCGCTGCGTGCCAGCGCTGCGAGCTGGCTGCGCGTGAACGCATACGGATCGACCGATGCACCGACCGCGCTGAGCAGGCCGAGCGGCGCGTCGATGCCGAAGCGCGCGTCGACCGCGTCGGCCTCGAGCGTCTCGACTTCGATGCCGTGCCGACGGCGCAGCTCCGCTTCGCGCCGCAGGCGCCCGGCATGCCAGCGCCGGCTCGCCAGATAGAGGCTCTGCGCGCGCGTGATGCCGCAGCGCGGGACCGAGCCGGCGATCGATGCGAACTCGTCGACCGCCGCGACGCAGGCGCGATACATGCGAACCGCGTCCGCCTCACCCAACCGCCGGCTGAGCTCGGCCAGCTCGGTGTCGATCTCGTACTGGATCAGGGCCGTGCTGGCCGCCGTACTGCCCCAGCCGGCATCGCGGCGATCGAGCACGACCACGTCCATGCCGGCGCCCGCAAGCTCGCGCGCGACGAGGCTGCCGGTGATGCCGGCGCCGATCACGGCGACATCGCACGTGCCGTCGGCGGCCAGCGGAGCGAACTGCGAAGGCAGTCCGTTGCGCACGATCCACCACGGATAACCGCTCTTGAGGTCCATCGCAACTCCCGCGCAGGTGCGCCATTGGCGCGCAGCGCAGGCAACGGAACATGAACGATCGTGACCGGACGGGCCGCGCCTGGCGGACGTACGCATTTCGTTCATGCAAACGTGATATGACTCACCGCACACGTTCCAGCGAAGAAACGGAGCCAGCCATGGGCCTGACCATCCTGTTCGGAGACCGCGCACGCAACTCGACCACGCACGAGATTGCCCAGCGTGCGAGGGCGGTCGTCGACAGCGTGCTGGCCCGCCACCGCCTCCCTGCGCCCGAACCGCAACAGCCGGTCTGGCACAGCGTGGCGATGCTCATCGAACTCGAACAGCGTGACGACTACGCCGGCCTGCTCGATGCGATCCGCAGCGAGTGCGCACAGCGCCGCGTCGACGTAATGGGAGTACGCCTCGCCTGAGTGTCGGCGAACGCGCAGGCGCATGGGTCAGGCGGCGATGCGCTCGCGCAGGCCGATCGCCTCGGCTCCGGTGACGACCGCAGCCGAGATCGGGGTCGCCTCCCCCGATTCATCCTTCCATTCGACGAGTTCGAGTCGTCCGTCGTGGTGCTCGACGATCGCCGTGCACGAGTCGACCCAGTCGCCGCAGTTGACGTAGGCGACGCCGTCGACCTCGCGCAGCGCGGCGACGTGGATGTGTCCGCAGATGACCCCGTCTAGGCCGCGGTCGCGCACCGCGCGCGCGACCGAGCGCTCGAAGTCGTCGATGAAGTCGACCGCGGTCCTGATCCTTCGCTTGGCATAGCCGGCGAGCGACCAGTAGCCGCTGATGCCGAGCCGGCGGCGCAACCACGACAAGCCGATGTTCATGCGCACGAGCAGGTCGTAGCCCTTGTCGCCGAGTACCGCGAGCCAGCGATGGTGGCGCGTGACCTGGTCGAACTCGTCACCGTGCAGGACGAGATAGCGCCGACCGTCCGCCGTTTCGTGCACGCACTCCCGCTCGAGACGGATGTCACCGAGCGTGATGCCGACGTGTTCGCGCAGGGCTTCGTCGTGGTTGCCCGGAATGAAGGTCACCTGACCGCCGTGGCGCGCCCGACGCAGGATCTTCTGCACGACCGTGTTCTGTGCCGGCGTCCAGCGCACCTCGCGCTTCATCGCCCAGAAGTCGACAATGTCGCCGACCAGATAGAGGTGATCCGAAGGATAGGCGCGCAGGAACCCGAGCAGGCGCTCGGCCTGGCAGGCACGCGTGCCGAGATGCACGTCCGAGATGAACACGCTGCGCACGCGGTTCATGGCCGGTACCCGAGGAAGCGGTAGTACGGCACGTGCAACAGCGGCAGGTAGGGCACGGTCGCGCGGGCCTCGACCAGATCGTGCCGCGGGAACGCTTCGCACAGGGCATCGAGGCGCTGCGCGTCGAGCACCACGCCATCATGTCCGAACCAGCGCGGCCAGAAGGCTCGCGTGAACCAGCCATGGTGCTCGCGACCGGCCACCGGCGCGGCGGCGGAAACGTGGAAGTCGACCGCGGCGAGCATCCCACCCGGCTTCAGCATCGCCCGCGCATTGGCGATCGCCGCTTGCCAGTCCGGAATCATCGTCAACGCGTAGGAAAGGATCACGACGTCGACCGGCGCATCGGGCTGCCAGCGTGTCGCATCGGCCTCGATCGCGCGCAGTTGCGGATAGCGGACGCCACGCGCACGTGCGCGTTCGAGCAGGGGCTCGCACAGGTCGACGACTTCATACGAGGCAATCCGCTGCGCACGGGCGCCGAAGAACTCGATGTTGCGGCCGGTGCCGCCGCCGAGATCGACGACGCGAGCAGCGCTGCCCAGCGGGATGCCCTGGACGAGCGCGCTGCGGCCGTGCAGCAGGCGCTCGCGGAATCGGTCGTAGTCGACTGCCTGCGGCGCGTAGAACGCAGCGAGGCGTTGCGCGTGCGCAGGGCCCGGCGGCATGCCGCGCAGCACGGCGCGCAGCACGCCGATGTCCGCCTGCAGCGCGTCAAGCCGGCGCATCGGCGATCACGAAGCCGGCGTAGGTATGCACCCGATCGCGCACCTGCAGCGCGTCAGCCAGTTCATCGCGGAAGCGAAACGCGGCCAGCACCACGCCATCACGCGTCAGCACCGCGTCGCCCGCCGTGCCAGCCTCAGGACGACCCAGACGCCATTCATGGCCGCTCTCGTCCTGAAAGCCCAA
>JAFLDX010000111.1 GCA_017302215.1 Lysobacterales bacterium
CGCGCGTCGACGCACGACGGGGAGGCCGGCCATGCGCATTGATCCGGTCGTCCGCCGGCTCGTCATGGCCGTGTTCGCCGGGACGCTGGCGGCGTGCGGCGGCGGCGAGCCCGAGCCCGCGCCTCCCGACGAGGTCGGCCTCACTCGCCTGGAGGTGCTCGGGAAGCGCCTGTTCTTCGATGCGTCGCTGTCGGTGCCGCCCGGCCAGAGCTGCGCGAGCTGCCACGACCCCGCCCTCGCGTTCTCCGGCAACAACGGCACGACCGCGGGTGTCGCGCTGGGCGCCGACGGCCGTTCGCTCGGGCTGCGCAACACCCCGACCGCGATGTACGCGCGTTTCGCGCCGGCGTTCGACATGGAGGACACCGACGGCGGGTCCATCCCGGTCGGCGGGCAATTCCTCGACGGGCGTGCCGCCTCGCTGGAGATCCAGGCCGCGCAGCCGTTCTTCGCACCGGACGAGATGAACAACCCCTCGGCCGCCGCCCTGACGACCAAAGTCGCCGTCGCGAGCTACGCCGAACTCTTCCGCGAGGAGTGGGGCGCGCTGGTATTCGAAAATCCGGATGCGACCATGAAGGCGATCGCCGCTTCGATCGCCGCGTTCGAGCGCACCGAGCGCTTCGCACCGTTCTCGTCGAAGTTCGACCACGTCGGCGCCGGGCTCGCGCAGTACTCCGCCCTGGAGCAGCGGGGGCTCGACCTCTTCCTCGACCCGGAGAAGGGCAATTGCGCCGCCTGTCACGTGGCGAACCCCGCGTCGCGCAATCCGGCCGACTCGCTGTTCACGGACTACACGTACGACAATCTGGGCGTGCCGCGCAACGCGCGTATCCCCGCCAACGCGGATCCGGCGTTCTTCGACCTCGGGCTGTGCGGACCCAGGCGCAGCGCGCCCGGCGGCGACGAAACGCTTTGCGGTGCGTTCAAGGTGCCGACGCTGCGCAACGTGGGGAAGCGGGTCGCGCTGATGCACAACGGCTATTTCACGCGGCTGCGCGACGCGGTCGCTTTCTATGCGACGCGCGACACCGATCCGGCGCGCTGGTATCCGGGCGGCGTGCCGTTCGACGACCTGCCGCCCGGCTACCACGCCAACGTCAACCGCAGCGAAGCACCGTACGACCGAAATCCGGGGGATGCGCCGCGGCTCGACGACGCCGAAATCGACGCGATCGTCGCGTTCCTCGGCACGCTCACCGACGGCTACGGGGCGCCGCTGGCGGCGCAGGCGAAGTCGCCGGCGAGGCGCAACGGCGCGCGCGCGACGGGACGACCATGAACGCGCCGTGCGAGGGTCGCGCCCGAGCGTGCACTCGCTCCCCTCGCGCAGGAGTTCGACCGCCCTCGCCGCCATCCCCTGCGCGAGCGCCCCGGTCCGGGCGATCCCGTGCTTCGAGGTGAAAGCGCGCATGTCCCGCGCGAGCTTCATCGGATTGCATCGTTGGCATCGCGCCCCGACCGTCGCGACTCGCCTTCGACCGGTGCGGCCACTCAACGCTTCCGGACGTTCAGCAGCTTCACGAGCAGCCCCGTGCCGCCCAGCGCGTAGCCGAGCGCGGTCGTGATCGCCATCGCCGCGAAAGCGGCCTCATGGCCGCCTCCTTCCGCTTTCACGACGGCGTTCATCACCATGCCGCCGACCATCGCGCCATAGAGGCGCATCCGGCCGCCGCCGAAACCGGCCACGGCAGCGAGGATCGCGGCCAGCAAGACCAGCGCGATCACCATGCCGGCGCTGTTGATCGCGCGAAAGGCCGCGGCGCCGAGGTCGAGCAGCGTGTACGCCCAGTCCATCGTCGCGCCCTCAGCGGTCAGGAGGGCTCGCGACGCCGCCAGGTCGTTCGCGCAACCGCTGGGCCACGTCGCTGCGCAAGCCCGGCGCGTCGGCGAGACCTCGCAAGGCCTCCCCCGCCAGGGCCTCGGCCTCGGCCTCGATCTCGGCGGCGCGCTTCGGCGCGAGCGCCCTGTGCGCGAAGCTGACCACGGCCGCCGCGATCATCGCGGCCATCGACAACGCGATCATCGCCGGCCAGGCGACGAGCAGCCCGCCCGCGACGAGTACGAGGAAAGAGGCCTCGGCCAGCATGTTGCTCGCCGCGACCGCGCCCAGCGCGAAGAGGATCACGAACACGCCGAAGGCGACGAGCACGACATCGGCGTTGCTCCACGTGGCGGCGAACGATGCACCGCTCCCGAGGGACAGCCGCGTGTACCAGTCCGGCATGGCCCGTGCACGCTACGACGCCGGTCGCGCGCCTGTCAACGCCAGCGAGCGGATCTCGCGCACGGCCCTCCCGCGGAGACCCGGGCCGGACATCGCGACGCGTAGACCCCGGCGGGCGGCCATCGCCCGCCCGTTGCGGTGCGATGCGGGTTCGAGCTGCGATGCGGGTTCGAGCAATCGCGACCTGGGAAGGATTTCGCTCTACCATTCCACGGGCGCGCTCGACCGCCGCCCCTACACCCTGCCCCCCCGCCTCCAGGCACCGCCGATGCAGAGGATGACCCGAACCGCGGCGCAGGCCCTCTCCGGGCTCGTCGCGTTGTTCGCCGCGTTGCTGGCCTATTCGGCCTGGCTCCCCGCTCCGCAGACCGCGGCGCGGCCCCTCGACCGGGCGCGGTTCGCGGTGACCGAGGAAGCGAAGGTGCGCGCCGGCCTGCTCGACCCCGAGGGCGCCCGGTTTCGCGAGTTGCGCGTGTCGACCCTGCGCCAGGTTCCGGTGCTGTGCGGCGAGGTCAACGAACGCACGCCCGCGGGCGGATACGCCGGCTACCGGCGCTTCCTTTCCGGACCGACGATTCGCCTGCACGAACGCGACCTCGACCGCGTCGACATGGATCGGGCCTGGCAGGCCCTGTGCGACGACCACGCGCCGGTGCGCGCCGCGCCGAAATGAGCGCACCGACGCGGCCGTCGACGCGGCACGAGTCCGGGCGCGCCGACGCGCCCGACGGCGCGCCGGTCGAGTTCGCGCTCTTCGAGGACGACAACTGGCGCCGCTTCTTCGCGGCGCTGGGACTCGGCTCGCGCGTGCCTTTCCGACTGGTGAAACGCGCGCTGGTCCTGATGTTCGTGACCTACGTCCCGATGGCGGCCCTCGCGCTCGCCCAGGGACTCCACGACACGGTGGCGACGCCCACCAACTTCTTCGCCGACTTCGCGGCCTACGCGCAGTTCCTGCTCGCGCTGCCGCTCTACATCATCGCCGAACCGGTCATCGACGCCAGCACGCGCGATGCCGCGAAGCAGTTCCTCGCCAGCGGGATCGTGTCCCGGACGGACGTTCCCGCGGTCTACCGGGTCCACGCGACCGTCGCGCGCGCGCGAAAGGCGCTCTGGCCGGACCTGCTGTGCATCGCACTGGCCTACGTCTTCTCGCTGGTGATCCTGATACCCCAGTTCGGCCCCGATCCGCTGCCTACCTGGCACGTGCAGGGCGGCGAGAACTCCCGCTGGATGACCGCCGCCGGCGTATGGGCTTTCTTCGTCTCGATTCCGCTGCTCAACTACATCTGGCTGCGGTTGATCTGCAAGATCGTCCTGTGGATCTACTACCTCTACCGGCTCACGCGCCAGCACCTCGACCTGCATCCGATGCACGCCGACACGACGGGCGGGATCGGCTTCATCAGCGAGACACAGGGCCGTTACGCGCTGTTCATCCTCGCCTTCGGCATCGGCAACGTGGCCGCTCCCGTGGGCTACCAGGTGGCCGTGCTGAACTACGACCTGTCGATCCTGCCCGTGTGGGGGCCGCTCGTGCTGTTCGGACTGGGCGCGCCGCTGCTGTTCACGCTGCCGTTGCTCATGTTCACCAAGCAGCTCTACCGCAGCAAGAAGCGCGCGCTCGCGGCCTACCGCGCGCGGGTCACGGAGCAGAGCCGGCGCGTCGAGGAACGCTGGCTCTTCACCGCGGACCGGGAGCCGGCGCCGCAGGACGCGCGCGAACTCGCGGAACTGGAGACGCTGGGCACGATCTACACCCGCATCGAGCGCATGCGGATCATCCCCTTCGACCTGCGCTCGTTCGGTCAGCTCATCGGTTCGTCGCTGGGCGCCGTCGCGACGCTGCTGCCGCTGCTGTACGAGAAGGGCGAACTCACGGTCGTCGTCGAGGCGCTGGGTCGGATCATGGGTCGTTGACGGGGTCGGAGCCGTGACCTCTCCGGCTGCGCGCAGAACCCGCGAGTCCATCCGGCAGCCCTCCTCGGCGAAGGGACACGGCAGGCGGTCGTCGCCCCGCTGGAAGACGTACAGCGGAAAACCGCGATCGGGCCTGTGGTCGAAGCCGCCGGCTGTATGGCGCTGTCGTAGGCGCGCGCCCTCGAGCGCCTTCGACCGATTCCGCGAACTACGGCTCTGACCCCACCCAACGGATCTCGCTCGTCGGCACGCTGAGCGGCACCGAGCTGCCGAGCTCCAGTGGCGCCCGGCCGCGCGCATGCGGGACGTCGGCGACGATCACCGACTCGCCCACGCGCAACTCGTAGCGCAGGAACTCGCCGAGGAACTCGGCCGACTCGACCCGCCCTTCGAGTCGCAGTCCCGGCGCGTCGTCGGCACCGATGCGCACGGCATGGGGCCGGAACGTGAGGTCCCCCGTCCCCTCCCGCGCCGCCAATCCGGCGGGCAAGACGATGTCCCCGAGCTGAGGCGAGGCGAAGCGCAGCGCGCCGCCTTCGCCGCGGACCGTACCGCTGAACAGGTTGGCGGTGCCGACGAACTGCGCGACGAAGCGATTGACCGGATGGTCGAACAGCTCCATCGGCGCGCCGACCTGCTGGATGACGCCCTGGTCCATCACCGCGACACGGTGGCAGGTCGTGAGCGCTTCTTCCTGATCGTGGGTGACGAAGATCGTCGTGATGCCGAGCCGGCGCTGCAGCCTGACCAGTTCCTTCCGCGTCTGCACGCGCAGCCTGGCGTCGAGATTGGAGAGCGGTTCGTCGAGCAGCAGCACCTGCGGCTCGATGGCCAGCGTGCGTGCGATGGCGACGCGCTGCTGCTGGCCGCCCGAGAGTTGTCCGGGCCGGCGTGTGGCGTAGTCGGCCAGTCCCACCAGTTCGAGCACGGCGGCGACCTTGTTGCGAATGTCGGCGCCGGCAAGGCGGCGCTCCTCGAGTCCGAACGCGACGTTCTGCGCTACGGTCATGTGCGGCCAGAGGGCGTAGTTCTGGAACACCATGCCGACGTTGCGTTCCCAGGGGGGGATGCCGGTCACGTCCCTGCCGCCGATCAGCACCTCGCCGCGCTGGTGCCGGTTGAAGCCGGCGATCAGACGCAGCAGCGTCGATTTGCCCGAGCCGGACGGGCCCAGCAACGCGAAGAACTCGCCGGGCACCACGCTCAGTTCGATGTCGCGCAACACCGGCGTGTCGCCGAAGGACAGCGCGACGTTGCGGATATCCAGACCTACGGGATTCACTCGCGCGCTCCTTGCCGGTGCTGCGCGTTCGCCGCGACGAGGCGATGCGACAGATAGGTGCCCAACGCGACCAGCACGACGGCGATGACGCCGAGCGCCGCGCCGGGACCGCGTCCGGCGATCGACTGGAAGTAGAGGTAGATGCCGTAGGACATCGGCGCGAGGCTCTCGCGGCTGGTGAGCAGCATCGTCTCCGAGATCTCGGCCGCCGCCGTGATGAAACTGGTGACGAAGCCGGCGAGGATGCCACCCGTCATCAGCGGGATGACAACCCGCCTCACGGTGCGCCATCGGCCGGCGCCGAGGTTCTGCGCCGCCTCCTCGAGCGCGGGATGCACCTGCGTCAGCGCGGCCATGCACGAGCGCAGCGCGTACGGCAGGCGCCGGATCGCGTAGGCCAGCACGAAGATCACCCAGCTCGCCGTCAGCGCCTCGCCGCCGGGCAGTTCGACGCCGCGAAAGGTACGCAGGTAGCCGATGCCCAGCACCAGACCCGGCATCGCAAGCGCCACGGTGACGAAGTGGTCGAGCAGCTGCCGGCCGGGCAGTGTCGTGCGCAGCACGATGTAGGCGATCGCGGTACCGAGCGCCACGTCGACCAGCGCCGCGAGACCACAGTAGAGGAAGGTGTTCCAGATCATGCGCGCCGAGTCGTCGAACACCGTGAAGTAGTGATCGAAGGTGAAGTGTTCCGGCAGCACCGAAAAGCTCCACACCTTGAACAGCGACATCAGCAGCAGGCCGAGGTGCGGCGAGAGCACGAGCAGCAGGACACCACCGATCCAGCCGTAGGCCAGCGCGGCCTGCCACGCGGTCAATCGACGTACCGGCGCACGCGTGCCGCCGCGCGAGACGAGCGCGTAGTCGCGACGCCTGACGAACCACCACGCGCCGGCCATGGCCGCGACCGAGAACAGCACGAGGATGACGCAGACGACATAGCCGATCGGGTCTTCGAGCCCGATCGAGGTCACGCGCAGATAGGCCTGCGGGGCGAGCATGTTCGTGACGTTGAGCACGAGCGGCGTGCCCAGGTCGTCGAAGACCTTGATGAACACCAGCGAGGCCCCGGCGAGGTAGCCCGGCAACGCGAGCGGGAACACCACCTTGCGGAACAGCCGCCAGCCGTGCGCGCCGAGGTTCTGCGCCGCTTCCTCCATCGAGGAATCGATGTTGGCGAGCGCAGCCGACAGGTTGAGCAGGATGAACGGGAAGTAGTGCAGGGTCTCGACGAAGACGACGCCGTTCAGCCCGCTCATCAGCGGCAGCGTGATGCCGAAGGTATCGTTCAGCAACAGATTGACCGATCCGGAGCGGCCGAACAGCAATTGCATCGCGGCGGCACCGACGAAGGCCGGCATCACCAGCGGCAGCACGCCGAGCGTCTGGATCAGCAGCGCGCCGCGGAACTCGAAGCGCATCGTCAGGTAGGCGAGCGGCACGGCGATCAGCGATGCCAGCGCCACCGTCATTCCCGCCACGAACAGGCTGTTGGCGAAGCTCTCTCGCATCAGCGAGATCTCGTTGAAGGCGACGAAATGCGCGAAGGTGTAGCCACCCTGCCCATCGGCGAAGGCCGTATGGATCACCGTGCCGATCGGGACGATCAGGAAGACGACGAGAAAAGCCGCGATCGCCAGCGCAACGACGGCGATCGCGGAGTTGCCGCGGGACATCGGGCGCCTACCTGGCGCTCTTGGCGAGTTCGGCCGCCCTGGTGTAGTTCGCCTTGATCTTCGCCGCCCACTCCTCTTCGACCCTGGCCTTGGCCTGCGAAGCGGCCGCGTCGGCCTTGTTGGCCTTGAAGAGTTCGAGCAGCTTCCTGTCGGCCGCCTGCCTTTCGTCGATGGCGGGCAGCAGGGCGAGCTTCTTCGCCTCGGCCAATGGGGCGCTCGGTCTGCCGCCCAGGCGTTTCTCGGCCTCGTGGATCTCCTTCTGCGTCGCGACCAGTTCCTTGTGGCGGAAGGTGATCATCTGGTCGAACAGCGACAGCACGACGTAGTAGCGCGACTCGGACAGGTTCGAGTCGAAGTTCACTTTCGCCTGGATCTTGCCCGTGAACGGGTTCGGATAGCCGGCCGGCGCCTTGGCATAGACCGACGGCAGCACCGGCAGTCGGCTGATTTTGGGATCGAGCAGCAGCATCTGCCCCTCTTCCGAGAGCGTGAAGTCGATGAAACGCCGGCCGGCGTCGGGCGACCTGGCGCCCTCGATCAGACCGATGTTGGCCGGCACGATCGCGGTCTGCGACGGATAGACGAATTCGACCGGCATGCCGGAGTTCTTCGCGGCGAGACCGAAGAAATCGATGACCAGACCGATGCCGAATTGGCCGTTCGACACGCCGTCGGGAACGCCGAAGCTCCGCTCGGTGATCGCCGCCGAGTTGCCGCAGATCGCCAGCAACTGCTCCCAGCCCCTGTTCCAGCCTTCGGCCTGCAGGATGGTCTCGACCGTGAGGTGCGTCGTGCCCGAGCGCGATGGACTCGAGATGGCCAGGTGGCCGAAATAGACCGGCTTGACGAGATCGGCCCACTCCTTCGGCTCGGGCAGGTTGTTGGCCTTGAGGTAGCGCGTGTTCCACATCAGGCCGTAACCGGCCAGCGCCTGCCCGCGGTAGTAGCCTTCCGGGTCGTTGACCGGATAGTTGCCGATCTTCTGCGGCAGCGCAGGATCCCCGATACCGATCCTGGTCAGCAGCTTGCCGCTCGACAGCACCTCGAAGGCATCGGGCGCCGACACCCAGAACACTTCCGGACGTGATCCAGGCGGCTGCTCGCGCACATAGGCGATGCCGGCGGCCGTGTTCTTGTTGAGCACCTCGAGCTTGTCGTTCGGGTACTTCGCCTCGTACGCCTTCTTGTAGGCGGCGGTCAGTTCCTTCGGAAACGAGGTGACGACGGTTACCGTGTCTGCCAGCGTGGCACATGAAAGGCAGGCAAGAGCGAGGAACAGCGTCCGACGAGCGATACGGTTCATGCGGCATTCCCCCGGTTGCGATGGCGCGGGCATCTTAAGGCGGTTCCCCGGTCAGTGCCAGCACGGTCGCGCCACCGGTGGTGCGGTGCCGCGCCCGGCATAGTCCCAGCCAGCCGCGCCGACGGTGCCAGGACCCTCGGACCGCGCCGGTGCGGACAAGCGCGTGCGGCGGAGTCGGGACATCCGTTGCCGGGAATTCCGACCCGAAACGCCGATCCGACGGTTCAGGAATTCCCGTTTCGCCGCGGTCGATTCGACGAAAGCGAGCGAGGTGATCCACAATCCGCCTTTCGAAGGCATGTCCATGCCTTTCCCGGACTTTTCTCGACACCGAATTCGGAGATCGCCGCCATGCACCCCATCGCGCGCACAGCCCTCGCCGCCCTGGCGCTCGTCACGACCGTCCTCCTTCCCGGGCACGCTCACGCCCAGAGCTACCCGACCGGCCCGATCCGCCTGGTCGTGCCCTACACCGCCGGCGGCTCGTCGGACTTCGTCGCTCGCACGATGGCGCAGAAGATGAGCGAAGGCCTGGGCCAGACGGTCGCCGTCGACAACAAGCCCGGCGTCGCCGGGATTCCGGGCACCGAGGTCGTCGCCCGGAGCGCCCCGGACGGCTACACGATCGCGCTGATCGGGCTCACCACGCTTGCGGCCAATCCGTCGCTCTACAGGAAGCTCCCGTACGACGCGACCAAGGACTTCACGCCGATCGGCAACGCGATCGTCTCGCCGTTGGTGCTCTCGGTGCCTGCGTCGCTGCCGGTCGCCAACGTGCAGGAGCTGATCGCCTACGCGAAGGCGAATCCGGGAAAACTCAATTTCGGTTCGGCCGGCGTCGGCAACACACTGCACCTCGCCGGCGAGCTGTTCAAGTCTCGCGCCGGCATCGACATCGTCCACGTGCCGTACAAGGGTGCGTCGGCGGCGGTCACCGATCTGCTCGCCGGCCGCATCCACCTGATGATCGACGTCGTGCAGACGCCGCTCCCGCACATCCAGGGGGGCAAGTTGAAGGCGCTGGGGACGACCGGCGCGCAGCGCATCGCACTCTTGCGCGACGTGCCGACGATCGCCGAGCAGGGACTGCCCGGCTTTCAGTTCACCACGTGGATCGGGCTCGCCGCGCCGGCCGGGACGCCGCCCGCGGTCGTCGCCCGCCTGCACGCCGAGATGGCGAAGGCGCTGGCGATGCCCGAAGTCAGGGAAGCGTTCGCGAAACAGGGCATGGAGGTCGCGCCCAGCGCCTCGCCCGAGGCGTACGCCCAGCACATCCGCGGCGAGCAGGAGCGGCTCGCGAGCGTCATTCGCGGCGCCGGCATCCAGCCCGAGTAGCGATCGATGAACCGTCGCGAACGCTTCCACGCCGCGGTCGAAGGGCGCCCGGTCGACCGCCCGCCGGTCACCGCCTGGGTCCATTTCCTGTCCGATCACCTGCCCGGCGCGCGCACGGCCGAGCTGCACCTCGAGTTCCTGCGCGAGTACGACTGGGACATCGCGAAGGTGATGAACGACTACCGGTATCCGCTCCCCGCCGGACTCGAGCGGCTCGACACCGCCGAGGCGATGCGTCGGTTCAAGCGCCTGACGTTGAACGAGCGGAGCTTCGCCGAGCAGCTCGACGCGATCGCCCGCCTGCGCCGCGAGCTGGGGCCGGACTGGCCGATCGTCGACACGCTGTTCGACCCATACCAGCAGGTCGTGCGCAACGTCGGCTTCGTGCAGGGCAGGGACATTCCGCGCCACCCGCAGGCCGCGGCCGAGATGCTCGAAGCGGTCACCGAGACGCTGTGCGAGTACGTGCGCGCGTCACGCGCGGCGGGCGCCGATGGTTTCTTCCTGTCGGTGAACACCGCGATCCGCGCCGGGTTCCCGCGCGGCGTCGACGACGCGATCGCGCGCGACTTCCAGCGTCCGTACGATCTGCGGCTATTGAAGGCGGCCGAGGGATCGGTGCGCGTCCTGCACGTCCACGGTGTCGGACTCGACCTCGACCGCGTGCTCGACTACCCGTTCGAAGTGCTGAGTCTCTCCGACCGGTTGCAGGGCAATCCGTCGCTGGCGGACCTGCGCGCGCGCACCGGTCGCTGCCTGATGGGCGGCCTGAACGAGAACACGATCCAGGAAAAGCCGCTGCCGGAACTGCGCGACGAGATCGACGACGCCATCCGGCAGGCGGGACGCGAGCGCTTCATCCTCTCGCCCGGCTGCACGGTGCCCTCGTTCACGCCGCAGCGGACGTTGCGTTGCCTGCGCGAGACCACGCGCGGGCCGTGATCGGCCGATCGAGTCCGACCCCTTTGACACCCTTGATCAGCGATTGACCGCCGCCGCCAGCGATCGCCGGTACTGCCGCGCGAGATCGCTTTCCGGGCCCAGCGCCTCGAAGATCGTCAGCATCGCGCGGCGCGCGTCCTCGACATACGCGCGGTCGGCCTCGATCAGCGCGATGAGCGTGGCGAGCGCGGCGTCATGCCGGCCGGCGGCGGCG
>JAFLDX010000112.1 GCA_017302215.1 Lysobacterales bacterium
GACGCGCGCGCAGGCGATGCTCGAGGCCTTCGCGCAGCTCTCGCCGGCGGATGCGGCGACCGGCTCGATGCGCGCGCGACTCGCTTCCGCGTTTTTCGACGAAGCCGAGGCGAGCCTCGCCCAGCAGCGACGCGACGCGGCCGCACGCGCGTTGAAGTCGGCGCGCGAACTCGCGCCATCGGACCCGCGCGCCGGCGCCATCGCGCAGCGGCTCGCGCAGCCTCCGGCAGGCTGACGAACGCCGCGCCTCGATCGATGTGCATCCTGCTGGCCGCCGTCGATTGCCTGCCGGGCTGGCCGCTGCTCGTGCTGGCCAACCGCGACGAATTCCACTCGCGCGATTCGGCGCCCGCGCAACCATGGCGCGACGCGCCCGACTGCGTCGGTGGGCGCGACCTCGTCGCCGGCGGCAGTTGGCTCGGCCAGCGCAACGACGGCCGCTTCGCCGCCGTGACGAACCTGCGCAGCGGATTGTCGGCGCGCGCGCCGCGCTCGCGTGGGGCGCTCGTCACCGGCGTCCTGTTCGATGCCGGCTGCGTACCGTCGTGGGTCGATGCAATGCTCGGCGATGTCGACGCGTACGGCGCCTTCCAGCTGGTCGTCGCCGACGCCGGTTCGGTCTGGAAGATCGACGCAGGCAGCGCGACTTCGCGTCGGCTCGATCGCGGCATTCACGTGTTGAGCAACGGGGCCGGCGATTGCGCCTGGCCGAAGGTCGAGCGGTTGCGCTCGCGCTTCGCGCACGCGATCGCCGCCGGCATGCCCACCGACGACGCCCTGCTCGGCCTGCTCGGCGACGACTGGCAGCCACCCGACGATGCCCTGCCTGACACCGGCGTCGGCATCGAACGCGAGCGCCTGCTCGCACCGATCTTCATTCGCGGCGAGCACTACGGCACGCGCGCGAGCACGCTCGTCCTGCACCACGAAAGCGGAACGCTGTACCTGCGCGAGCGCAGCTTCGGCGCGGCCGGGGCGGTGGTCGGCGATGTCGCGTGGGAGTACCGCGATGCCGAAGCCGAGTGGGAACTCGCGGCTGATGTCGAGCGTGGTCCGTGAGGCCGCTCGCCTTTGCCGTGCACGCAGGACGTTACGCGATCGTGCGACTCGCTGCCGGCGTGGCGCTGCCAGCGTGGCTCGAGCAAGCCTCGGCTCCATTCCTGGCGATCACGCGCACGGCGCGCGAGACTTCGCTCGTCTGCGCCGAGCAGTTCGTGCCGGACGACGAGCACGCCGAACACGGCTGGGCCGTGCTCGAACTGCTCGGACCGTTTCCGCTCGATGAGGTCGGTATTCTTGCCTCCGTGGCCCAACCGCTTGCGGCGGCCGGCATCGCGCTGTTTGCGATCAGCACCTTCGAAACCGACTATCTGCTCGTGCGCGACGATGCAGTGGATCGAGCCCGCGAGGCACTCGTCGCCGCCGGCCATCGCCATCAACCGGTTTGACGCGAGGGCGACCGCATGTCGCCTGCGCACCTGCCAGAGGATCCCTGCGTGCTCGAACTGATCGGATTCGACGGCGACGACACGCTCTGGCACAGCCAGGACTACTACGACGCCGCGCAGGCGGAGTTCGAGCGCATCGTGGGTCGCTACGTCGACCTCGCCGACGCGCGCGTGCACGAGCGCCTGCTCGCGATCGAATCGGGCAACATCCACGTGTTCGGCTACGGCGCGAAGGGCATGGCGCTGTCGATGATCGAGGCGGCGTTCGAGATCACCGGCGGACAGATCCATTCCGGCGACCTGCACCGGCTGGTCGGCATCGGCAAGGAGGTGCTGTCGCATCCGGTTGAACTGTTACCGGGCGTCCGTGCCGCCGTCGAGCAGGTCGCCGCGCGGCATCGCGTGGTCCTCATCACGAAGGGCGACCTCATCCACCAGCAGGCCAAGGTCGCGCGCTCGCAACTCGGCGACCTGTTCCACCGCATCGAGATCGTGTCCGAGAAGGATCCGTCGGCGTACGCGCTCGTGCTGCGCGAGTGCGAGGTCGAAGCGGCGGATTTCGCGATGGTCGGCAATTCGTTGCGTTCGGACATCGCGCCGGTGGTCGCGCTGGGCGGCTGGGGCGTCTACATGCCCTACCACTCGACGTGGTCGCTGGAACTCGAGCCCGGGTTCGCGACCGATGTGCCTCGCGTGATCGAGGTCGAGGGTGCCCACGCGATCCCCGCGGCGATCGCGACGATCGCGCAGCGCATGGGTTGATCGGCCGATCGAGTCGCCGAAAGCGGCCGCAAGGCAAGGGAGTCGCCGGCTGAAGTGTCGGTCCGCGCTCATGCGCACGGCGCGGTCACGAACCGGAACCGGCCGGCAGTGGGCGTCACGCACCACCGCCGGCAGGAAGCGGGGCTCAGTGCTTCTTCGACTCGCGCCAGTCGCGGTATTCCTGCTCCGAGATCTTGTTGTCGCCGTCGGTGTCGATCTGCTCGAACTTCTTGAGCACGCCCGGGAACGGGATCAGTTCGTCGCGGCTGAGGAAGCCATCGCGATCGGTATCGGAGTCGGACCACTCGGGTGCTTTGTCGTCGCTCGCGCTGGCCGGGGTCTGCGCGAACGCGGCGAACGCGACGGCACCGAGCGCGATGGCGAACAGCGGATTGCGGATCGTCGGCAACTTGAGCTTCATCGGATGGCTCCTCGTGGTGGGGACGCGTGCAGACTAGGAGCCTTCACCCGACCGCACGATGAACCTCGCGCGCCTGCGTCTCGTCAATTCAGCTGCGGTGCGGTCGCGTCGCACTCGCAGCATCGGCCGCCATCGCAGCAAGTCCATCGACGGATTCCTTTCTCCCGACCACGCGCAGGCCACGTGGATCATCGGCCAGATCGGCTCCGAGGATCACCGCGATCCCGTGGTCCGGGCACAGGTCGAGGCAACCGCAGGCGACCACGCGCACATCGCGGATGCCGCGGCTGCGCAGCGCCTGCTTGAGTTCGCTGCGCAGCTCGCGGTCCTGGCGCTTCATGCATTTGCTGCACACGAAAACCACATCGCGCCACGGTGCGGCCTGCGCGACCGCGGGCGAAGGTCGATCAGGGTCATTGCGCATCGGGCTCTTGCTTGCCTTGCCGATTCTGGAGCGGCTTCACCACGACATTCGCGCCGGCGGCCTGAGCGCAAACTGTCTGGCTGCGCGCTGCGGCGCTTGCGTACATCGGCGGTTCACTGCCGGAGCGATAGCACTGTCGAACGCTGCCGACCGGCAGCGCATCGCCGTTGCCCTTGCACCCGGAGAACCGCCATGACGCTTTCCACGATCCTCCTGATCGTCCTCATCCTGCTCCTCGTCGGCGCCCTGCCGACCTGGGGCTACAGCCGCTCCTGGGGCTACGGTCCGAGCGGAGGACTCGGCCTCGTCGTCGTGATCCTGATCATCCTCGTGCTGCTCGGCAAGATCTGAGCACGGGCCGGTGGCGCGCCGAGCGCGCGTCACCGGTCGCGACGGCGGCGCCGGCTCAGGCGGCCCTGCGGACCATGTTGGCGGTGACGTTCTCGACCCGGGCACGTGCCGCATCCATGGTCGAATAGAACTCGAGGGTGGGAGCGACTTCACTGTCGCGACTCGACCACCAGGTGAGCGCGAAGTGCCCGTCCGGCCACGGACCCGAAATGCCGGCCACTGGCACGCCGTCGATCGAGGCGACCGAGAGGATGCCCTCGTAGCGCGTCTCCCAGCCGATCGTGCCGCGCGCGCTGCGCGTCCCGAACGGAATGCCGAAAATCCTGGCCATGGTCTGCTCCTGCTACGGATGGGTCGTCCCATACGTGTTAGCAAGGGTCGTGCCATTACATGGGTTCGCGTGCAAGCGCCTGTTCCTGCTGCGCTTCTCGTCCCGTTGCGCGTCCGGATCGGCGATCTCCGGTTGTCATGCTGTCGCTGACTGCCTACGGTGGTCGAATGCGCACATCGATCGCGTTCTCGCTCGTGTTGACCTTCCTCGTGGCCGGCTGCTCGACCGAGCCGGATCCTGACGATCTGGCCGGGCGTCCGGCCGGAGATCCGGGCGATGCGTTCTTCGCCCGCTTGCAGGCCTTGTGTGGAAGGGCGTTCGCAGGCCGCCTCGTGGCGCATGACGCCGCCGACGCGACGGCCTTCGCCGACACCCCGGTTATGCATGTCCGGGACTGCTCGCCCGACGAGGTGCGCATCCCGTTCCACGTCGGAGCGGACCGTTCACGGACCTGGATCATCACGCGCGTGCCGCAGGGCCTGCGCCTGAAGCATCGACACCTGCACGAGGATGGAAGCGCGGATGCCCTGTCGATGTACGGCGGCGAAACCCGCTCCCGTCGCGCCGGCTCGGCGCAACGCCAGGAATTCCCGGCCGACGCCGAGTCGAAGACCATGTTCGCCGCGTCCGGCCGCGCGGCGTCGGTCGACAACGTGTGGGCGATCGAGATCGATCCCGGACGCGAGTTCGTCTACGAACTGCGCCGGCCCGGTCGGCATTTCCGCATCTCGTTCGACCTGGCCGATGCGTTGGCGCCGCCACCCGCGCCGTGGGGCGGATGATCGATGCGAACGACGCCCGCGCCGGTCGACGACGCGGGCGGTGCGCGATCAGGCGCTGACGCTGCCGAACCGGTTTGGCCCTGCGGTGCCGGCGACGAATCCGTTGAACACGAGCGCGACCAGTCCGCCGACGGCCGGAACGAGATTGATCAGGATCCACCACGCCGACTTGTCGACGTCGTGCCAACGCTTGGCCTGGATCGCCAGCGCGGGCCACAGGAATGCGAGGCCGACGACGAGCATGACCATGCTCGCGGTGCTGCCACCGGCGGTCGGATCGGGCGAGTTCAGCAGGCTGTAGAAGCTCCAGCCCCACAGGCCGCCGAACAGCACGAGCGAAACGAGGACGAGGCCCCAGTACTTGCCGCGGCCGACGCGGCCCTCGAACGAGAACAACAAGGTTTTCCAGTCCATGCAGCAACTCCCATCGTGGCGTGGATGACGACGGGCGCGCGTGCGCCCGCAGCGATGAACACCGCCAGGCATCGAAGGCGAACATCGACCGGTGGTGTGCACCCCGGTTCCCACGCAGAACGTTCCCGCGCGGGGCCGTTGCCGCTGACCGCTTTCATCGGGCGACTGTTCGCCGCCGGACAGCAGCCCACGAAGGTCTTCGCGCGCCGCCGAATCTTCGTTTCACATTCAAAGGTTTGCGCGCGAACTCGTCGCTGGCACGGTGCGTGCTGAACGCTGCTCATGGATATCGCACGTCCCGAACTCAAACAACGCAGGCGCCGCCGACGCCTGATCCTCGCCGGCATCATCGGCGCCCTCGCGATTGCCGCCGGCATCGGTCTCGCCGCACTCGGGCCGGCGATTCCGGCCGTCGAGCGCAGCAGTGTCCTCATCGACACCGTCCAGCGTGGTGAACTGTTGCGCGAGGTGCGTGGCCCCGGCACGCTCGTGCCCAAGGAAATCCGCTGGATCGCCGCCGAGACCTCGGCGCGCGTCGAGCGCGTGCTGGTCAAGCCCGGTGCGCGTGTCGAGGCCGACACGGTGATCCTCCAGCTCAGCAATCCCGAGGTGGATGACCAACTGCTCGCCGCAACCGCGGCGCTGACCGCCGCCCAGTCCGACCTCGCGGCCAAGCGCACCGACCTGCGTTCGCGCCTGCTCGACCAGCAGTCGAGCCTCGCCCAGGCGCGCACCGACTACGAGACCGCGCGCATGCAGGCCGAGTCCGAGAAGGTCGTCGCCGAGAAGGGCATCATTCCGGCCGTGCAGTACCGCAAGAGCCTCGTCGCGCTCGAGCAACTCAAGTTCCGCGTCGGCATCGAGGAGCAGCGCGTAGCCGAGTTCGAGCGCAACATCGCCGCCCAACTGGCCGCCGAGCAGGCCCGCCTCGACCAGCTCGCCAACACGCGCGAGCTGCGCAAGCGCCAGGCCGATGCGCTCGCCGTTCGCGCCGGCATCGGCGGCATCCTGCAGAGCGTGCCGGTCGAGGAGGGCCAGCAGGTCGCAGCCGGAGGCAATCTCGCGCGGGTGGCGCGGCCCGGCGAGCTGATGGCCGAACTGCGCATCGCCGAGACCCAGGCGAAGGACATCGTCGTCGACCAGCCGGCGCGCATCGACACGCGCAACGGCATCGTCGCCGGCCGGGTGTTGCGCGTCGATCCGGCGGTGCAGAACGGCAGCGTGCAGGTCGACGTCGAGATGACCGGCGAGTTGCCGGCCGGCGCGCGCCCCGACCTCACGGTCGACGGCACGATCGAGATCGAGCGCCTCGCCGACGTCCTGCATGTCGGCCGGCCCGCGTTCGGCCAGCCCGAATCCGAAGTGCGGCTTTTCCGTGTCGATGCCGATGGCATCGCCCAGCGCGTCGCCGTTCGCCTCGGCCGCGGCTCGGTCAACCGCATCGAGGTCCGCGACGGCCTCGCCGTCGGCGATCGCGTCGTGCTCTCCGACACCAGCGCGTGGGACCAAAGCGAAAGTCTACGTCTGCGTTGACGCATTCCTCCAGCCGGAAACGACCCCGTGAAAGCTTGCGTCTGCGTTGATGCATCCCTCCAGCGAGAAACTACTCCGTGGTCACTTGCGTCCGCGGTGATTGCATCCCGCCGCGAGAGGCGACGCCCTGAGTGTCCGCGCTTGCGATCGATCCGACCCATTCCGCGAATGACACTCGCGTCACGCCGCGCCAACCCTTGCCCGGAAATCCCATGACCGAAGAATCGCTGCTCCGCCTCGACGACATCCAGAAAGTCTTCCTGACCGACGAAGTCGAGACCCATGCGCTCGCCGGCATCCACATCGACATCGCGCGCGGCGAGTACGTGTCGATCACCGGCCCGTCGGGCTGCGGCAAGTCGACCCTGCTCGCGATCCTCGGCCTGCTCGACTCGCCGAGCGGCGGCAGCTATCGCCTCAACGGCCGCGAGGTCGCCGACATCGGCGCGGGCGAGCGTGCGGCGATCCGCAATCGCGAGATCGGCTTCGTGTTCCAGGCGTTCAACCTGATCGGCGACCTCAGCGTGTTCGAGAACGTCGAGCTGCCGCTGACCTATCGCGACGGCGTGTCGAAGGCAGAGCGTCGCGATCGCGCGATCGCCGCGCTCGAGCGCGTCGGCATGGCGCATCGGGTCAAGCACCATCCGGCACAGCTTTCCGGCGGCCAGCAGCAGCGCGTCGCGGTCGCGCGCGCCCTGGTCGGCCAGCCGTCGATCCTGCTCGCCGACGAACCGACCGGCAACCTCGACTCGAAGAACGGCGAGGCGGTCATGCGCCTGCTCGACGAGCTGCATGCCGCGGGCTCGACGATCTGCATGGTCACCCACGATCCGCGCTACGCCGATTTCGCCCAGCGCAAGATCTTCATGTTCGACGGCCGCGTGGTCGACGAGGAAACGATGCACCGGCTGCGCCACGAGGAAGACCAGCGTCTGTTGCGCCCAGCGCGCGGCGCCGCCTGAGCATGTCCGCCGTCGCCCGCCAAAGCGTCGCGAGCGTGTTGTCCGCCGTCGTGCAGGACCTGCGTCACGCCGTGCGCGCGATGGCAAGGCAAAGGCTTTTCGCCGCACTCGCCGTGGCCAGCCTCGCCCTCGGCATCGGCGTGAACATGGCCATCCATGCGCTGTTCCATCAGGCCTTGCTGAAGCCGTTGCCGGTGGCGGCGCCGCAGTTTCTGGTCAACCTCGTTGCGTCGGGACCGAAGCCCGGCATGACCTCGACCAACAGCGCCGGCTGGCGCGAGGCGATCTTCAGTTACCCGATGGCGCGCGACCTGCAGGCGGCTGCGACGCAGTCCGGCATGTTCAGCGGGGTCGCCGCGCATCGCGGATTCCCGACCAACATCGCGCTCGGCGACCGCACGGTCAGTGGCTCCGGCATGCTCGTCTCCGGCAACTATTTCGACGTGCTCGGCTTGCAGCTTGCGCTCGGGCGCCTGCTGCAGGTGCATGACGACGGCGCCGCCGGCGCGGGGCGCGTCGCCGTGCTCGGCTGGGACTACTGGTACAACGTGCTCGGCGGCGATCCCGCCGTGATCGGCCGCGACATCCGCGTCAACGGTGAATCCCTGCGCATCGTCGGGGTCGCCCCGCGGGGCTTCAGCGGGACGACGTTCGGCCTCGCGCCGCAGGTGTTCGCGCCGATCAGCCTGCGCTGGCTGCTGCAGCCGACCCTGCCCAAGGACGAAACCGATCGCCGCAGCTGGTGGGTGTACCTGTTCGGCCGGCTCGCTCCCGGCGTCGCCGCGGCACCGGCGCGCGATGCACTCAACGTCACCTATTCGGCCCTGCTGCGCGATGTCGAGCTGGCGCAGCAACGCGGGCTCGACGAGGTGCAGCAGGCGGCCTTCCGCGACAGTCGCATCGACCTGCTGCCCGGCGCGCGCGGGCAGAGCAACACGGCGCGCGACCTGCGCACGCCGTTGCTGCTGCTGCAGGCCGCGGCAGTGCTGGTCCTGCTCGTCGCCTGCCTCAACCTGGCCAACCTGATGCTGGCACGCGCCATCGCGCGCGCACCGGAGCTCGCCCTGCGCGTATCCCTCGGCGCGAGCCGCGCGCGACTGTCGCGCCAGCTCCTGGCTGAATCGCTCGTGCTCGCCGTCGTCGGCCTCGTGCTGGCGCTGCCGATCGCCGACCTCGGCATGCACGCGCTGGTTGCCGTACTGCCGAACGGCGACGTGTTCGCCGACGGGCTGGCCCTGCGGCCGGCGACGATCGCCTTCTCGGTCGCGTTGACTCTTGCCGCATTGCTCGTGTTCGGCGCGATGCCGGCGCTCGGCGCGGCGTCGCGCGCACCGGCCGCGGCGCTGCGCGGGGACAGCACGCAGACGACGTCGTCGCGTCCGGCAGCGCGCCTGCGTGCCGGCCTCGTCATCCTGCAGACCGCGCTGTCGATGGCGACGCTGGTGATCGTCGGCCTGTTTGCGCAGAGCCTCTACCACCTCGATCGTGAACCCCTCGGCGTGCAGGCGGAGTCGATCGCGACGGTGTCGGTCTTTCCCGGACGCAGCGGTTACAGCCGTGAACGCACCCAGCAGCTGATCGAGCAACTCGGCGAACGGCTTGCGGCATTGCCGGGCGTCGAGTCCGGCGCGTACGCGATGGTGCCGCTGTTCAGCGACGACAGCTGGGAGACCAGCGTGCGCGTCGAGGGCATCACGTCGACGCCGGACGCGGCTTCTTCATCGTTCAACGCGGTCGACGAGGATTTCTTCACGACCCTCGGCATTCCGCTGCTCACCGGTCGCGCTTTCGACCGGGCCGACGCAGCCGGCAGTCCGCGCGTGGCCGTCGTCAGCGCGGGTTTCGCCGAGCGCTTCGGTCTCGGTGCAAACCCGCTCGGCCGGCGCATTTCGCTGGAGGCCGAGGGTCCTTTCGAGATCGAGATCGTCGGCGTCGTCGCCGACAGCAAGGCCGTCAACGTGCGCACCGAGGAACCGCTGCGGGTCTACGTGCCGCGGCGGCAACGGCCGACGATCACCGAAGCGACCTGGTACGTGCGCACGAGCGGCGATCCCGCCGCCCTGCTGGCGTCGATGCGCGCGGCCGTCGCGGCAGTCGATCCGCAGCTGCCGGTCGACCATCTGCAGACGCTGCCGGCGACGATCGCGCGCAACCTCGCCGCCGAGCGCTTCCTCGGCACGCTCGCTGCCGCCGCCGCGGCGCTGGCCACGGCGCTGGCGGCACTCGGGCTGTTCGGCATCGTCACCTATGCCTTGAGCCGGCGTCGGCGCGAACTCGGCCTGCGCCTCGCGCTCGGCGCGCAGCCGCCGCGCCTGGCGCGCATGCTGCTCGGCCAGGTCGGTCGGCTCGGTGCGATCGGCATCCTCGTCGGCGCCGGCCTTGCCGTCGTGATGGGGCGTTTCGCCGAGGCGATGCTGTTCGGCGTCGGCGGCAGCGATCCGCTGACCCTGGTGGTCGCCGCGACCACGCTGCTCGTGGTGGGCGCATTGGCGACGGCGCTGCCCGCTCTGCGCGTGCGTCGCATCGATCCGGCCGTGGCGCTGCGGGACGAATGACGCCGATGACCGCCACGTTCGCACCTGTTCCGTCACCGCGGCGTTCCTGCGCAGCGGCGTGCGGCGGTTGTTGCCGCTGGGTCGATCCGATGCGGGTCTTCGGAGGACCGCGATGAGTGGCTGGCTGACCGACCTGCGCCAGGCCGCGCGACGCCTCGCCCGAGCGCCGGGCTTCGCCTTGTCCACGCTGGCGATGCTCGCGCTCGGCATCGGCTTCAGCGTCGCCATGGTCTCGGCGGTCGACGGCGTGCTGCTGCGCGGTTTGCCATTCCCGCAGGCCGACCGCATCGTCATCGTGCGCGCGCAGAATCCGGGGCAGGGCATCGCTGGCGCACAGATGACGGCCGACGAGGCCGCGCACCTCGCCGACGGCACACCGGGGTTCGCTGCGCTCGGCTATTTCTGGTGGAGCGGGGCAACCGTGTTCGACGGCACGCATGCGCGCGAGATCACCACGCACGTGGCGAGCGCGGGCTACTTCACGGCGCTCGGGCTCGAGCCGCTGCTCGGACGTGCGTTCAACGAGGACGACGTGCGCGAGGACCGCGCCGTCGCGCTGCTCTCGCACCAGGAATGGATGCGCCACTTCGGCGCCGACCCCGGCGTGCTCGGGCGACGGATCGAACTCGTCGACGAGGAGCCGGTCGAGATCATCGGCGTGATGCCGCCCGCACTGGAAGCCTTCGCCGGCGAGACCGGCATGTGGCGACCGCTGTCGTTGCGCCAGTTGCCCGATGATCCGGCGTGGCGTGCGCAGCGGCGCACCCTGCTCATGCTCGGCCGGTTGCAGCCCGGCGTCACGCGCGCGGCGGCCGACGCGGCACTCGGCCAGCGCATGGCCGCGCT
>JAFLDX010000113.1 GCA_017302215.1 Lysobacterales bacterium
CCGGTCGGCCTCGATCTCGGGGGCCGCGGTGCCGAGGCGATCGCGCTCAGCATCGCCGCCGGCCTGCAGGCCTGGCGAAACGGCCGGTGATGCGCGGTGCCGACGCTATACTGCGGCCATCGTTACCGGACAACCCGCTCTTGAACCCCTCGATCGCCGGCGCCTCCTTCCTCCCTGCCATCCGCACCCTGGCCGACGTGCAGACCCTCGCCGCAGAGGGCATGAACGCGGTCAATGCACTGATCCGCACGCGCCTCGCATCCGACGTCGTCCTGATCAACCGGATCTCGGAGCACATCATCCAGGGTGGCGGAAAGCGCCTGCGCCCGATGCTGCACCTGCTCGCCGCCCAGGCGGCCGGCTACGGCGGCAGCCAGCACGTCCCGCTGGCCGCACTGATCGAGTTCATCCACACCTCGACCCTGCTGCACGACGACGTCGTCGACGAGTCGGACCTGCGCCGCGGGCGGCAGACCGCGAACGCGCTGTGGGGCAATGCGGCGAGCGTGCTGGTCGGCGACTTCCTCTATTCGCGCTCGTTCCAGATGATGGTCGAGCTCGACAGCATGCGCGTCATGCGCATCCTCGCCGACACCACCAACCGCATCGCCGAGGGCGAGGTGCTGCAACTGCTCAACATCGGCAATGCCGATACCGACGAGCGTGCCTACCTCGAGGTCATCGAGCGCAAGACCGCCGTGCTGTTCGCCGCGGCGACACGGCTCGGCGCGGTGCTCGCCGACCTGCCGCAGGACCAGGAGGACGCGCTCGCGCGGTACGGCCTCGACCTCGGCTTCGCGTTCCAGATCGCCGACGACGTGCTCGACTACGTCTCCGATGCCGGCACGCTCGGCAAGAACATCGGCGACGACCTCGCCGAAGGCAAGCCGACCCTGCCGGTCATCCACGCGATCGCCCACGGCACGCCCGAACAATCGGCCAGCCTGCGCCGCGCGATCGAAAGCGGCGGCCTCGATTCGCTCGACAACATCACTGCCGCGATCCACGACTCCGGCGCGATCGACTACGCCCGCGACAAGGCGCGCGCGTATGCGAAGTCGGCACGGTCCGCACTCGACGCCCTGCCCGCCTCGCCGGCACGCGACGCACTGGCCGTGCTCGCCGACTATTCGGTCGACCGATCGGCCTGAGTCAGTAGCGGCCATGTGGGAGCGGCTTCAGCCGCGATCCTTTCCTGGTCGAAGACCAGGAGCATCCCGCCGAATGCACCCCGCAGGATCCCTCAGCCGCGGCGACGTACCAGGCCACGTCCAATGCAGCGGAGCAAGCTCCGCTCTACGCAAAGCCGAGCTTGCTCGGCTCGGACGCGACGCGACAAGGGCAGCGGAGCAAGCTCCGCTCTACGCAAAGCCGAGCTTGCTCGGCTCGGACGCGACGCGACAAGGGCAACGCAGCAAGCTCCGCTCTACCGTAGAGCCGAGCTTGCTCGGCTCGGACGCGACGCGACAAGGGCAGCGGAGCAAGCTCCGCTCTACCGTAGAGCCGAGCTTGCTCGGCTCGTGTGCGCTCAGGTCCCGCCGAGGCGCTCCATGCGGTAGCTGCCGTCGAGCACGCGTTGCACCCAGGCCTGTTCCGCGAGGTACCAGTCGACCGTCCGTGCGATGCCGGACTCGAAGCTTTCGGTCTGGCGCCAGCCCAGTTCGCGCTTGATCTTCGTGGCGTCGATCGCGTAGCGGCGGTCGTGCCCCGGACGATCGCGCACATGGGTGATCAACGATTCGCGCCTGCGGCCATCGGCGAGCGGGCGGCGCTCGTCGAGCAGCGCGCAAATCGTTTTCACGACGTGGATGTTCTCGCGTTCGGCATCGCCACCGACGTTGTAGACCTCGCCGACGCGGCCGATCTCGAGCACGCGCAGGATCGCCGCGCAATGATCCTTCACGTAAAGCCAGTCACGGATGTTGCGGCCGTCGCCGTACACCGGCAGCGCCTCGCCGACAAGCGCCTTCTGGATCATCAGCGGAATGAGCTTCTCGGGGAACTGGAACGGGCCGTAGTTGTTCGAGCAGTTCGTGGTCAGCACCGGCAGGCCGTACGTATGGTGGAACGCGCGCACGAGGTGGTCCGAGGCGGCCTTCGACGCCGAATACGGCGAGTTCGGCTGGTACGGCGAATCCTCGCTGAAGCGTCCGACCGGACCGAGCGATCCGTAGACCTCGTCGGTCGACACGTGCAGGAAACGGAACGCATCCTGGCGATCGAGCGGCAGGCCGCGCCACCAGGCGAGCGCGCACTCGAGCAGGTTCAGCGTGCCGACGACGTTGGTCTGGACGAAGGCGGCCGGACCGTCGATCGAGCGGTCGACATGCGACTCGGCGGCGAAGTTGATGATCGCGGTCGGCGCATGTTCGGCGAGCACGGCCTGCACGCGTTCGCGATCACCGATGTCGCCCTGCACGAAGGCGTAGTCGTCGCGGTGGGCGACCGATGCGAGCGTGTCGAGGTTGCCGGCATAGGTCAACGCGTCGAGATTGACGATGCGGTAACCGCCGAGCGCGAGCACGTCGAGCACGAAATTGCCGCCGATGAAGCCGGCACCACCGGTGACCAGCAGGGTTTTCGTCGCCATCGGCATCCCGCCCGCGCATGCAAAGCGGCCATCGTAGCCGCGCGGCCCGGTTCAGGCCAATCCGTGCATGGCGCACGACCGCCGGCATGGGCTTATGGCATCTGCGCATAACGACACCGGAATGCGATCCGGTACGTTGACGAACAACGGCGTTTCATCTACACGACAAGCATGGTGCAACGCACCATTATCCCTTTCCCGACCAGGTAGCCCGATGAACATCCAGCCATCCCGCCTGAGCATCGCCACCGCCCTCGCCCTCTCGGCCACCCTTGCCGTCGCCGCGGAGTCGCCGCCCGACGAGCAGCTCGACGTCATCGTCGTCACCGGCACGCACGTCAGCGACCGCACGGCCTCCGAGTCGGTGTCGCCGATCGACATCATCACGCCGGAGCTGCTCAAGTCGACAGGCACCTCCGAACTCGCCACCGCATTGTCGCGCGCCCTGCCCTCGCTGAACTTCCCGCGCCCGGCCATCACCGACGGCACCGATGCGGTACGTCCGGCTCAGTTGCGCGGCCTCGCGCCCGATCAGGTGCTCGTCCTCGTCAACGGCAAGCGCCGGCATGTCGGGGCGCTGATCAACCTCAACGGCAGCCAGGGCCGCGGCTCGGCACCGGTCGACATCAATGCGATTCCCGTGTCGGCGGTCGAGCGCGTCGAGGTCCTGCGCGACGGCGCGTCGGCGCTGTACGGCTCGGACGCGATCGCCGGCGTCATCAACATCGTGCTCAAGGGCAGTGGCACGGGCGGCAGCATCGAAGCCAAGGCCGGCCAGTACAGCGCCGGCGACGGCCGCCAGTACCAGCTCGACGGCGATGGCGCGCTCGGCCTCGGCGAGAACGGATGGCTGCACCTCGCCGCGCAGGCCGGCCACCAGGACGACACCAACCGCGCGCGTCCCTACATCGGCACACCGTCGGCCACGTCGGCTCCGCCCGGCCGCGTCGTGCAGCGGTACGGCGATCCCGACTACGACATCGGCGCCGTTTCGATCAACGGTGCCTATGCGTTCACTCCGGGCATCGAGCTCTATACGTTCGGCATCCTCAGCAACCGCGACGTCACCTCGAACGGCTATTTCCGCCCGGCCGGTGACAGCCGCAACATCCCATCGATCTACCCCGACGGATTCCTGCCGCAGATCCTCAACGACTCGCGCGACCGCTCGCTGCTCGCCGGCCTGCGCGGCGACACCGAAGGTGGCTGGCACTGGGACGTGAGCTACAACTACGGCTACAACCACCTCGACTTCGACGTCGCCAACAGCCTCAACCGCAGCATCGGCCCGACCTCGCAGACGGACTTCCATGCCGGCGCGCTCGAATACACGCAGAACCTCGTCAACGCCGACTTCAGCAAGGCGATCGATACCGGACTCGCCCATCCGCTCAGCCTCGCCTTCGGCGCCGAGTACCGCGAGGAAAAGTTCAACCAGTCGCCGGGCGAACCGGCCTCGTACATCGCCGGCCCGGTCGCCGGCGCGCCTCCGGGCGCGCAGGTGTTCCCGGGTTTCCAGCCCGGTGATGCCGGCGCGTACGACCGCGACAACAAGGCGGTCTACGTGAGCCTCGAACAGGATTTCACCGACCGGTTCTCGGCCAGCCTGGCCGGTCGCTGGGAGGACTACAGCGACTTCGGCAGCACGACGTCGGGCAAGTTCTCGGCGCGCTACGCCTTCACCGATGCGGTGGCCTTGCGCGGCACGGTCTCCAACGGCTTCCGCGCGCCGTCGCTGGCACAGCAGTACTTCCAGTCGACCGCCACCAACTTCATCGGCGGCGTGCCGTTCGAGGTGCGCACCTTCGCCGCCACCAACCCGATCGCGATCGCGCTCGGCTCCGAGCCGCTCCAGGCCGAGGAATCGACCAACCTCGGGCTCGGCCTCGTGCTGCAGCCGGCCGACGGCCTCTACGTCACGATCGACGCCTACCGCATCGACGTCGATGACCGCATCGTCCTTTCCGAGAACCTGACCGGTGCCGCCGTCGTCGCGTTCCTCGAGGCGCGCAGCATCTACGGCGTGACCGGCGGACGCTACTTCACCAACGCCATCGACACGCGCACCAAGGGCCTCGACGTCGTTGCGAGCTACCGCATCCCGCTCGATGCGAGCACGCTGAACCTCACCGCCGGCTTCAACTACAACAAGACCGACATCACGCACACCGAGCCGAACCCGCCCGAACTCGAACAGGGCGGCCTCAACCTGCAGCGCATCGGCCGAGTCGAAACCGGCCGCATCGAAGTCGGCGCACCGAAGGACAAGCTGCAGCTCGGCGCGACCTGGGATGTCGGCTCGTGGTCGTTCACCGGCGGCCTCACGCGCTACGGCGAGTTCACCGTGCGCAATGCCAGCGCCGCACTCGACCAGACCTTCGACAGCCAGTGGGTGCTCGACCTCGCCGCCGCACTCACGCTCGAGCGCTGGACCTTCACCCTCGGCGCCGACAACGTCACCGACGCCTACCCCGACGAAGTGCTCTACGCCAACTCGACCTCGGGCCAGATCCCGTACAGCACGGCCTCGCCGTTCGGCTTCAACGGCGCCTTCGTCTACGGAAAGATCGGCTACGCGTGGTGACACTCCCGGCGCAACCGGGCTTTCGGGTTTCAGCGGTGCCTTTTCCCCGCGTGCGCGGCGCAAACCCAACCATCCGGTGCAACCCGTGCTGTGCCTTCTCCCCGTGAAAACGGGGAGAAGGAACATCAACAGCGCGACGGAGCCGGTCTTTCCCTTCTCCCCGTGAAAACGGGGAGAAGGTGCCCGGCAGGGCGGATGAGGGGCGCTCCTGCGCTCCTGCGCTCCTGCGCTCCTGCGCTCCTGCGCTCCTGCGCTCCTGCGCTCCTGCGCTCCTGCGCTCCTGCGCTCCTGCGCTCCTGCGCTCCTGCGCTCCTGCGCTCCTGCGCTCCTGCGCTCGTGCACTCACGGCTCACCTCGACACCGGCAAGCCGGCCCCTCATCCGGCGCTGCCGCGCCACCTTCTCCCCGCTCACGCGGGGCGAAGGGGAAGCCAACGCTTCGATGCACCACACGCCGTCCCTTCTCCCGTCGAAACGGGGAGAAGGAACATCAACAGCGCGACGGAGCCGGTCTTTCCCTTCTCCCCGTGAAAACGGGGAGAAGGTGCCCGGCAGGGCGGATGAGGGGCGCTCCTGCGCTCCTGCGCTCCTGCGCTCCTGCGCTCCTGCGCTCCTGCGCTCCTGCGCTCCTGCGCTCCTGCGCTCCTGCGCTCCTGCGCTCCTGCGCTCCTGCGCTCCTGCGCTCCTGCGCTCCTGCGCTCGTGCATTCACGGCTCACCTCGACACCGGCAAGCCGGCCCCTCATCCGGCGCTGCCGCGCCACCTTCTCCCCGCTCACGCGGTGCGAAGGGGAAGCCAACGCTTCGATGCATTACACGCCGCCCCTTCTCCCCGTTGTCTCGGGGAGAAGGGGAGCAGGCGCTGAGGTTGCCGCACTCCCTCACCCCATCGGCACGGCGAGGTCGGCGCGGAATGCGGCCGTGAACTCGTCGAGCGTGCCGGCGGCGATCGCGTCGCGCAGGCCGCGCATGAGCTGCTGGTAGTGGTGCAGGTTGTGCATCGTCGCGAGCTGGCTGGCGAGGATCTCGCCGCAACGGTCGAGATGGCGCAGGTAGGCCCGACTGAACCCCGAGCGGCAGGTATAGCAGGCACAGCCTTCCTCGATCACGCGCGTGTCGCGCGCGTACTTCGCGTTGCGGATGCGCAGCGTGCCATGGCGCGTGAACAGGAAGCCGTTGCGCGCATTGCGCGTCGGCATCACGCAATCGAACATGTCGACGCCGCGCCGCACCGCCTCGACGATGTCCTCGGGCCGGCCGACGCCCATCAGGTAGCGCGGCCGTGCGGCCGGCAGCATCGTCGCGACGTCGTCGAGCATCGCGTTGCGCTCGGCCTCGGTCTCGCCGACCGCGAGTCCGCCGATCGCGTAGCCGTCGAAGCCGATCTCGAGCAGCGCATCGGCCGAACGCTGGCGCAGTGCGGGGTAGACGGACCCCTGCACGATGCCGAACAGCGCGTTCGGGTTGTCCAGCGCGTCGAACGCGCGGCGCGAGCGCAGCGCCCAGCGCAGGCTCAGCTCCATCGAATCGCGCGCAACCTTCTCGGTCGCGGGATACGGCGTGCACTCGTCGAAGATCATCGCGATGTCGGAATCGAGCACGCGCTGGATGCGCATGGATTCCTCGGGGCTCAGGAACACCTTCGAGCCGTCCACCGGCGAGGCGAACGTCACGCCGTCTTCGGTGATCCGGCGCTTGTGTGCGAGCGAGAACACCTGGAATCCGCCCGAGTCGGTCAGGATCGGCCTGTCCCAGCCGATGAAGCGGTGCAGGCCGCCGAAGTCGCCGACGATGTCGAGGCCCGGGCGCAGGAACAGGTGGAATGTGTTGCCGAGGATGATCTCGGCGCCGGTCTCGACGAGGTCGCGCGGCGTCATCGCCTTGACCGAGCCGTAGGTTCCGACCGGCATGAACGCCGGTGTTTCGATCGTGCCGCGCGCGAAGCGCAGCCGGCCGCGGCGCGCCTTGCCGTCGCGCGCCGAGATCGCGAAATCGAATGCGCTCATGCGGTGGCCCCGGGCAGGATCAGCATCGCGTCGCCGTACGAGAAGAAGCGGTAACGCTCGGCCACCGCATGACGGTAGGCATCCAGCACGAACTCGCGACCGGCGAACGCGCAGACGAGCATCAGCAGGGTCGACTCCGACAGGTGGAAGTTGGTCAACAGGCCGTCGACACTGCCGAAGCGGTAGCCCGGGAAGATGAAGATCTGCGTCTCGCCGGCGAACGGTGCGAGCACGCCGTCGCGCGTGGCGCTCTCGAGCGCGCGCACTACGGTCGTGCCGACCGCGATCACGCGCCCGCCGCGCTCGCGCGCGCGGCGCACCTTCTCGACCAGTTCGGCACCGACGTTGAGCCATTCGCGATGCATGACGTGGTCTTCGAGGCGTTCAGCGCGCATCGGCTGGAACGTGCCGGCGCCGACGTGCAGGGTGACGTGGCCGGCCTCGATGCCGCGCGCACCGAGCCGTTCGAGCAGCGGCGTGTCGAAATGCAGCCCGGCGGTCGGCGCGGCCACCGCGCCGGGCTCGCGCGCGAACACCGTCTGGTAACGCGTCTCGTCGACGGCGTCGGCCGCGCGTTCGATGTAGGGCGGCAACGGCATGCGCCCTAGGCGCAGCAGGCGCTTCTCGAGCGGCTCGTCGGCATCGAAGCGCAAACGGAAGAACTCGCCTTCGCGGCCGAGCACCTCGACCTGCGAGCCGTCATCGAGTGCGATCGCGGCGCCGGCCTTCGGCGTCTTGCTCGCGCGCATCTGCGCGATCGCCTCGTGCGCACCGGTCACGCGCTCGAGCAGGATCTCGACCGCGCCGCCACTGGCCTTGCGTCCGTGCAGGCGCGCCGGGAGCACGCGCGTATCGTTGAACACGAGCAGGTCGCCCGGCGCGAGCAGGTCGGGCAGTTCGCGCAGGTGGCGATCGACGCACGTGCGCACGTGCGCGTCGAGCACGAGCAGCCGGCTCGCCGAGCGCTCGGCCAGCGGCGCCTGCGCGATCAGCTCGACCGGCAGGTCGAAACGGAAATCGGACTTCTTCAAGGGAAAGACCGCAGGAATGCAGCCCGGCATTGTAGGCCGCGGCGCGCGCCTGCCCAAATCGGTGCCGATCGCGCCGTACCGCCCCTGCCGGAATCGGCTGACCAGCCCAGCGGCTGTTGAAAGCCGGTCGTGATACCGACTGCGCCGCCTGAGAAAGATCGCGACTGAAGTCGCTCCCGCAGGATCAGTGACAAGTCCCGATCGCGACTGAAGTCGCTCCCACAGGCTCTGTTCGAGGTCGCGGTCCTGCTGTGGGAGCGGCTTTAGCCGCGATGCTCTCGCCGGAACATGCGCTCAAAGCCAGCCCTTCTGGCGTGCGAGGCGGAACGCCTCGATGCGGTTGCCGACGCCGAGCTTGCCGATTGCTTCGGACAGGTAGTTGCGCACCGTGCCGTGCGAGAGGTTGAGCCGCGCGGCGATGTCACCGGCCGAAAGACCCTCGCCGGCGAGACGCAGCACCTGGCGTTCGCGATCGTTGAGCGGGTCGGCCTCGGACCAGGCCTCGACGGCCAGTTCGGGATCGATCGCGCGCCCGCCGCGATGGACCTTGCGCAGGGCTTCGGCGAGGTTCTCGGCTGGCGCATCCTTGAGCAGATAGCCCGACACGCCGGCATCGAGCGCGCGACGCAGGAAGCCTGCACGCGCGAACGTCGTCACGATGACGACCTTGATCGGCAGCTCGTGGCGCCGGATGCGCTGCGCGAGTTCGAGTCCGGTCAGTCCCGGCATTTCGATGTCGGTGACGAGCACGTCGGGCCTGACCCGCTGCAACTCGCGCCATGCGCTCTCACCGTCGGCCACCGCGCCGAGCACGTCGATGTCGGACTCGAGTCCGAGCAGGGCGGAGAGTGCCCCGCGCACCATCGCCTGGTCCTCGGCGAGCAGGACGCGGATCACGGGAGGGCGGGCACGACGATGGGCATGGCGCGAAACGTAGCATGCCGCTGCGCCGGCGCGCGCCGTTGCTGCATGGTTCCATCCCGTGACTGCAGCGAGGGCGACGCGCGACCATCGGCGACAACTCCCGGTTCGTCGTCCCGGCGAAAGCCGGGACCCACTCAAGCGTGCGGAATGAAGAATCGGTTGGATGCGCGAGAGGGCCCCGGCACTCAAGGCGCCTCTGGTGCTTGGCCGATCGCGCGCCTGCGCGACGTCCGGCCCCTCATCCGGCGCTGCCGCGCCACCTTCTCCCCGCTGCGCGGGGCGAAGGACAGGCAGGCGTCGTCGAGCCCCAATGTGCCTTCTCCCCGTGACAACGGGGAGAAGGTGCCCGGAGGGCGGATGAGGGGCGCTTCTCGTCTTTGCCTGATCGCGATGCTGCGCGACGTCCGGCCCCTCATCCGGCGCTGCCGCGCCACCTTCTCCCCGCTGCGCGGGGCGAAGGACAGGCAGGCGTCGTCGAGCTCTTGATGTTCCTTCTCCCCGTCGCGACGGGGAGAAGGTGCCCGGAGGGCGGATGAGGGGCGCTTCTCGTCTTTGCCTGATCGCGATGCTGCGCGACGTCCGGCCCCTCATCCGGCGCTGCCGCGCCACCTTCTCCCCGCTGCGCGGGGCGAAGGACAGGCGGGCGTCGTCGAGCCCCAATGTGCCTTCTCCCCGTGACAACGGGGAGAAGGTGCCCGGAGGGCGGATGAGGGGCGCTCCTCGTCTTTGCCTGATCGCGATGCTGCGCGACGATCGGCCCCTCATCCGGCGCTGCCGCGCCACCTTCTCCCCGCTGCGCGGGGCGAAGGACAGGCAGGCGTCGTCGAGCCCACATGTTCCTTCTCCCCGCTGCGCGGGGGCGAAGGGAAGGCTGGCGCCGTCGAGGTCTTGATGTTCCTTCTCCTCGCCGTCGCGCGGGGAGAAGGGAAGGCACGCGTCGATTGCTCCAGATGTTCCTTCTCCCCGTCGCGACGGGGAGAAGGTGCCCGGAGGGCGGATGAGGGGCGCTTCTCGTCTTTGCCTGATCGCAGTGCTGCGCGACGTCCGGCCCCTCATCCGGCGCTGCCGCGCCACCTTCTCCCCGCTGCGCGGGGGGAAGGACAGGCAGACGTCGTCGAGCTCTTGATGTTCCTTCTCCCCGTGACAACGGGGAGGAGAGCCTGCCCCGGACTCGATCCGGGGTGCCCGGAGGGCGGATGAGGGGCGCTTCTCGTCTTTGCCTGATCCCTTGCTGGATCAAGATGGGTCGTCACGGTGCGATGGCCGGTTGTGCGGCCGCCTCTGGCAACTCGTCCGTCGGCAACGCAATGCGCACCTCGACGCGCGTGCCGTGGCCGCCCGGGGATTCGATGCGCAGGCTGCCGCCGAGTGCCTCGACCCGCTCGCGCATGCCATTGAGGCCGTTGCCCGGAACGATCGTGCTGCCACGGCCGTCGTCGACGATCCAGAGGTGCACATGGCCCGCGTCGATCGACACGCCGACTTCGGCTTGCCTCGCCTGTGCGTGGCGCTGGATGTTGGTGACCGCCTCGCGCACGGTCAGGGCCAGCGCCGTCTCGAGTTGCGGCGACAGCGCGAGGTCCGCGAGTGCGTAGCGGAAGCCGACGCCGCCCGACTCGAGCAGCAGGCGTGCCGCCGCCAGTTCGGCGGCGAGGCCGGCGGCGCGGATTCCGCTGAC
>JAFLDX010000114.1 GCA_017302215.1 Lysobacterales bacterium
GCCTTCATGAAGTTGCTCAAACAGCGCTTCACCCAGTGGTACAACAAACGCCACGGTCGCAAGGGCACCCTCTGGGAGGAACGCTTCCGGAGCGTGCTCGTCGACGGTGCGGGCGACGCCCTGCTCGGTTATACCGGGCTCGCCGTCGAAGCACGGTTTGCACCGCAGTCGACGACGGCGGTCGTGCGCGCCGGGCTGGACCACGACGGTCGCCTCGACGGCCGCGTGACGCTGTCCGGCGCGCCCGGCTCGGCACAGGCGCTCGACGGCCATGTCGATCTCGTCCTCAACAGCCTCGCCTTCGTCGAGCTGCTGAGCGCCGAAGTCGCCAACACGAAGGGCCGCCTCGGCGCGAACTACCGCATCGCAGGCACGCTCGCGCAACCGCAGTTGCAAGGCGCATTGACGCTCGCCGACTTCGCCACCGAGGTGCCGGCCGCCGGGCTCAAGCTGCACGACGGCGAGGTCAACGTGCGCGCGATCGATGCGCAGCGGTTCGCGATCGAAGGCGGCATCGCCTCCGGCAAGGGTCGTCTCGTCATCGGCGGCGAGGGTGGCCTCGCCGCGAACGCACCGATGAAGGTCACGATCACGGGCGAGGCGTTCACCGCGGCCGACATTCCCGCCGCGCGCGTCGTCATCAGTCCCGATCTCGTCGTCGCGCGCGGCGACACGGGCTTCGTCGTCACCGGCAAGGTGCTCGTGCCGAAAGCCGATGTCGACTTCTCGAAGCTGCCGGGTGGTGGCATGGCCAAGACCTCGCCCGACGTGGTCATCATCGATGCCGAGCGCGAGCGGCCCGGCGAGGCGGTGCCCGTGACCGCCACCGTCACGGTCGTGCTCGGCGACGACGTCAAGCTCGCCGGCTTCGGCTTCGACGGCAAGGTTGGCGGCCAGCTCGTCGTCAACGAGCGTCCCGGTCGCGCTACCTCGGGCAATGGCACGCTCGACGTCAGCGGCACCTACAAGGCCTACGGGCAGGACCTCAAGATCGAAACCGGTCGCGTGCTGTTCGCCGGCACCGCCATCGACAATCCCGGGCTCGACATTCGCGCCGCGCGCACGATCGAGGCCGACGACGTGACCGCCGGCCTGCTGATCCGCGGCACCGCGCAGATCCCGGTGCTGACGGTGTATTCCGACCCGACGATGGAGCAGTCCAACGCGTTGTCCTATCTGGTCACCGGCAAGCCGCTGTCGTCGCTCAAGAGCGGCGAAGGCGACATGCTCGGCACGGCCGCGCGCGCGCTCGGCACGGCCGGCGGCGACCTGCTCGCGAAGAGCATCGGCGGACGCCTCGGCGTCGACGACATCGGCGTGTCCGACAACGCCACGCTCGGCGGCGCCGCGTTCACGGTCGGCAAGTACCTGTCGCCGAAGCTCTACCTCAGCTACGGCGTCGGCATCTTCGAACCGGGCGAAGTCGTGACCCTGCGCTATCTTTTCAGCAAGCGCTGGAACTTCGAGGCGCAGAACGCGACGACCGGCAGCCGCGCCGGATTCAATTACCGCTACGAGCACTGAGCGCACCGGCGTCCCTTGCGGTCGCGGCACGTCGTCAGGGCGATGCGTGCCTTCGCGCAGGAAATCCGCAGCGGCTATGATGGGCGGATGCATCCACGCGCCGAAAGCCTGATCCGCCAGCTCGCCCTCGAACCGCACGTCGAAGGCGGCCGCTATCGCCGCATCTACGAATCGACGATGCAGACGCCGTTCGGCCGCGACTCGCGTCCGCGCGCCGTCGCCACGTCGATCTACTACCTGCTCAGCGCCGGCGAGACGAGTCGCTGGCATCGCGTCGACGCCGACGAACTCTGGCACTGGTACGAGGGCGATGCGCTCGAAGTGCTGCGCTTCGATCCGCGCGACGACAGCCTCGTCCGCCATCGTCTCGGCCCGGTCACGCACGATGCCGCGCCGGTGTTCGTCGTGCCGGCCGGCTGCTGGCAGTCGGCCCGCCCGCTCGGCGACTACACGCTGGTCGGCTGCACGGTTGCGCCGGGTTACGAATGGCGCGGCTTCACGACCCTCGACGACGAGCCTGCGATCGGCCTGCGCCTGCGCGCCCTGGAGACCGGCTTACCGGGTTGAGCGCGTCCGGCGGCCTGCTGCTGCCCGGGCGCGCGTCCGCGGGATTCACGCTCGGGTGCCCGGTTCGGCAGGCCCGAACGAGTCCACGTCGCGCTCGTTCCGAACCGCCGCCTGTCGCGTCGGCCACTCGAACGGATCGATCGCCCGCGTGATCGCGCGCGTGATGCCGGCACCCACGAGGACGATCAGCGAACTGTAGTAAGCCCACAGCAGCAACAGGACCAGTGCGCTCGCGCCGCCATAGGCATCCGCGCTGGCGGCCGTCGCGAGATAGCGTCCGAGAACCCATTTGCCCGTCTCGAACAACACGGCGGTCAGCAGGCCACCGATCAATGCGCCACGCCAGGGGATACGGATGTCCGGCACGTGGCGAAACAGGGCCGCGAACGCGACGCCGAACAGCAGCAGTGTCGCGGCTTCGTTGAACACGACCCAGCCGACGCCCTCGCGCGTGAGGACGAGCGCAAGCAGCGAACTGACGACGAGCGCGACCATCAGCAGGAAGCCGACGACCGCGATCATGCCGAACGACAGCAGGCGTCGACGCAACCATTGCATCAGCGCATTGACGGGTGGCGCCTCGACACCCCAGATGCGGTTGATCGATGCCTGGAACTGCGCGAACGCGGTCGACGCGGAGACGAGCAAGGCCCCGGCGCCGACCAGTCCGGCGAAGTCGGCCTTGAACGCGGTGGCGCCGGCGTGCTCGACCACGGTCTGCGCGATCGCGCGCACCTGACTGCCGAGCACCGCACCGAGCTGGTCGATGAGCCGGTCCTCGGCACCCGGCGAGAGCTGCGCGACTGCCCAAAGTCCGAGCACGATGACCGGCGCGAACGACAAGGCGGTGTAGAACGCGATCGATGCCGCGAGCGTCAGCGGATCGCTGTCGATGAAATCGCGGGCTTCATCGATCAACCGCGACCGTTCTCGCGCCGGCATGGCCACCTCGCCAATGGAAGCGGCCAGTATGCCGGCGATCCGATGAACGAACGCGCGACGAGCCGGTCGTGCTCGCTAGCCGTCCGCGTTGATCGCGTGCGGCTTCGTGCCGTTCTTCGCGTCCATCTCGTTGCGCTCGTCGTGCAGCCGCTGGACCTCGTCCGGCGAGAGGCCATCCTGCAGGCTCTTCTTGAGTTCCTTGAGCCACGGGACGCGCACGCGATCCGGCAGGTCACGCACGCGCAGGCGCAGGTCGTAGCGCTGCGCCGGCGTCATCGCGAGATAGTCCTTCGCGGCGGGTACGGCCGGCACGGGCAGCGCAGGCGCGAGCATGAACCAGACTGCGCGACTGATCGCGGCGGGGATCACCGTGCCGTGGTCCTCGCCGGCGATCTCGTCGAAGCGCGCATCGAGGTTCGGCGCCTTGGCGAGGAGTTCGGCGACCGAGCGCGCGTTGTCGACCTGGCGGCGCTCGGCGAGCACGCCGACGAGACGTTCGGCATTCGGATGCACGCGCGTCTGCGGCGAAGGGATCTGTTCGAACTCGCCAGCCGTCAGCAGCACCGCCGTCAGCGGCGCATCGGCCTTGCGCTTTGCGACCATCGCGGAAAGCTCGTCGCGGACTTTCGGCGCGAACCAGATCGACGGACTCGCCGCCACGCGCACGCGGAACGCATCGGGCCTGGCCGCCAGCGAATGCAGCACGAACAGGCCGCCGAATGAATGGCCGAAGATGCCCTGCCGCGTGCGATCGATGCGCGCGATCCCGGCGATCCTCGGCTTCAGGTCATCCTCGACGAAGGCGAGGAATGCGTCGGCACCGCCGCCGGGATTGCGGATCTGCGGATTGCCGCCGCCGGCCGGCGTGTAATCGAGCGTGCGTTCGACCCCTGCATCGACGCCGTCCGGATAGCCGATGCCGACCACCACGGTGGCGAGGTCCTTCGGCATGTCGGGGCGGCGCTCGAGCGCACGCACGGCTTCGAGTGCCGTGAGGAACATCACATTGCCGTCGAGCACGTACAGCACCGGATATCCGTGCTCCGGCGCCGCCTTGGCAGGCACCGAAACGAAGATGCGGTAGCTGCGCTTGCCGGAACTCGACGCGATGTCGAACTGCTGCGTGCCGGGAATGCTGATTGCCGACGCCGATGCCGGCGAGGGCGGTGCCGGACCCTGCGCGGCCGGGACGGCGGTGGCCGCGAAGGCGAGCATCGCGGCGAGGACGCGAGCAACCGTGCGTTGCATGGCGGTTCCCTTGTGGTGGCGGACAGGGCGCCGCCGCGGAGCGGCGCGATGTCCGAATCTGCTACCAGCGCTTGTCGAACGACAGCGCGAGCGTACGCCCGATCGCGGTCGCGTTGGCCGGATCGTACGGATCGGCCAGCACGTCGTTGGCGGCGGTGCCGCCGTCGACGAACGGCGGATCCTTGTCGGTGACATTGAGCGCGGTGAAATTGATGCGCGAGTTCTTGAACATCCCGCCGATGCCGGACAGGTCGTAGTCGAGGCTGAGGTCGAAGGTCTTCCACGAATCGATCTTGACCGGGCTCGTGGCGAGCACGGGCAGTCCGGCCGCATTCGGCACGTAGCAACCCGCGCCGCACTCGTAGTCGTCGACGTAGTTCATGGTCAGGCCGAGGCCGAAGTCGCCGAATTTCCAGCGGATGCCCTGCTGCGAGCGGAAGCGCACGGGGTTGCCGGCCGCGCTGTACTGGCCGAGCTGGTCGACGTAGGCGGCCGCCGGCGTCGCCTTGACCTTGTACGCGTCGAGCAGGGTGCCGCGCAGGAACAGGTCGAAGTCGCCGGCGCCCTCGGTGGACCAGGCATAACCGAGGTTGATGTCGACGCCGCGCATCTTCAGCGAGGCGAGGTTGATCTGCGTCGCGTTGATGATCATCGCCACGTCCTCGGCGCCCTGCACCGGGCCAGCGCCGAGCTGGCCGAGGTAGCGCGGGTCGTTCTCGATGATGTCGAGCACGCGCTGCACATCGGGGTTGATCTCGAGGCTGCCGATGTACGGCGTGGTGCCGGTGGCGAACAGCTCGGCGAGGATGCCGCCGAGCGTGCCGGCCTGGATGCGCACGATGCGGTCGTCGACCTTCAGGTCGAACCAGTTCGCGCCGACGCGCAGGCCCGGCGCCCACTCGGGCTTCCAGTCGAAGCCGAGCGTCGCGGTGTCCGACTTTTCCGGCTTCAGGGTCGGACCGGCGCCACCGCTGATGACGATCGCGGTGAACGTGCAGTTGCCGGTGCCACCCGGCGTGCCGGTGACGCCGTTGAGCGGGACGATCGTGGTCGTGCACGGCGCGGTGTAGAGGTCGGCGCGCATGAATGCGCCGTTGCCGCCCGAGATCGGCTGCACGCCGTTGTACGCGTAGCGCATCGGCGGTGCATGGAACGAGGTGCCCCAGCTGCTGCGCAGGGTCAGCGCATCGGTCGGTTGGAAGTCGAGGCCGACCTTCGGCGTGAACTCGGAGAAATCGCCGAGGCCGCGGCTGCGCTCGTAGCGCCCGGCCAGCGAAAGGTCGAGGCGCTTGGCGAACGCCATCTCGTTGTCGGCGCCGATGAACGGGATCGCGACCTCGGTGAACAGCGCGCTGACGTCGCGCTCGGTCGTGCCGAACGTTTCATGCCGATCGGACGTGCTGCGCCAGTTGAAGTCGAGCGAACCGCCGATCTTCTCGCGGCGCCAGTCGGCGCCGGCGGCGAGCTTGACCGCACCGCCGCCGATGTCGAACAGGTCGCCATCGACCTTGAAGCTGGCCTGGGTCAACCACGAGACGAAGTCCAGGTTCTCGAAGCCGATCAGTTGCGAAAGCACCTGCTCGGACAGCGGATCGGTCGTGTACGGATTGAACGGCGCGAAGTTGAGGTTCGCGCAGTAGGCCTGCTGCGCGGTCGGATTCGCCGGCAGGGTACCTGGGGTCAGGCCGAGCTGGCTGCAGGCGATCGCGGTCGGCGCCTGCACGCGCCCGCCGGCGGCGGTCGGCAGGTAGTCGTAGATGTTCGCGTTGCGCTGCACGTCCGAATCGCGGAACTGGTCCTCGCGGCTGTACGAGACGGTCGCCTCGCCGCGCCAGCTGCCGCCCAGATCGAACGTGGCGCCGAGCACGGCGGCGAGACTGTCGACGCCGACCTCGCGCTGCAGGGGACGATCGTCGATCAGCACGCCGTAGTTGTTCGCCACGCCGGTGATGAAGTACGGATTGGTGTTGGCGATCGTGCCGTAGAGCGCCTGGTAACCCTGGTTGTATTCGCCGCGACGGCGCGTGTAGCGCAAGTCGCCGTACAGGCCGATGGCGTCGCCGACCGTCTGCTCGAAGCCGAGGAAGGCACTGTGGCGCTCCATCTCGGGCAACATGTCGACCTGGTCCCAGGCGTCGTAGGTGTTGCCGACGCCGCCGGTGACCGCGGTGAGGCTGCCCGGCGTGAGGCCCGTTCCGGCGCCGCCCGGCACGGTGTAGATCACGTTGCCGCTGCCGGAGGCGGTGCCCGAGAACAGGTTCGCCGCGCTGCCCGCGCGCGCGTTCGCGCGTCGCCAGTTCACGCCGCCGCGATCGCTGAAATCACCGCCGTTGTAGAGGTCGCGATCGTTCGCGAGCACGTTGTCCTGGCGGTTGTACTCGTAGCCGAGGATGAAGCCGCCGTCGTCCCACTGCGAACCCCAGGTCTGGCCGAGCTGGATCTGCTCGCCGCCGCCCTGGGTCGTGCTGCCGTAGCGCAGCGTCGTGCGCGCGCCGTCGTCGCTGCGCTTGAGCAGGATGTTGACGACGCCACCGACCGCATCCGAGCCGTAGACGGCGGAGGCGCCGTCGAGCAGGACCTCGATCTGCTGGACGGCATTCGTCGGAATGTTCGAGATGTCGACGAAATCGCCGAACTGGCCCGACGCCGCAACACGCCGCCCGTTGACGAGGACGAGGGTCGACAGCGCGCCGAGGCCGCGCAGGTTCACGCCCTGGCCACCGGTCATGTTGGACCCGGCGACGCTGGCGTCCTGGCCGCCCTGCACGTTGTCGCTCATGCCGACACCACCGGCGAAGTTCGCCGGCAAGTCACGCAGGAACTCGCCGATCGTGGCCTTGCCGCTGTCGCGGATCTGCTCGGCGGTGATGACCTGCACGGTGTTGCCGGCCGGGTCCGCACCGCGGATGTTGGTTCCCGTGACGACGATCGATTCGAGCTCCTGCGTCGAGCCCGCCGGTGGTTCCTGCGCATGCAGCGCGCCGCCGATGCACAGCGACAGCAAAGACATGCGACCGGCGATGCGGCGCGTACGACCTGCTCGATTGTTCATCACTCCCCCGATGGCATTGGAGACGCTGACCGATGATTCGTTTGCGCGTGGCGGACATCCCCCGGCCTGTGCCGTCACGTCCGCCGCCGCGCGTGCCTGCCGTCGGTCGCGCGCGATCCTCGCGCGTGCCCGGACGGCGACGGGATCACAGCAAAGGGGCGGGATCGTGTCAAGAGAATTACGATATTTTCCCGAAAGACCTTGGGCCTCGATCGATAAACCCTGCTACCCGTATCGCCCAAATACATGATTTTCATGGATTCCAAGGCGTCACCCACGGAAACATCGCACCGACTTGTCGAAATTCCTCGCCGCAATGGCTGCGGTGCGCGCATCCGCGGGCTTGATTTTCGGAATTCGCCGCGCACACTTCCGGCATGAACGCCCATGCCATCCCGTCCTCCGCGCGCACGCTCGCGCGCCGCGCCTACCATCGCCTGCGCCGCGACATCGTCCACGGCCAGCTGGCCGCCGGCAGCAAGCTCAAGCTCGAAGCGCTCGTGCAGCAGTACGAGGTCGGCATGTCGCCGTTGCGCGAGGCCCTCGTGCGCCTCGTCGGCGACCAGCTGGTCAAGACCGAGGACCAGCGCGGCTTCTGGGTCGCGCCGCTCTCGCTCGAGGAGCTCGACGACATCTCGCGCGTGCGCAACCTCGTCGAGACCGAAGCATTGCGGCTGTCGATCGAACGCGGCGATGAAGCCTGGTCCGAACGCGTGCGCACCGCCTTCGACGCCCTCAGTGAAGTGGAGAGGGATGTCGTCGACCGCGCGCCGATCCCTCAGCAGACCGTCGACGACTGGGAGGAGCGCAACGGCCTGTTCCACCTTGCCCTGATCTCGGCCTGCGATTCGCCGTGGCTGATCAAGCTGCAGGACCTGCTCTACCACCAGGCGGAACGCTACCGGCGCGTGTCGCTGAGCGCGTCGCGCGGGCGCCGCTTCGTGCACGACGAGCATCAGGCGATCTTCGACGCCGCCATGGAACGCAATGCGCTGCGCGCGTGCCGGCTGACCCAGGACCATCTCATGCGCACCTACGACGAGGTGCGCAAGGCGCTCGCCGCGATCGGCGAACGCCAGGGCTGATCCGCACGCGCCGAGCGGACCGGCGTCAGTCGCGCACGCAGGCGCGCGGTCGCGTCTTCAGCAGCTCGCGCGTGCGCTCGAAGCCTTCGACCGCGCGCGGATCGAACGCCTTCGTGCCCTCCGACACGTACAGGCCGACGATGAGGTCGCCCTGCGTGTTGTAGAACGACAGGATGCGCGTGAACTTGCCCTCTTCCTTCGTCGGCAGCTGCAGCGCCCAGATCTGGTCGACGTCGTACTGGGTGATGTGGCCGTGCACGCCGTCGCCCTTGTCGGCATACATATCGTAGAACAGCAGGTCGGTGGTCTCCCAGGTCTGCGGCACCTTGCTCGGGAAATTCCACACGTGCAGGCCGCCCGAGGTGAACACGAGGCCGATGCGCGTGTCGGCGCCCCAGCTGTCGATCGACTTCCACACCTGATCGAAGAACACCGGATCGGAGCGCACGCCCCAGGCATGCGCCGCGTCGATCGCGCTGACCACGGCAGTCTCCTTCATGCGGAACAGGCGGCCGACGGCCGGCGGCGGCGCCGCGGGACGCACGTCCCTGTAGTACTGCTGGACGATGCGTGCATCGTCGGCACTCGCGCACGGCGCGTTGTCGGCGGTTGCGACACCGGCAAGCGACAGCCCGGCAGCAAGAACGGCAAGCATCGGAAATCTCATCGGGTACTCCGGATGGATGGAAGGAGCGGAATCGGCCGGTGCCGAGTTCAGGCGGCGTGCTCGAGGTCGCCAGCCGTCAGGTAATCCCACATGCGTTCGAGCAGGCGTCCGCTCCAGGTCGCGCGCGTGGCGGCCTCGGCCTCGGTCAGGCGAGTCCCCTCGATGCCTGCGCGCAGGCAGTCGAGCTCGACCCGCGCAGCGTCCTCGAGATACCAGGCCAGCACGACCGCCGCCTCGATCGACTCGCCGGCGAGCACGCCGCCGTTGCCGCGCATGACGATCGCGCGCGCCTGGCCGAGCCGATCGGCGAGCCGGGCGGCGGCCTCGTCGGAACGCAGCAGCAGCGGGTCGTCCCACAGCGGGGGTGCCGGATGGAAGTAGGCGCCGAAGCCGTGTCGCGACAGCGGCGTGCGGCCGAGCACGGACAGCGACATGAGCTGCGGCGACTGCACGCGTGCGATGCCGCCGACATCGGGACGGCGCCGGTAGATCTCGCGATGGATGCGCACCTCGGGCAACACGCCCTCCGGCAGCGCACCGGCGAGCGGAACGATCGTGCAGGCCTCGCCGGCCTCGACCAGACCGAGCGGGCGCGCCGGGGAGACGAGGAACGAGCCGTCGTCGATGCGCGCGCTGCAGTGACCGTAGGCATGCACTAAGCCGTGCCGGCCGAGCGCCCGCGCGGCCATGCGCACGCTGCGCGCGCGCTCGCCGCCGCCGTGCGTCACGAGCGGAACTCGCGGATCTGAGGCACGGCGCCCCACTCGCAGAAGCCCTTCGGGCCGAACTCGAACTGGCGCTCGCGGTAGAGCAGTTCGTCGGCGATCGAACGCACGCCCGAGGAGTATTCGTAGACCATGCCGTCGGGCCCCTCGAAATACAGGAAGCGCGCCGACGACGTCGGGTGGCGACCCGGTCCGAACACGACCGGAATGCCGTGCCCGCGCACGAAGTGGTACGAGCGCTGCACGTCGTCGGCACTCCCGACCTGGTGGTTGATGTGCTGGATGCCGGCGCGCGTGGTCGGGAACAGGGCGATCTTGTGGTGGATCTCGTCGATGCGCAGCAGCGGCGCGTCGCCGATGCGGTCGCTCACGCGCGCATTGGACACGCTCGTCCAGAACAGCTCGTCGCGCGCGACGTCGGTGCTGCACAGGCCGACGTGGCTGAAGCCCGTGATGCCGGCATCGCGCGTGCCGTGGTAGCGGCGCGCGCCGAGCTGCGGGCGCCAGGCCAGCTCGATGCGGTTGCCGGTGGGATCGCGGAACGCGATGAACTCGCGCACCCTGCGTTCGTCCGCCTCGCCCGTGCTGCCGCGCTGGACGGCATGGCCGATGCGCTCGAGTTCGCCGGCCGCCGCCTCGAGCTCGGCGCGGGCGTCGACCTCGAACGCGACGGTCTGGTCAGCCGGATCGCCTTCGAAGTAGCACAGCGTGTGCTCGCGCTGGTCCGACTTGAAGTATGCCGCGCCATTGCGGCGATCGGCCTCCTCGAGGCCGAGTATCGTCGTCGCGTAGCGACTCGCGCCGTCGAGGTCGCGCGTGCCGAGGCGCACGTAGCAGACGTCGCGCAGATGGATCACGGGCGCGGCACCCCGCGCAGCGTCGCGCGCGGTGCAGCCGGCGCCGATCCGGAGAACTCGACGATGCGGCACGCGCTGCCCCAGGCGCAGTGC